>NZ_PRLH01000048.1 GCF_003013815.1 Cyanothece sp. BG0011 | reverse complement strand
TTGACTTCCTAGGATGGCATTTCTATGTCCAGAAACACAACGGAAAATTTAAAAGCATTCCCTCAGTGGAAAATTTCAAAGCATTCCGTGATAAAGTCAAACACATCGTCAACAACTCTAATTATGGGGCGAAGGTAAAAACAATCAAACTCGCTCCCATTGTAAGAGGATGGGCGCAACTACCATAAATATTGCAAAATGGACGGCTCAAGGTTTAGCCTATGGCACTTAAGTCAGAGAACCTTTAAAAAGTTCAAAAAACAAAAGACCATCAACCGATACCAAGCAATAGAATTGGTTAAAAGAGCCTTTCCAAACATTAGCTACTCTGAAAACAGTTTTGCCAACGTCAAAGGGACCAAATCACCCTACGACGGAGATATAAACTACTGGTCAAAGAGAAACAGTGTCCTCTACGATGGAAGTACAGCAAAAACGCTTCGCCGACAAAACCATTCATGTGGTTATTGTGGTCTGAAATTCATCGACGATGAAAAAGTAGAATTGCACCACATCGACGGCAACCACAACAATTGGAGACCTAAGAACCTCTTAGCAATCCATAACAGTTGTCATCATTATACTCACATGAGCAAAGGACGGAAAGACCAAGGTTTTCGGAAGCCGAGTGCAGGGAAACCCGCACGCTCGGATTTCACAGAGAGGGGCGAAGCATGATAGCTTCCCTCGACTCTACCGTGCGATTCGTTGAAGCTGCGAAGCTCTGGAGAACAGAGAAGTAGAGCTTCCAGGCGATGACGGGGAGAAAACCGTATGTAACCTGAACTGATAGTTGGATGTGGGTTAAAGTCCCACCATCTAAGAGAAAGATGACTCCTCATCTGGCACTGCCGAGTAAGCTCGGAATCTTACAGAGCAAAGCGTGCATCAGGGCGGAATTAGAGCCAAAACAGATTAGGCACACTACCGCTAATAGGGAGATGTCATGGGTAAACAGATTCTAGAAAAGTGCCTTACCCTTGAGCCACAATCTGAATAACCAATGTGGACTCCGTTACCATTAACTCTCGCAGTGTTATTAGAGTTGATAACTGCTTCTCCGAGAAGGTAACAGGCAAAGTGAATCACCCTAAAACATCAGCCAATCTGACTATCGGAACGAATAAAAACTCTGATACTTGGTTCTGGGGGATATCCAAACCCAGATAGGATGGACGAGCATCGGAAAACCAAGCAGAGGGTAGGATGAGGCGTAATTGCCAAAAGGAAACCAGAAAATGTTCGATAATTGAAGGACAGGGATTATGACGCATAACACCAGTTATAGCGATGATTGGAAAGACATCCGATGGAAGCAACTCCAGAAGACACTCTTTCGACTTCAAAAGAGAATATTTAAAGCAATTAGAGAAGGAGACAAGGCTAAAGCTAAAAGAATTCAGAAGTTAGTTCTCTCCTCCTACGCAGCTAGAATGCTGGCTATCAGGCAAGTGACCCAATTAAATCAGGGTCGTAAAACCGCAGGGATAGATGGGAAAAAGGCTTTGACGTTCAAAGAACGATTTGAGTTAGAAGAAACCCTGAAACTCAAGACAAAGACCTGGAAACATCAAGGATTACGAGAAATCCCCATCCCCAAAAAGGACGGAACCAAACGAATCCTAAAAGTCCCAACCATCGCCGACAGAGCATGGCAATGTCTTGTCAAATACGCTCTAGAACCAGCCCATGAAGCAACATTCCATCCCAGGAGCTACGGGTTTAGACCAGGGCGAAGCGCACACGACGCACAAAAAGCCCTGTTTCTACATCTCAGAAAAAGCACTAATGGAATTGATAAAAGAGTTCTTGAACTTGATATCAGCAAATGCTTCGACCGCATATCACACCAAACTATATTAGAACAAGTGATTGCTCCCGAATCTGTCATCAAAGGGTTACGCAAATGTCTTAAGGCAGGAGTTAACCCAGAATTTCCCAATCAAGGAGTACCACAGGGAGGTGTTTGTTCACCTTTATTGGCAAATATCGCTCTCAATGGCATCGAAAAAATCGGGGAATTTAGAAGCAGGGGCATAACTTATTCCAAATGTGTCAGATATGCTGATGATATGGTGTATGTTCTCAAACCAGAAGATGATGCGGAATCAATACTTGCCCAAGTAGAGGAATTTCTCGCTCAAAGAGGAATGGAAATTAGCCAGAAGAAAACTAAAGTAACAGCCTCGATAGATGGATTTGACTTCCTAGGATGGCATTTCTATGTCCAGAAACACAACGGAAAATTTAAAAGCATTCCCTCAGTGGAAAACTTCAAAGCATTCCGTGATAAAGTCAAACACATCGTCAACAACTCTAATTATGGGGCGAAGGTAAAAACAATTAAACTCGCTCCCATCGTAAGAGGATGGCGCAACTACCATAAATATTGCAAAATGGACGGTTCTAGGTTTAGCCTATGGCACTTGAGTCGAAGAACCTTCAAAAAGTTCAAAAAACAAAAGACCATCAACCGATACCAAGCAATAGAATTGATTAAAAGAGCCTTTCCAAACATTAGTTACTCGGAGAACAGTTTTGCCAACGTCAAAGGGACTAAATCACCCTACGACGGAGATATAAACTACTGGTCAAAGAGAAACAGTGTCCTCTACGATGGAAGTACAGCAAAAACACTTCGCCGACAAAACCATTCATGTGGTCATTGTGGTCTGAAATTCATCGATGATGAAAAAGTAGAATTACACCACATCGACGGCAACCACAACAATTGGAAACCTAAGAACCTCTTAGCAATCCATAGCAGTTGTCACCATTATATCCACATGAGCAAAGGACGGAAAGACCAAGGTTTTCGGAAGCCGAGTGCAGGGAAATCTGCACGCTCGGATTTCACAGAGAGGGGCGAAGCATGATAGCTTCCCTCGACTCTACCCATGTACGGTTTGGAATGGGAGGGGAAGGAGGTGACTCCTTTCTCGACCCCTAATTCTTAGGAAAGGGTTGTATGGTTTCACCGCTTGATTTCCAATTGGTTAACGCAGCCCGACAAGGAGACTGTCAAACTGTAGAAACCTTATTAGCACAAGGAGCCCACGTCAATGGGACAGATTTACAAAACACCAGTGCCTTGATGTATGCGTCCCAACGGGGACATCGAGAGGTTGTACAGTGCCTATTATCAGCAGGGGCAAATGTTAATCAACAACGACCGTTCTCTGGTTTAACGGCCTTAATGTTTGCTGTGGCCGCGAATCGAGTTGAAATTTCCCAAGATTTGATCCTAGCCCAGGCACAAGTTAACCAAACCAATGATGATGGCAACACAGCCTTGATGATCGCTGCCTATAAAGGACATACACAGATTGTCACCCATCTTATGGCGGCGGGGGCCGACGTTGCTCACCGCAATAAACAGGGTGATACGGCCTTGAAATTAGCCATTAAAGGAGATCATCCCGAAGTCATTGACTTACTTCCTGATACAGAAACCGAACTCACTCACCGACAAGCTTTGATGTTTGCCATTCGTTGTGGTAGTTTAAGGGTCTTTCAAAGGTTATTAATCCCTGAGACGGACATCAACACCCCCGATGGGGAAGGAGAAACCTTATTATCCTTAGCCGCTTCTGAGGGTCAAACAGCCATTATTCAAGCCCTATTAGCAGCAGGAGAAGCGGTTAATCAACGAGATGAGGAGGGAGAGACTCCTTTGCATTATGCCACCGTAGAAGGGCATTTAGAGGCTGTGAGGGCATTATTAGCAGGAGAGGCTAATGTTCATTTAGCTAATCAATTCGGGGATACTCCTCTGATTTTAGCGGTGGTGCAGGGACATAGCGACATTGTGCAAGAATTATTACAGTACGGTGCTGATCCCAATCGAAAAAATTACGGTGAGACTCCTTTAACTTTGGCGATCGCTAACGGTAATTTGGAGATTATTCAAGTTTTATTGAATGGAGGAGCCGATCCTAACACTAGATTACCCAATGGACGCACAGGATTGATGAAGGCAGCGGATGAAGGCAATATTACGCTGATACAGTTGTTACTGCAAACCGGGGCTGATGTTGACTTAAAAGATCAAACCGGGGCAACAGCTTTAATGTGGGGATCTCATCGGGGTTATGTGGATGTGGTTAAGGTCTTATTAGAAACAGGAAATGTTAATTTAGATGAAAAAAATAACAGTGGTTATACAGCTTTGTCCTTAGCCCAATATAATAACTATCCTGATGTTATCGAATTGTTAAAAAAAGCGGGGGCTAGTTGATGAAGTCAGAAGTTAGAAGTTAGAAGTCAGAAGTTTTTTGCTTTTTTTGGTGCTATCCCACAAAGGTTAAAATGATTCAATATCCCAGGAATTAAATATGCGAACCTATCAATTAATTGCCCCTGCTAAAATTAATTTATATCTAGAAATTGTCGGCGATCGCCCCGATGGTTATCACGAGTTAGTGATGATTTTACAAAGTATTGCCTTAAGCGATCGCATTGAACTTCGCTCTAATGGAACTCAAGCCATTAATTTACATTGTAATCATCCTTTAGTTCCCCTGAATCAGACTAATATTGCTTATCGTGCTGCTCAATTAATGGTGGATCAATTTCCCGAACGCTTTGCGAATTATGGCGGCGTTGATATTACCATTGATAAGCAAATTCCCGTCGCTGCCGGATTAGCTGGAGGATCAACGGATGGGGCTGCGGTTTTATTAGGGTTAAATTTATTATGGGAATTAGGGTTAACTATACCCCAGTTACAACAGTTAGGAGAAAAATTAGGCTCAGATGTTCCTTTTTGTGTGAGGGGAGGAACGGCGATCGCAACAGGAAGAGGGGAAAAATTAGATTCGATTCAAGATTTAGACAGTTTATGGCTTGTTCTTGCTAAATATAATAATCTTGGGGTTTCTACCCCTTGGGCCTATCAAACCTATAAGCAACAATTTGGCCATACTTATATTAATGATATAGCAGGAATTCAGTCTCGAACGTCTCAACTTCATTCGGGATCATTTGTACAAGCGATTAGTGACAAAGATGGAAAAAAAATAGGACAATTATTACACAATGATTTAGAAAAAGTTGTCTTACCTGAATATCCCCAAGTTGCTCAATTAAGAGACATTTTACAACAAGCAGGCGGCTTAGGTACGATGATGTCGGGATCAGGTCCCACTGTATTTACTTTATGTCAATCACAAACTGAAGCAGAAACCATCAAAAAAATAGCAAGACAGAAAATTGAAGATCCTAACTTAGAATTTTGGGTCACTCAATTATCTAGTAATGGTATTTCAATTATTAGTGAACAGTGAACAGTTATCAAAACTATATTCCGAACTTAGGTTATAGGTTTTTTATTTGTTCATTAATCCATTTTCTAAAAGCTTTGATTGTTTTATTTCGTCCCACTGTTTTTACTTGTTTTAAATATTGTGGAGTAACTTCTTTAAGTGGAAAATCAGGGAAATGGGGACTATATTCCACTTCTTTATAATTATTATTTGCTAAAACATTAATTTGTAATTCTCCTTTTTCAAATCGCCATAATTCAGGGACTCCTAAAATAGAATATATCTCTCGATGAGTACGGGAAGTTACATCAATTTCTAAAGCAAGATCAGGAGGGGGATCAATCGTTAAATCTAACCGATCTTTTCCTCTTATTTTGGCTTCATTTTCAATATAAAAGCAATTATCAGGTTCAATTCCTTGCTGCATCAATTTATTTTTAAATGTCGTTGAACCTAAAGAACAAAATTCAATTTCTAATTCTTCTAAAAGTATTTTAATTAAATCACTAATAATTTCTTTATTTCGTTCATGTTCAGGTAACGGATTCATAATTTCTAAAATATGATGATGATAAGCAATTTTGCTTGCTCGATGTTCTCCTAATTCTTCTAAAATTTGTTCAAATTCATCCCAAGTAACATTTTTTAGTAGAATTCTTTCTCCTGGGAGTATTTCAAAGCGTTTTAACTCTAATAACATTGTTTTATCTTCACTTAAAAATGGATCAATTTATTATTGACTATTTTTTATTTTCTTATCCTAAACTCAAATCCTATTATACAGTCACACAACATAGCTAAATTTAACCCCTGACTCAAATTTAAGGATAAACTTAAGATGATCATCGCAATTGATACAATTTCTAGGAATTAATCACGATACAATGAGAGTAAGATGGCGAAGATAATTATGCTTATTGTGCCGTCACTCACTCAAAGCACGATTACTGAACACAAGGGAAACGTTACCTTATGCCCCAATCTAATCTACATCTCGTCAACTCCCATGTAGATAATCATCAGGTTTCTGAACATCACTACACGACTCAGACCCATCAACCTTATAAACCTGAATTATCCTTAGATGAAGTTAACCAAACCCTAGAAAATGCGAACGCTCATCAAGTTGTAGAATGGGCTAGGGATACCTTTGGAGAAGGATTAGTGATGAGTACCAGTTTCGGTATTCAAGCAGCAGTGATGTTGCATTTAGTCACCCAAGTCGTGCCAGATATTCCCGTTATTTGGGTGGATACCGGCTATCTTCCTGCTGAAACCTATCGCTTTGCTGACGAATTAACCCAACGTCTCCAACTCAATTTAAAGGTTTATCAATCTCCCTTAACCCCTGCTAGAATGGAGGCACTTTATGGGAAACTCTGGCACCAACACGATTTAGAGTCCCTGAATCGTTACGACTATATCCGTAAGGTAGAACCGATGCAACGGGCCTTGAAAGAACTTCAAGCAACTGCTTGGTTAGCGGGGTTACGTCGTCAACAAACGGAACATAGAAAGTCCTTAGAACGAGTTGAATTACAAGGGGATCAATATAAAGTTTATCCCATTTTAACTTGGAATGCTCGCGATATTTATCACTATTTAACGGCACAGGATTTACCCTATCATCCCTATTTTGATAAAGGCTATGTTACTGTAGGAGATTGGCATTCTAGCCGTCCGGTTACTGCTGATGATGAGAGCGAACGGGATAGTCGTTTTCATGGGGTTAAACAAGAGTGTGGCTTACATTTACCCCTATCTCCCGAAGCAGCCCAAAGTTTAGATTCGAGTACCCTTTAATATTGAATCTTATAGTCATTAATAACGACTATAATCATACAGGTTGGGGGGACTGTCTTCAGCATTTAAAGTATAACAATGTCTTCCTTGGGGATGATCCCAAAAGGGGTTCAGTCTTCGATAAAAGTCGTCTTTTTTTCGATTGTTTTGACTATCGGTTTCAAAGTTAGCACACAGTTGATACTCAGTTCCCTCAATAATATTATAGTCATAGGATTGTTGTGTAATTGGATCAGAAGTATAACCCCTCTCAGGAAGAGACTGAGGGATATCTGAATTATTGTTACTATCAGTGGTTTCTCGATACAGAAATTGAGCAATTTCATGTAGGTTTTCTACTCTTCTTTGATCGGCTTTTAAAGTTCGCTGTAACTGAGGTGAACCTAATAACCAAAATCCAGTAACAATACCAATAGTAACCGCAAAAATCGATAAGCCAAGAAAAAAACGATTAAGGGATTTCATGAGGTAATTACCTCCTTTCTTAACCAAAGTAGGTAATAACAAAAAATACTACCGGCAATTAATAAAACAATGATTGATTTGAAAAGAAATCCTAAGGTTAATGATCCTGTTAATAAAGAGGTGAGAAACCAGACTAAATCACCAATGACAATTAAAGCAGTGATAAACAAGGCAATATAAGTCAACCATTTTCTAATCCCTGATTGATAATTTTGTGACTGTTCTGCTAAATTAGAAAAAATTACTTTCATTAACAGTAAATAAACGGGATAAACGATAATTAATCGTGCTAAATTGGAAGCTAAATTACTAAACCATCGAGAACGATCCAAAGGATCATCAATCAGATAATTAACCGCAATAAAACCAACACTACCTAATGCTTGACTCCAAATCCCCAAAGTAACAAATGAGAGTAAATACAAGAACGTTTCTTTGGCCGATTCTCCCCGAAGTTGGTTAGGAACTGGAATAGTAACTCCAATAATTTTTTCAAAAGCATGGGTAAAGGCTAAGTCAATATCTTGGGTAGACCATCCTTTATTTTTTAAAAGTTTATAAATCATTTCATCGGATATACCTTGGTTTCTAGCCGATTCGATAAAATGACTAATGGTCTCAATGGTAGAATTATGGTTATTTGTAGAGCGATTATTAGACATAAATTAACTTCTCGATAAAAGTTTAAAAATTCTCATCTTCAATTTCCTCATCTCTCAAATCATCTAAATCTTTACCAAACTTTTGTTGGGGAGGAATGGCAGCAATAATGGCATCAATCACCTTACCCACCGGGATAATTTCTATGCCAATATCATCAGCAAAACTCTGTCCTTTGGGAACGATCGCCCTTTGAAAACCTAACTTAGCAGCTTCTTTTAACCGCAATTCCATCTGGGAGACTAACCGAACTTGTCCTCCTAACCCCACTTCTCCAATTAATACGGTTCTAGGGTCCACTACCCTATCCCTAAAACTAGCTACAACCGCGATGGCCACTCCTAAATCAGCAGCCGGTTCTTCTACTCCTAACCCCCCCGCAGAAGCCACATAAGCGTCTAATTTAGACAAAGGAATGCCGACCCTTTTCTCTAACACTGCTAAAATTTGTTGTAAGCGACTATATTCTACTCCCGTGGTGGAACGACGAGGGGACGCATAGCTAGTGGGACTGACTAACGCTTGTAACTCTACTACAATGGGACGGGTTCCTTCACAGGCCACCACGGTAGCGGTTCCGGGGACAAACTCATCTCGGTTGCCTAAGAATAATTCTGAGGGGTTATCTACCTCAACTAACCCATGTTCTGCCATTTCAAAAATACCGATTTCATGGGTGGCCCCGAAGCGATTTTTAACCGATCGCAGCAGACGATGGGAGGCATAGCGATCGCCTTCAAAATAGAGGACTGTGTCCACTAAATGTTCTAATACCCTAGGTCCTGCGATCGCCCCTTCTTTGGTCACGTGACCCACTATAAACAGGGTAATATTATCCCGTTTAGCCACTTGCATTAAAGCCGAGGTACATTCTCTAACCTGGGCCACTGAACCCGGCGCAGAGGTCAACGCAGCAAAGTATAGGGTTTGAATACTATCAATAATAGCCACTTGGGGTTGCAAAGATTCTAACTCTCTTAATATCTCTTCTAAGTCCGTTTCTGGGAGAATAAATAGGTTGGCTTTATCGGGGTCATCTTTTTTCTTTTTAGTAACTTTCCCGTTGCCATTTTTGCCATTGGTTTCTGCTTTTTTAGATTCCGTAACACTACTAGCTTCTGCCACTCCTAAACGAGAAGCCCTTAACTTAATTTGTTGACCAGATTCTTCGGCCGAAACGTATAAAATACGGGGTAATCTTTGGGATAATTGGTTAGCGGTTTGTAATAATAACGTTGATTTACCAATACCGGGATCTCCCCCGATCAACACTAAAGAACCAGGAACCACACCACCCCCTAACACCCGATCTAATTCCCCATAACCGGATTGAAAGCGGGCTTGTTCTTCTTCGGTGATATCATTAAAAGAGACAGAGATACGGGGTTTTGGGGCAACCGTAGCACGATGATCACTACGGGTGTTCGATTGCCATCCCCCCCTAGCCACTCCCACAGGAGAGGATGATGTGTTGACCATTTGTTCTTCTAAAGTTCCGTAGGCTTGACAAGCCTCACACTTCCCAAACCACTGAACTGACTCTGCGCCACAAGCACTACAAACATAAACAATTCGTGTTTTAGCCATAATGAAATTTAAAGAAACGTTAAAAAAATTAAAAAAATACTGGATATTGGGAAAAAAACCCTAGAAAATGATAAGGAGTATTAAGAGAAGAGTCCTCTTTAAACTCAGATAATGTTTAGATTCTAAAGCAAGAATTTAGGCTTAAGAATCGTAAAAAAGGGATATTCTGGATCTTAGAGAGATCAATGGGAAACCATTTAACTTAAAGATTAGCAATTTTACTTAGTATTAGGGAGCGTGGGCAACATTGGAAACACATAAAGAGAAAATTTTAGTCGTGGATGACGAAGCCAGCATTCGTCGTATTCTCGAAACCCGTCTTTCTATGATTGGCTATGATGTCGTTACGGCGGCCGACGGGGAAGAAGCGTTAGACATCTTTCACGAAGCCATTCCTGACTTAGTGGTATTAGATGTGATGATGCCGAAGTTAGACGGTTACGGAGTCTGTCAAGAGTTACGCAAAGAGTCAGACATTCCTATTATCATGTTAACCGCTTTAGGAGATGTTGCAGACCGCATTACAGGGTTAGAATTAGGGGCTGATGATTATGTGGTCAAACCCTTTTCTCCTAAAGAGTTAGAAGCAAGAATTCGTTCGGTTCTCCGACGGGTTGAAAAAAATGGCGCACCCGGGATTCCTAGTTCTGGGGTAATTTCTATTGCTTCAATTAAAATTGATACCAATAAACGTCAAGTTTATAAAGGTGATGAACGTATTCGTCTGACAGGGATGGAATTTAGCTTATTAGAGTTATTAGTGAGTCGTTCGGGGGAACCCTTTTCTCGTTCGGAAATCCTACAAGAGGTTTGGGGTTATACTCCTGAACGTCATGTGGATACCAGGGTAGTCGATGTACATATATCTCGTTTAAGGGCAAAGCTAGAAGATGATCCCAGTAATCCTGAATTAATTTTAACCGCTAGGGGAACAGGTTATTTATTTCAACGCATTTTAGAACCAGGGGAAGAACCCTAGGGCCGCTACGCGGAAGGCAAAAGGTAGAAGGCAAAAGGCAAAAGTATGCTAAGTTAAGGTTTTAAGCCTTTGGTAACTGGTGGGTTATGTCTACCGCGCTGTCCTAGTTATTATTAGGGGTTTAATCCGATTGACCCCTAAAATTACTTGAATCAAGCTGTTCCCTATTTCCTGTTCCCAAAGGTCTCTAAAAATGAAGAAAGTCAAAACAAAAACAGTCTATTTTGGTGAGTCTAGTACAATAGAATTCAAAATATAATTATTGGATAATTAACCAAGAGAGCTTATGTGTGGGATTGCTGGGATTTGGGGAAAAACCAGTCAGAGTAATATTGAGGCAATGATGGAAAGTATCATTCATCGCGGACCCGATGCTAATGGTATTTTTGTGGTTCCGGATGGTTCGGGAATTTTAGGCCATCAACGACTCAGTATTATGGATGTAGAAGGAGGAAATCAACCCATTTATGGAGATGGGAAAAAAGCGATTATCGGTAATGGAGAAATTTACAATTATCCTCAACTTTTTTCAGATTTAGAGTCAAAATATCAATTTGTTACTAAAAGCGATACTGAAGCGATTTTACATTTATATGACGACAAAAATATAACGGCTATCCCTGAATTGGATGGGATGTTTAGTTTTGCTATTATTGATAATCATAAATTTATTGCTGCTCGTGATCCCATTGGTATTAAGCCTTTATATTACAGTGAAAAAGATGGTAATTTTTGGTTTGCCTCAGAACTAAAAGCGATTACTAAATTTTGTGAAGATGTCAAGGAATTTCCCCCCGGTACGTTCTTCTCTTCAGAAACGGGATTTTCAACCTATTATAATTTACCGGATATTCCCCCAGAAATGGATGCTGATATAGATGATATTGTTAAAGACATCCAAGAAACCGTAGAAGCTTCAGTCGTTAAAAGGTTGATGGCTGATGTACCTTTGGGTGCGTTTCTTTCGGGGGGATTAGATAGTAGTATTATTGCAGCGATCGCTAAAAAACATAAATCCGAATTACATACGTTTTCGGTGGGGGTAGAAGGGAGTAAAGATATTAAAGCAGCCCGACTGGTTTCGGATTATTTAGGAACCATTCACCATCAATATTTAATTAGCCCAGAAGAAGCGATCGCTAAATTGCCTGAGATTATTTATGCCCTAGAATCTTTTGATCAAGACTTAGTTAGAAGTGCTATTCCCTGTTACTTCACCTCTCGTTTAGCGGCACAATATGTAAAAGTGATTCTTACAGGAGAAGGGGCTGACGAACTGTTTGCCGGTTATACCTACTACAAAGATATTCCCAGTGATGACATTTTACACACAGAATTAAGGCGATCGGTTTCCAGTTTACACAATATTAATTTACAACGGGTTGATCGCTTGACCATGGCCCATTCTATTGAGGGAAGAGTCCCCTTTTTAGACCTGAAAATGATCGAGTTAGGTCAAAAAATTCCGGCGCATCTTAAACTGAGAGGCAACCCACCCGTAGAGAAATGGATTTTAAGAAAAGCCTTTGAAGATATCTTACCCGAAGAAATTGTTTGGCGCAAAAAAGAACAATTTGACGAAGGCAGTGGCACGGTGGATCTATTAGTAGATACCTTAAAAGATGTGATGAGCGAAGAACAGGCACAAGCTTATCAAAAAGAACATGATCACATTAATTTGCGATCGGCAGAAGAATGTTATTACCATCAAATTTTTATGGATGTGTTTGACAACCCTACAGCTATCTTAAATAATGTTGCTCGTTGGGCAGAACGTCCAGTTTTAGTTTAGAAAAAATAACAAAAGAAGACAACCTGACTAGGGTAAGTCTTCTTTTGCTTATAATGCTCATAGACCTAAATTCGATGATGAGATCAAAATGGAAAAAATAACCATTGAAGTTGATAATGAAATTGCCCAAGCTTATCGAGAAGCTGAAATAGATAAACAACAGAAGATGCAAACCATTATCAATGATTTACTTAAGCAGATGATAAATAATAAGAGTCTCGATGACATTATTAAAGAAATGCAAACTCAAGCAAAAAATAATGGATTAACTCAAGAAATTTTAGACAATATTCTCAATAATGAATAGATTTAGATTCGTCATTGATACTAATGTTTTAGTGAGTAGTATTCTGATTGAAAAATCTCCAGCAGATCAAGCATTTAAAAAAATTAGAAGCTTAGGAAATACTTTATTTTCAGAGAGTACGTTACAAGAATTACAAGAAATTTTACAACGTCCTAAATTTAATAAATATGTATCTTATCAAATTAGAAATCAATTTATGATGCAACTCCAACTTGAGGCAGAAATAATCACTATTATCGAAAAAATAAACATCTGTCGAGATCCAAAAGATAACAAGTTTCTTGAAGTTGCTGTTAATGGAGATGCTAATTTTATTATCACGGGAGATAAAGATTTATTAGTATTAAATCCCTTTCAAAATATCGAAATTATCACAGTAAATGAGTTTTTAAGAAGTTTCAAGCTTGATTAATAATTGTCATTCCGAGGTACGAGGAATCTCCATATTGTAATTGTTATTTTCTAGCTAGTGAGCAGGATGCTCACACTCTTCGATCTAAAACTTATTACTGACATCTTGCATCAGTACAAATAAACTCAATAGAAAAACAAAAACAATCAATTCTAAGACAGTTAGAGTCAAAATAAACCCCTACACCCTACACCCTACACCCTACACCCTTTCACTACTAGCCAATTTTAAACAAGATGCAAGATGTGAGTATTAGAAACAACTATAATTCCTAACTTTTACATATTTCCTTATATTCCCTTTCCATTTCTTCACTGGGTAAATTCCCGTTTAACCACTCACACCCCCAACTGACTAACTCCTCTAGGGTATGGACTGGCCAAACTTTGGCGGTTTTATCATCAGATGCAGTGACAATTTTAGTGCCATCTCGGCTAAATTGGGCATCCCATACCGAGTTTTGATGACTTTCGAGGGTGGTTATCAGTTTCCCTGTGATGTCCCAAACTTTGGCGGTTTTATCCCTTGATGCAGTGACAATTTTAGTGCCATCTGGGCTAAATTGGGCATCCCATACCGAGTTTTGATGACCTTCGAGGGTGGTTATCAGTTTCCCTGTGATGTCCCAAACTTTGGCGGTTTTATCCCTTGATGCAGTGACAATTTTAGTGCCATCTGGGCTAAATTGGGCATACCATACCGAGTCTTGATGACCTTCGAGGGTGGTTATCAGTTTCCCTGTGATGTCCCAAACTTTGGCGGTTTTATCCCTTGATGCAGTGACAATTTTAGTGCCATCTGGGCTAAATTGGGCATCCCATACCGAGTTTTGATGACCTTCGAGGGTGGTTATCAGTTTCCCTGTGATGTCCCAAACTTTGGCGGTTTTATCATCAGATGCAGTGACAATTTTAGTGCCATCTGGGCTAAATTGGGCATTGATTACCGAGTCTTGATGACCTTCGAGGGTGGTTATCAGTTTCCCTGTGATGTCCCAAACTTTGGCGGTTTTATCATAAGATGCAGTGACAATTTTAGTGCCATCTGGGCTAAATTGGGCATCCCATACCGAGTTTTGATGACCTTCGAGGGTGGTTATCAGTTTCCCTGTGATGTCCCAAACTTTGGCGGTTTTATCATAAGATGCAGTGACAATTTTAGTGCCATCTGGGCTAAATTGGGCATCCCATACCGAGTTTTGATGACCTTCGAGGGTGGTTATCAGTTTCCCTGTGATGTCCCAAACTTTGGCGGTTTTATCATCAGATGCAGTGACAATTTTAGTGCCATCTGGGCTAAATTGGGCATCCCATACCGAGTTTTGATGACCTTCGAGGGTGGTTATCAGTTTCCCTGTGATGTCCCAAACTTTGGCGGTTTTATCCCTTGATGCAGTGACAATTTTAGTGCCATCTGGGCTAAATTGGGCATTGATTACCGAGTCTTGATGATCAATTAAGTCAACTTTTCGCGGTAGTTGATACCAAAGGATGTTAAGTACCAAAATCGGACTACTGGTAGGATAGTTATTATCTGGTTGTTTGAGGGGAATTAAATCTTTTCCTGCTTTCACCGCAGTTAACAAAGCTTGTATAGATTGATCTTTATCGAGTTTATCTAATGCTCGTCCAGCTTCCCTTTCTAAGTTAATAACTTTTTGAGCAGTTTCGAGTTCTTTTTTTGCCTGTTTAATGTTTGAATTCAGATTCTCTAATTCTGCAAGTCGTTTTCGTTCATATTCATCACTTTTTTGGTAAAATTTCTTCTCTTCGGTAGGATCTAGTAAAAAGGGACGTAACTCTTCCCATTGCTGTCTCACTTGCATTAACAACCCTCCCATCATCAAATTTTCATCTATGGGATTTTTTAGCCATTGCTGGCGTTGATCGTCTAATCTTTCGGATAATTGCCGTAAATCTCGATTTTCCTCGCGCCACAGTTTAAAACGTTGCCATCCTTCAATTAACGCCTCATGGACTAAATCAATTGTGCTATTGTTTTGATGATCTGTCGCTGTGACTAATAATCTGCCAGACACTAACCCGTATTTACCATCAATTAATTTATTTAACACTTTTTGCTGTTGGTCATCATCTCCACCAATATTTAAGACAGTTGTTTTGGGTTGTCGTTGTCTGGTATCCTTTGCTTGATTACCCGTGCGGACTAAGCGCAAAAAAATCAACTTAATTAACTCTTTTTCTATATCTGTTCGCTCTATTTTAGGATTATCTTGCTTATGGTCTTGATAATGGTAAACTTTCTCTGCATAAATATCCAAAGCTTTCGTTAAACCTGTATTATTTGTCTCCTTGTTCCCTTGTTCCCTTATCTCTCCTTGTCCCAACTTTTCATAAGTATCCAACGTCAAAACGTTATTCTCTTCATCTCGTTTGTCCCATAACAGGGTCAAAGCAAACTCTAATAATGGCAAAAATCCTTGTTTTTTACCTACATCACTCAATAAACGCAACAATAAACCATTTTCTATGTGATATCCTTGTCGTTGAGCCGGTTTAATAATAATTTCTTCTATATCTTTTTCCTTTAAAGGAGGCATATAAATGGCGTGATCCTGGATAATTTGATATAAAGCTTGATACTGTAAGCAGTTATCTAAAAAATCTGCTCGCATTGTGGTAATAATGGCAAATTTATGCTTATTTTTAACTTTAATTTGCGTAATTAGGTCAATAAACCGCTTTCTTTCTTGTTCTCGACTACAAACGGTAAAAACTTCTTCAAATTGATCAATAAAGAGAAAATATTTCTGAGAATTGGGTAAAAATTCAAGAATATTGCTCATTTCTCTCTCTTCATCTTCAATAATCTCTTGTAACTCAGCTTCATCTAAATTGACATAATCCTTAAAAACTCTTCTTAACTCGCTTAAGGGTTCAATTCCAGGCTTAATTGTTGGTAAAGTACACCATTCTTCTTTTTCTGCTTCTAACCAAGCCATAACTCCCGCATACACCACGGAAGATTTACCACTCCCTGAAGCCCCAATAATGGGAATAACGCCAAAATTCTCTAATTTTTGTTTAATATCTTCCGTTAATCGCTGTCTCCCGAAGAAAAATTCTTTTTCTTTAGCAGTGAACACATTTAAACCCTGATAGGGACAAACAATATTCCCCTGATTATCTCGTATCGGTTCAATTTCTGGGATTTCTTGGTTATTAGATAGAGTATACTTAACCAAGGTAATTGATCCACCAATTCCCATCCGCAGAGGGGTTTGTAACTTCCCCGCAATTTTTGTATTGACAAAATCAAACAAGCGATCGCAACTTATTTTCCCTTGTTCGTTCTTATTATTATCAGATAATCCCTCAATAATGGCTCCTGAAAAAACACTATGTTCTTCTTTTCTAATACTTTTAGCTGTTTCAAAAGAACGAGAAGCCGTGATTAAATAATAATTCTGTTTATATTCAAATGTATTCAAACTCTTTTGCATTAAATGGGTTTCAATATAGTTACCACTATGACAACAATCTAATAATAAAACTAATTCACTCAAATTTGCTTGTTCAATTAAATAGTTTAAATCTTCTAACGGAAAACTATTTTTTTCTTCAATTCTTTTATTATCTTTGATTACTACCTGACAATTTGAAGTAGCTAAATATCCCTTTTCTCTTCCTAAGCGATCGCAAATTGTAAACCCATGACCGGTAAAATAAATCAAAGCTGGTTGATTATTGGCTTTTTTAGTTAAAAACAGTTTTAATTCATTATATAAATCCTCATCTGTTACTTTTCCTGCTTTCATCTCGTACTCTGCTGTCTCAGCATTTCCTTTTCTCGGAAATCTAGTTATGTCATAATCTCCATATTGATGTAATAATTGAGCGATCGCCTCTGCATCTTGAGTTGTTTTTGGAAGAGGTTTATTTTTATAAGCATAACTATATTCAGGAATAGCAATAATTAGAGCATATTTTGTCATTATAAGTCTGATAAATACGACAGCTTCTATTTTAGAAGGAATAATAAGAGTTTCAGTACATTAATTTTATAAAATTTAATCATTATACGCTTCAAATTATTTTACAATTAACAAAGTGTTCTTAGATACTGATACTATTTGTACAGTAAATAGTAATGTGAGCATCTTGCTCACTCGATAGCACGTAAAACAATATAGAACCTAAAAAAATGACAACAAAACTCTATTTTGAAACCGATCAAGGATTAGATAATATTGATATTAATCCTAACTCTATTATCATTTCCCCTGAAGAAGATGACGGAATTGATGAGATGGGAGGATTACCCATTAATGTTAGTCAACAACTCGATCAAGCACAACAAATGATCCGAGAATGTGCAGAATATACCCTAAATTCATTTAAGAATTTTGCTGCTGCTGAAGTGGATGAAATCACCTTAAAATTTGGGATAAAATTAGCAGGAGAAGCGGGCATACCTCATATTACAAAAGGAACAGCAGAAAGTAATATTGAGATACAAATCAAATGTAAATTTCCTCAATAATTCTTTTCAATTGGAGAAGAAATTGGCTCAAAAATATGTAAACGAAAATGATGAGATAATTCCTCACAAACTTTAATCCCTCTGATACTATTCCCCCGTTGATCTAAAGGTGGAGAAAAGACAGCAATTCCCATCACCCCAGGAACCACTGCTAAAATACCACCCCCCACACCACTTTTGGCTGGAAACCCCACTTTATACGCCCATTCTCCTGCAAAATCATACATTCCACAAGTGAACATAACACTCAATAAATCTTGAATATAATCAGGATTAATCCCTTGTTTTCCCGTCATGGGGTTAGTGCCATTATTCGCTAATGTGGCAGCCATAATTGCCAAATCACGACAACTAATAATCACAGAACATTGTTGTAAATAGAGTTGCAATGTTTCTTTTATGTCACCAGAAATCATGCCAAAATTACGCAATAAATAAGAAATTGCCCAGTTGCGATCGCCTTTAGTTTGCTCAGAAACCACCGCCCCCGTATCCACATAAACAGGATGGCCGATATACTTTTGATACATTTTTAAAATACGATTTAGCTTATGTGCCTGACTTTTTCCTTTAATTAAATTGGTAATAGCGATCGCCCCCGTATTAACCATTGCATTATAGGGACGTTTAGAATTTTCTTCAACTTTAATAATCGAATTATAAGCATCCCCCGTCGGTTCAACGTCAACCATTTTCAAAACATAATCCCTACCATGATCTTCTAAAGCTAAACCATAAGCAAATACCTTAGAAATAGACTGAATTAAAAAAGATTGATCTACATCTCCCACCCCATAAAATTGACCATCAGTTGTCACTATACAAATAGAAAACCAGTTAGGATCAATTTCAGTAATATCGGGTTCACTTACATAACTATTGCCTTCACTTAGAGGTAAATACTTGTCATATAAATACTTTAAAAAATTGGTAATTGAAGGAGACTTCGCTAAAAAAAGAAATGGTTTATTTTTCTCTTTTTCCTTTGATTGATTGGTTTTAATTTCGTTAAAAATATGGAGTTTAAAATGATGGGAAAGATCCTTAAAAATTTTCACCCCTCGTACACTTTTTCTATGTTCTCCCAAAGGGGGAGAAAAAACAGCAATTCCCATCTGATGGGGAACAATGCCCACAATCGCCCCGGATAAGCCACTTTTAGCCGGTAAACCCACTTGATAAGCCCATTGACCCGAAAATTGATACAATCCACTGGTATACATCACACTCATTAAGCGTTTGGCATTATCAGACTGTAACACCCTTTCTCCCGTAATCGGGTTTAAACCAGCATTGGCCAACGTAGCAGCCATTAACGCTAAATCTTGACAATTAACTAACACCGAACATTGCTGAAAATAGAGGTCTAACACCTCTTCAATGTTGTCTTCAATTAAATTAAAATGAAGCATCATATAAGCGATCGCTCGATTCAAATTATCTCTCGTTTTTCGTGACCAAAAGATAGACTGATCCACTTCAACATCCCGTGCAAAATAGCGTCGAAACATCTCAAATAATCGCTGTTGACGTTCTTCTAAAGTGTCACCTTTAATTAAACTGGTAGTGGTAATGGCACCAGCATTAACCATGGGATTATATTTTTTTTGTTGAATTTCCGAAGGATCAATAATGTCATTAAACGGTTCTCCCGTGGGTTCAACGCCAATTTTTTCGAGAACAGATTCCCATCCCCAGTCTTCTAAAACCATGCCATAAACTAAGGGTTTAGCAATGGATTGGATGGTAAATAACTGGGAAGCATCCCCAACACTATAGATTTTTCCCTGGGTCGTCACAATAGCAATTCCCAGTAAATCAGGATTAACCTGGGCTAATTCCCGAATATAGTCCGCGTTCTCTCCTTCTGTCACTAAAAGATAGCGTTGATACAACTCTTCAAGAAAGGTTGAACAAGCTTCACCAAACAAGGGATTGTCAGGAGATAAATCGGACCAAGGGGTTGAGTCATTAGGCAATGTCATACTTATTCAAATTTCTGCGATAGGGTTACTGGGTACAAGTTTTTTGAATCTTAATGTACAAAGTCACAACAAAGGAGTAACCTACTAAAGGAACAAGAATCTTAAGGAAAGATATCACGCTTTAGAGCGATTATTATTGTTTATTGGGATAACGATTTATGAAACCAGCTAAATTGGATGGATTCAAAACCTATACACAAGCTGTAAAAGAGGGGAAATATGATCTCTATGTTGGCAATTTATTCGGTAAGTATGACAATGTTCGTACCTACTGGGAAGATCAATTAACCCGAATTGTTCTCCGTCCTTATCTCTGGGAAATCGTGGAAAATTGTCGTTCTCAAGATCAAGGAGTGAGAATTGTTGACCTTGGTTGTGGTGCTGGTCAAGGTTACGATATCCTGACAAAAATTGATCGCCGTGACCTTGATTTAGGGCTGCAACATAAACGAGTTTTACCCCCCGAAGAGTTGTCTCTGTTTTTGGGGTTAGACATTAGCCAAGCAATGGTAGAAAAGGGACAGACTTTATTTGAGACTCATCCCTATGTTCAATTTCAACAGGCCGATTTAAGTCAAGGACTCGGAAACATCAAACAGACAGAATCACCTTTTGATTTATATTTTTCCTCCTATGGTTCATTATCCCATTTAGCCCGAAAAGATTTAGTGAAATTATTGGGCGATATCTGTCATCATGGCCGAGATGGTAGTTATATTGTCATGGATCTCATTGGACGCTACTCCATCGAATGGCCTGATTTTTGGTACGCTCAATCAGAAGAGGAGAAGGTACGCCAGTACAATATGGGTTATCTCTATTCCGATGAGGTTCGTCAAACGGCTGACATTGAGTCTTTTCCCATTCGTTTTTGGACGGGAGAAGAGGTTAGAGAATTAGCCCAAGAAATTACCGATCAGGTTGGGGTTCAACTGGAAGTGGCAAGATTGGTTGATCGGTCTCTATTAGTTGGCCGTCACACCGATACGAAATCCTTTAACCCCAAATTACAACCCATTCGTCGCTCCATTAATTCTCTTCATGAAGATTATTTACGAACCAATTTAGATGAATTAATGTTAGATGCGAGTATTTTTCCTGATCATCCCTTTATTACTCCCCTACTCCACGAATTAATTAACTCTTGGAATATTTTAATTGAGTTTACCCAACATCGTTTGTCCCATAATTTTTCCTTACCTGACTTGAAAGGATGGGATGAGTTTCCTAAACCCTTACAATTTGCTTTAATGACCATCGATCGCGTGATTGCTGATGTGGGTTGGATGTGGTACGGAGATCCTCGCGCCAATATTATTGAACCCCAGTTAGGCTACGCCTTAAGAACCTTAGAATACGAAATGCAACGAGGTTGGGGCTGTGGCCATGGCTTAATTGCTGTGTTGAAAGTTAAAAAGTAAACTTAAACCCCCCACACCCCCCACACCCCCCACACCCCCCTTTAAAAGGGGGGCAGGGGGGGTAGGGGGTGTGGGGGGTGTGGGGGGTAGGGGGCAGGGGGGGGTTAGGGGCGCGATCAGAATAGGCAACAAGCAACAGTTTCTCAGAAAATCTTCACGTTTCCTGTTTCCCTGTTCTCTCCCCCGAAGGGAATTAACCGTGAGGGGTTAACACTCCTTTTTCTTTGGCTTCCTCTTGAATGGCTCCATACAAACGGTTTAACGCACTTATATAAGCACGGGCCGAAGCGGTTATAATGTCGGTGTTAGCTGCATAACCGGAATAGATACGCCCTTCATGACGTAACCGTATAGTGACTTCTCCCATGGCATCGATACCCGCCGTGACAGACTTCACAGAAAACTCGATCAACTCATTGGGAACATTAACCACTCGGTTGATGGCTTTATACACCGCATCCACTGGACCGGTACCGATGGCTGCATCGGTTAATTCTTTGCCTTCGGGGGTTCTTAGGGTAACGGTGGCCGTCGGAGCAGCATGATCACCACAGGATACTTGTACCAACTCTAAACGGAATAATTCGGGGGCTTGTTGAATTTCATCATTGACGATCGCTTCTAAATCCCAGTCAGTGATCTCTTTTTTCTTGTCTGCCACTTCTTTAAACCGTAAAAAAGCGTTATTCAACTCGGTTTCGGACAATTCAAAGCCCAATTCTCTTAAGCGAGTCCGAAAAGCATTCCGGCCTGACAGTTTACCCAGTACAATTTGATTATTGGTTAACCCGATCGATTCTGCATCCATGATTTCGTAGGTTAACTTATTTTTTAGTACCCCATCTTGATGGATGCCAGATTCATGGGCAAACGCATTGGCTCCCACGATCGCTTTATTGGGTTGGACAATCATCCCAGTGAGGTTAGAAACCAGGCGAGAGGTTTTATAAATTTCTTTGGTGTTGATGTTCGTTAAGGGTTCCGTTGAATCAACGGAACGGCCTAAGAAGGGGTTAAAATATTGACGACGTACATGGAGAGCCATTACCAACTCTTCTAAGGCTGCGTTGCCGGCTCTTTCCCCAATTCCGTTAATGGTGCATTCTAGCTGTCTGGCTCCATTTTTCACTGCTTCTAGGAAGTTGGCCACGGCTAATCCTAAGTCATCGTGTCCATGAACGGAAATAATAGCTTGATCGATGTTCGGCACATTGTCTTTAATGCCTTTAATTAAGGCTCCGAACTCACTGGGGGTGGTATAACCAACAGTATCGGGAATATTAATGGTGGTTGCGCCGGATGCAATGGCCGCTTCTAACACTTGATACATAAATTCAGGATCACTGCGCCCTGCATCTTCGGGGGAAAATTCCACATCATTGGTGAAGGTTTTCGCATAAGCCACCATTTCCGGTACGATAGCTAAGACTTCTTCTCGTGTCTTTTTTAATTTATGTTTGAGGTGGATATCTGATGTAGCGATAAAGGTATGAATTCGGGATTTAAAAGCGGGTTTTAGGGCTTCTCCAGCCGTTTTGATGTCATTTTTACTCGCTCTTGCTAAGCCACAGATAGTGGGACCGTTTTCTGTACCGACGGTTTGGGCAATTTTTTGGACGGCTTGAAAATCCCCTTGACTGGCGTAGGGAAATCCTGCTTCGATGATATCGACTCCAAGTCGTGCTAAAGCCCGAGCAATGGTCAGCTTTTCTTCAACCGTTAAACTAGCACCTGGGGACTGTTCTCCGTCTCTGAGGGTAGTATCAAAAATGATAATGCGATCGGGTTGATTGCTCATAGGAACGACTTAAGAGGATTTCATCAAGAACACAATTTCTACTGCTTAATTATAGCTCAAATTCTTATACGATTAACTTAAAAATATCTAATAATATTAATGTTTCCCCCGTTAAGGGGGACTTATCATCAAACCCGTTCGACACTGCCAAAAAAGACCGGTTCAACCCGAATCGCCATAATACTTGAGGGACGAACCACCATATATTCTCCCTGAATGTTTTTGATAGGAACATTGATAAATTGTTCAGAATCAAAGTTAGGGACAATCTCGCCACTATACCATTTTTGAAAGTCTTGAATTTGAGCAAAACGCACTTCTTCACGGTGGCCACTAGAAAGGAATAGGTGTACGGCGTATTCGTCGGCTTTTCTGGGCATAATTAAGGCTCCTAGATACTTTCTTATTTCCTATTATCCGTGACTAAGGGGCTAATTTAAACCGTTGTAATAAAGCTTCTATTACCTGGGGTAAGGTTTGTGATAACTCCTCAGAGGTCTTAAACTCTAGTTGTTGATGGGACGGCAAATCAAAGGGCCATTGGCCTGACACATCTGATCGTTGTTGATGGAGTAATAAGATTTGTCCCCCTCCTTTACTTTGTAAGGCGTATCCGAGTTCAGTGCAAATATAAGGACTGGGAATTAAACGAGATATCTCCTCTTGTTTGATTTGAGTAATCGGAGTCCCATCCACCACGAATAATAAGCTTTTTCGCAGTTTCCGCAGTTGACTGTCACTGAGTCGTAAAGGCGTGTCTGGGGGACGAGAGGCAATCTCTAATTTGAGGGGATAACGCGATCGCTGATTATACTGCTTAATCGTATCGTCTAAAACAGTTTGAATCCTCTGACTAGAGTGGGGATATTCTGTCTGTCCACTGAAAAAGATGATCGGTTCTAAGGTGGCGGCAATGTCTTGCTTACTCAGATACAATTCTTGGGAGACAAGATCAAGGTTGGCAATGGTATAACCGCCACTCCCTTCTATATAAAATTCTACGGCTTCCCCTTCTAAATAACGTTGAAACCATTCAGATTGCTGTATGATTTCTTTATCGTCCAAAAAGTCGGCTCTCAGGGCAGATTTTAGTAAACTATTCCGATTTAACCGTAAGTCTGGGGGACGCTGAATGACATCCCGTAACGGTTCATATTGCCCTAAATACCACGCCTTCAGGGGAATAATTGCCATAGTTTTTTCGCTCCCAAGAATGTGTAACTATAGGCATAGTACACTATTTAAAAATTTTTGGGTACATTAGTATTAGTTTTTAACAGTATTGACTAATATCTTCTCCCCATTCTTCGGCCAGATAACAAAGGGCGCGGAAGCGTAAAGCCATTAAGTCGTCATACAGAGGATTTAGTTTACATAGAGGGGGAATACTGAGTAATACGTAACCAAAAAACTCAATTTTCCGTTCAAAGGGACATTGAGCGGGGATCAGACGGCAGAGACGGTGGGCAAAGGTGCGATCGCTAATTTCTTGATGCTCGAGGCGATTTCGTAAGGATTGTAACATTCTTGATACTGGAGATTTGACCCATTTAGAAATAGAAACAGGCTCAAAAGATCCACAGCCTAAGACAAAATTCTTTATGGTATAATCTGTTACATTCATGATGTATTCCTTATTACTTTAATAAGGCAATAGTTTTTGTAAAGAAATAGGATTTGTCAATGATTCCGTAATAAGTTCGAGGTGTTAGGGAAAAACGCCAGGAATATGATAGACAAAATTGTTAAGCTCAGGTTAATCTTCTCTGATTGATTTTTTCCTATGTTGATGAGAATTTAGATGTATAACTCATAACAGTTATTCAGATGGATTAACCTAACATTGCTATCATAACTGACCCAACAAGGGGTTATTTGGAAAAAAAGTTGAAGAATCATTACATCCCCTTGCTTTGATCATCCCCATTCTGTGTGGCCAAGAGATCAGCAAGATTGCGTAATTTTGAAAAATGCCATGCTTAAGTATCCGCAGTTATTCTGAGAAGGTCATTGTCTGAGCGGATACCTTAGTTATTATGCTGTTAGTCATCTAAATGAACCGTTAACACTGCAGGGGAGCAGGGAGACGAGCGACCCCGCGCCGTCTTACGGCGCAAGGGAACGCGCGAGGAAGGGAGCATCGGAGAAAGGGTTTTAGTCTATAAATAGCCGTTTTAAAGCCAACAGCTGATCAAAACAAGGATTTTTTGTTCTGACCAATAAGTGTCTTATTTCATATTGGCTCTAGTATCCCTGACGGCTACCACAAAAAACAAGACCGTTAGGGGAATACTTAAAGCTAAAATGACCCCTGTTTTTAAGTTGCCTAAATCGGGAGTTCCTGATGACAATTCAAAGACAGAACCAACACCAGCAATGGCTGTAATACATGATCCTAATAAAAATACACCGCTTTTGGGGGTCACAATGTTTACTCCTGATCCTCAATGAATGAGCTTGATAATTTTGAACCCTAACTGTTTTCTGGTTCTACCAACCAATAACGAAACAAGGGTCAATGGGCTATTATTTGACGGGTTTAACGGCTCCTCTAGAAAAGCCTTTTTCTTGTAATTTTTCCGTTAAGGCTAAGTCATTGTCTACCCGATCAACAAACATCACTCCATTCAAGTGATCCATTTCGTGTTGAATGACTCGTGCTAATAAATCAGTGGCTTGAATTTTGCGAGGTTTTCCTTGTTCATCTTTAAAAGACACCTCGATGGTTTTCGGCCGGGTTACATCTAAGTAGACCCCAGGAATACTGAGACATCCTTCTTCTACTACGCATAATTCCTGAGAAACACGAGTGATTTTCGGGTTGATTAAAACTAAAGGAGGATTCTCAGGGTTATCGGGTTCACAGTCAATCACGATTAATTGTTTATGAACGGCCACTTGTGGCGCGGCTAAACCAATACCATGGGAACTGTACATGGTTTGGAGCATTTCCTTGGCCAATTTGCGAATACTGTCATCGACTTTGGTGATGCGTTTAGCCGGTTGACGGAGGACGCGATCGCCGAGAACATGAATATCTAAAGGGGGATTTTCTAACTTTTCTTTTTCGACTGTAATTACACTCGTCATAGGAATTTCAAGACGATAAATAACGATAACTTGACTGGTTAGTTACATCTTAACAAAAATCTGGCCAGCACTTTCGTCACCATGTTTCTTTTAATTCTAAATGTTGCTCAACCATTGAGCGATCGCGCCAGATAGGGCGCATTTTTCCTTGTTGGTATAGGGATAATTGATCTCCTCGGTGGGGTGAATGGGGTTGTGTGGCGTTACCATAGACGGTTAACCCTTGGGCCTCAATGGGATCAGAGAATTCTACGGCCATCATGAAACTGTCCCCGAAAACCACTTGAAAGGTCTTATCTTGGGCGGCTTGTATCTCTAAGACTTGAAAACTTCCCAATTTACCGGGCGCGCCTCTGGCTGCCACATCTTGCTCTCCGACGCGCATTCTCACCACGTCTCCCCAAGGAACGTCAAGGGACCCATACAGTAGTTGAACTTGGGCTGCAATGCCTTCTAAAACGGCTACGGCGGTGTTAATATCGGCTAACCCGGTGGGGGTATCTAAAGGGGTTTCGGGGTTCCAGGGTTTGGAGAAGAGTCCTTTTGATTCTAGGGTTGTTGCCCATAACATAAACAGTACCGCACCGCGACTATCGGGGTTCGTTTGACGGTCCCATTTTTCTAAGACTTCTGCTGCTTCTATCCCGATGGGGTTTGCTAATGCTTTGGTGGTAGAAATCAGGATATCTAATAGGCGATCGCTGATCAATAATTTTGAGGAAAATTTATTGTTAATGATGTCTTCTAAACTGAGTTGATCGGACTGGGTTAATAACTCAATGGAACGCTGCGATCGCAAAACATTGGGAGCTTGTCCTAAATATTTCGGGGCAAAATAGGGGGGAAAATCTTCGGGGTTTAAGAGAGGAGGGTTAGTGCTAGTCCAAGGGGGATCATTAGTATTTTGTAACCAGCCATTTTCGGGATTAATAACACGGGGTAATTGTTCGTATTCGTGATAATTTTCCCATAGGGTTTCTGAAGTATTTCCTGAGATAATACCTCCCCAATTTTCCCAGTTTCCTTGGGAACGAATGGGAATTAACCCATTAAAAACATACATAATATTATCTTGTTTGTCGGCATAAATGACATTGAATAAAGGGAGTTGTAATTGTTGTAAACTTGTTTCAAATTGGTTTAAATTTTGGGCTTTCCCCATATTCCATAATTGTTCTAAACTTCCAGGGCGATCTAATCCTGCGACTCTTAAGGCATAACCGATGTTTTTTTGTTGTTCAATTATTACCCCATGAATGGATTGTTTAATGCCGATTTGTAATTCCGTAAAGCTTCCATTGGGTTGCCGAATCTTGATGGTTTCAATCTCTTGTTTTAAGGGTTTTAATTCTCCATTAAATTGATAATTTTCTTCTTGTAATTTTAATTGATAAATATCAGTATTATCGATAGGATTAACGGTTAAAGTCCAGCCTAAATTATCATTAAAGGCAATAGATAGAACCGGCATTCCTACTAAAGTTGCACCATATAAATTGAGATTAGGGGCTGTTAAATGGGCTTCGTACCAAAGATAGAAATCTGACCAGGGTAAATGAGGATTAGCTAATAAAATTGAGTTATTATTTAAGGCTTTTTTCGGTGCGATCGCCCAAGCATTTGAACCGGCTTGTGAGGGGAGATTTTGTAAGGCTTTAATGTCTTGAGGTTTCGTTAAAAAGTGAAAATAAATAACCCGTTGAAAATGGGCTAAAATATCGGTTCCTGTGATGGGTAAAACTTGTTTTAAGTCTGCTTCTATTTCCTCAGGATGTTGTTGAATATAATCATTAATTCCTTGAGCAAAACTATCTAAATAGCTTCGCATTTCTGGGCTTTGTTGTTCATACCATTGTTCGGCTCGTTTGGGAATTCCCATTGTTCTGACATATTGATCAGATTCTAGATAATTAATACCCCAATATTCTGCTGCTTTTCCCCTAGCTTGTCCGTATAATTTTAATAATAAGTTACCATGACTTTTCGTTTGTGACCAGCCAAATGCTTTAAATAGACTCATATTATTGGAGGCATAAATATGAGGAACTCCCCAGGTATCCCAAAGTATTTCTGTTGAATTTTGGCTCATAGTAGAAAAATTAAAACTAAACAATATTACCAATAAAGTTATTAAAAAAATAGTAATAATTTTTTTCATCTTATTATATATTTATAACTTTTGCCTTTTGACTTGATTATGCTCCCATTCCTGAATACTGTTTTAAACCTTTTTTCCATAGCCAACGGTTGAGAATAAAAAATAGTATAATCCAGGATAACATAATGATAAAACTTAGGGTAACATTCAGGGGACGATTAATAAATAAAGAGGCTGGAAAATAGACAGTGTAAGGAAAAGGCGTTAATAAAACAATATCTCGAATAACGGGGGGGAATACATCTAAAGGGGCTGTTATTCCTGATAAAAAGATATCAAATAAAAACCAAAATTGCTGAATTGAACTAGCCCTTTCTATCCAAAAACAAAACATAGCTAAAGTATATTGAATAATAAACCTTAATGTGAAGGATAAGATCACTGCTATTAATCCTAATATAATATTGCTTATCTTGGGTATCCAAACCGCTTGAGGATATAACCAAAAGAATAATAAGGTAATCAAAATAGCAATGGGAAACCGTGTTATTTTCTCAGCAATATGTCTGGCGACATGATACCAAGCTGGATCAACCGGATATAATAATTTAAAGGATAATTTTCCTTCAATGACTTCTTTTTCAAAATCCCAAATAACCCAAACATTAGTAAATTGACGTACTTGAAAAACGCAGAAAAAATAACGAGCAAATTCTACGGAACTTAAAGAAAAATCTCCCCCTTGAGCCGCTTTTATCCACACTCCCATTAAAATAATAGGAAGGGAACCTGAAAGCACCCAAAAAAAGATTTCTGCTCGATACTCTAACATATGAGCATAATAAACAGAAAGAAAAGAGGCGACTTTTTTAATTAACCAGCGCATAAGTTATCTTAATAGAATGTGCAAAATTGGGTTTTTAATTGTATTATAAGTAAAAATCAGTAGTCATCAAGAGGTTTCAATATATTACAGGATTATATGATCGGTACGCCTTCGTACTGATAATGTTTGCTAAAAATGCTAATTTAGATGTAACTTTAAATAACAGCCGTTACAAATTGTAAAACTTTTTTATAATCTATTTAAGATTTTTGTCTTCTGGGGAGTTGTTTTCTATAGAAATATCTGGAATAGCTAATGTTATTTTTTGATAGTTCATATTCTGCTAGATTTTGATTCCCAGGAAATAGCGTATTGGAATTATGATAAATCACAATGGGGCAATACTGAAAAATCCTTGATGATTTTTCGTACATTAGTTAATGTTTGTTGTGATGGAATGTATCGCAATTATCGTGTTAAATCGAATCTAGTCGATGGTGTCAGATTAAGAGGTAAATCTCAAGAAAATTTCCTCGAAATTCAGAATAAATGGATGGATAACTTAAGCTATATTACTTATTTAACTACTTCTCCGATCAGCATTAATCACTCACAAGGGGATCAATTTAAAAATAGATTTTTAGATTGGCCATTAAGTAGTTTTTTTGTGACTAATAGTTCAAATAAATCAGAAATTTGTCAAACTGTAATTAAAGAAAAAGTGGAAAAATTATCTTTGCTAGATGGGACTAATTTGCTGATTGTTCTCTACAGTAATATTAAAGAAGATACGAATGCTATTGAACAAGTTAAAAGTTTACATAATTGTTTAAAAGATTATTTATCTTTGAATAAAAATTCCTTAGAATGGTCAAAAAACCATTTAAAACAACATGGCTTCAGTGCAATTGAGATGAATGAAATGTTAGGATTTCAAGAAAATGTCAACGATTCTTAAAATATTAATTTTTTCTAATGTTTTTTTCTTTGGAGACTGGATTAAGCAATTCAGCAAGTTTCTTGAATTGTAATGAGAATTTCGATAGAATGATAATGAGGAAATAAACAAATAAAGTGGTCAGATATACATTTAGATTTTATTAATACTATTTATCTTTTATCAATCTACCGATAGTTATACAAATTAGTCAAGAAAAGGTAAATGCTTACCTCAAGTTATCTTAATTACATAGATAAAATCATTCCCGAACTCAACTTTAACCGATGAAATCATCCTTACTCACACCCAACGGTAACAATAACAAACCCAATCAATTACCATCGACCATTAACCAAGCAGAAGGTAACATAGGAGCAGAACAAGAAACAGGGAGTCAATATCTGTCCTTGGGAAAACTAGCGCAGAAACTGCAACAAACCTTAGAAAATCATCGGGGGGAACGTCATATCGTCGTGATTCAGGATTTTCCTGATCCTGATGCCCTTTCAAGTGCTTGGGCTTATCAATTAATGGCGCAACCCTACGAGATAGAATGCGACATTGTCTATGCAGGAACTCTGTCTCACCAGGAAAACATTGCCCTAGTCAAACTGACAGGGTTACCCGCAACGCGGTGGAGTACCAATAGCCTCAAAGATCGGGATTTATCCATTTACCAAGGATGTGTATTGGTCGATTCTCAGGGTAACACCAGTCAATTAATGCCTTACGTCAAACAGGCTAAAATCCCCATTGTGATCGTCATGGATCATCATAGCAAACAGGGGAATATCCAAGCAGAATTTACCGATTTAAGGCCAAAAATTCGGGCAACTGCCACTATTCTCACCCAATATATCCAAGCCGATTTATTAGACTTCAACAGTAACAATACCACCCATGTTAAATGTGCCACCGCCTTAATGCATGGCCTTCGTTCGGATACCAATGGTTTACGACAGGCCCAAGAACAAGACTTACTGGCGGCAGCCTATTTATCTCGCATTTATGATCCTCAGTTATTAAATGCGGTGTTACAGTCAGCCAGGTCCCATCGTGTCATGGATGTGATTGAGCGATCGCTAAAAAATCGTTTCATTCAAAATAACTTTTCCATTGCCGGCGTGGGTTATTTACGGTATGAAGATCGAGATGCTATTCCCCAAGCAGCGGACTTTCTCGTCACAGAAGAAAATATCCATACGGCCGTCGTTTATGGCATTATTCATGACGAAGATCATGACATCGAAGTGGTAATCGGTTCTTTACGCACCCATAAACTAACCCTTGACCCCGATGAATTTCTCAAAGAAGCCCTAGGAAAAAATCCCCAAGGCCGTTACTATGGCGGTGGCCGGGAAATGGCCGGCGGATTTGAGATTTCCATGGGCTTTTTTGGCGGTAGTAACGATAACAGCGACTATACTAAGCTGAAATGGGAATTAGTCGATACTCAACTCAAGCAAAAACTCCTAAGGTTAGTTAACCCTAAAAATGAAGTGGTTCACGCTTAACGCAGTGATCCGTGACCAGTTATCAGTCACTGTTCAAGGAAGGGATCTCAATTAGCTGAGATTTACTCTAGAATATGTTAACATGAACATATAAATAATTGAAGCAATACTTGAGTCCCTAATAAAATCCTTGTTATACCATGAATCCTAATCATAATCTTAACTCAGTTGAGAATACCCCAGATCAAAGCACCCAAACCCCTAATAACCCTGAAGATCAACCCATTGACGCAGAAATCATCGCAGAAACACAGACTAACCCCTCTTCCATCCATGAAGATGAAAACACCATTAACCTAACCTATTATCCCGTCGAAGAGGATCAAACCCCTCACCCCCTTAATGATGATCCCTTACTTCTATGGTTAAAACAAGGGTTAACCTCTTTAAGTACCCCTTGGGGAATGGGATCATTATCTTTGATTATCGTGACTAACTTAATCCTTGGTGGGGTGCAGTTATGGAAAATTCAGCAAACCCCTCAACCACCTGAGTCCGCTAATCTTCCCGTTGATACCTCTGCCACTAATTTATCCATTCCCAAAAGTCTTAACATTGCCAGAAACCCTTCAAATCGAGTGATGTTAGACGCACTGAGTACCGTCTCTAACCCCTCTCCCCAGTCTCCTCAAACGGTAGCCAAAACCCCTCAAACGCCAAAAGAAACAGTGGTCAATGTCAATCAACCCCCAAGTTTGACCAATGCCATTTTACCCCCATCTCTACAACCCCAAACTCCTAACCCGTATCCAATGGCTACAAGCCCTTTAAAAGTGCCTCAAGCCCCAAGAACAGCCCCTGTACGCCCTTCGACTATTCCCATTGCTGACATTCCTCGTCCTCTACCGTCGGCCCCTCAACCCACAACAGTTCCCACCCTGGCCATTGAACCCCCACCTCCTCCTAACAGTGGCGCAGGGATGTCTGAAGATGAACAAGTTCGTCAAGCCATTAAACAACAGTTAAAAATAGAAGAAAATAATCAAAGTAATATTCCTCTAGGGTTTAATCATAAAACTCGTTTAGAAATGCAAAACGGAATGAATGAACTTCCTGACGAATTATTACCCAAACAAGTGCAACATCTTGAACAACTTCAACAACGAGAAGTGTTAGACTCCCAAGTCTCTCCAAGAATCAAGATTGAATGATCTCAAACATCTCCATAAAGTCCTTGGTACACTGTTAACAGAGGCTACAATAAAAAGAGTTAGGAGAAATAAAAATGGGATGGTTAGAAAGAATGAGTCGGGTGGTGAGGGGTCATCTCAATAGTTTAGTTTACGAAGCAGAAGACCCCGAAAAACTCTTAGAAGATGCCATCGCTCATATGGAACAAGAATTGATTGCTATGCGTCGGGCTTTAGCAGAAGCGATCGCTACTCACAAAAGTGCAGAGCGTCAATTATCTCGTTACGAAAAAGCGGCCGAAACTTGGTACGAACGGGCAGAGTTAGCCCTATCAAAAGGGAGTGAAGCTTTAGCCAGAGAAGCGTTAATGAAACGTCAATCTTATCAACAACAAGCTGATAGTATTCAAAGCCAACTGACCGAACAAAATGAAATTATTCAGAGACTCAAAAATGAGTTAAGAAAAGTTGAGCATAAAGAACGAGAAGCCAAGGCCAAAAAGAATCTTTATTTGGCCCGACTTCGGTCTGCTATGGCCTCTCAAAAACTGAATGAAGTGTTAGGAAACTTTGATCCTTATAGTTCTGAGAATCTTTTTGAAAGAATTGATCAACAAATTTTAGAACTAGAAACCCAATCAGAACTAATGGGCAAAATTCCTGATCCCTTAGAAAGCAAATTTATGGAGTTAGAAAATAGTAAAAAAGTCGAAAAAGAAATGGCAAAATTAAAAGGAAAAAAATCCCAAGCAGAAATTGACGAACTTAGGTCTAAACTTGATCAATTATAAAATGAATCCAACCTCAATTCATGCTCAACCCCCTTTAGAATACATTCCCCCCGATTTTAACCCCTGGATCTGGCGTGGTGTCAAAACTTTATTACCCTTATGGTTACAATGGCAAACGACGATCAAAGAAATTGAAGGCAAAAATATTGAACAATTAGCAGACCTTTATCAACAATTTCAAGCAGGAAACATTCGCTTTTTAATGGCCTTTCGTCATCCCAGTGTCAATGACCCTTATTGTATGGGATATTTAGTCTGGAAACTACTACCAATCATCGCAAAACAAAAGAAAATTACTTTAAAAAATTTACCTCATTCTCATTTTATTTATGATCGCGGTATTCCTTTATGGGCTGGCTCTGGGGTGGGTTGGTTATACTCTCAATTAGGAGGAACTTCCATACAAAGGGGTAAGTTAGATATTCCTGGGTTACGTTCAGCAAGGGAGTTATTTGTTAACGGTCAATTTCCCATGGCAGCCGCCCCAGAAGGAGCCACAAACGGGCATAATGAAATTATTAGTCCCCTAGAACCGGGGATCTCTCAATTGGGGTTTTGGTGTGCAGAGGATGTACAGAAAGCTAACCGCAAAGAAACGGTGTTTATTGTTCCCATTGGCATTCAATATTTCTATCTATCTCCTCCTTGGGAACCCATTGAACAATTATTATCTCAATTAGAAAAAGATGTGGGAATTTCTACCCAAAATCATTCTTTAGACCCTTCAAAATTGTATGAAAGGTTATATGGGTTAGGGGAACATTGTTTAGGGATCATGGAAAATTTTTATCGACAATTTTATCATCAAACCTTACCAGACCTATCAGAACAAAGTTTACAAGAGAGATTAGAAAAATTATTGAATGTTGGCTTAGAAGTGGCCGAAACTTACTTTAATCTCAAACCGAAAGGAAACATGATTGATCGCTGTCGTCGTTTAGAACAAGCCGGATGGGAGTATATTTATCGCGATGATTTTAAAGATATCAATCAATTATCATCAGTGGATAAAGGATTAGGCGATCGCGTTGCTGAAGAAGCCAGTTTAAGAATGTGGCATATGCGCTTAGTGGAGTCTTTTGTGGCCGTAACCGGTTATTACGTCAAAGATAAACCCACAGCCGAACGGTTTGCCGATACGGTTCTGTTATTATGGGATTTCGTGGCAAAAATTAAAGGGGAAAATCCCTTATCTCGTCCTCAACTCGGGCCTCAACAAGCACAAATAACCGTCGGTGATCCCATCTCGGTGTCTGATCGATTTGAGGGTTATAAAAAGAATCGTCGTCAAGGGGTAACCCACTTAACCCAAGACTTACAAGATGCTTTGGATAAGTTGATTATTCACTCTTAAGTAGACTTTTTCTTTTTGTTACTTAATTCTCGTTTAAATAAAGTACCAAATGCAACGGCAACCCCTGCGCCTAAAATGGTTAAAGGTTCAGGTACAGGCTCGACTGGTACAGATTCTTCAACAGTTGATCCTATATTAGAGACTGTATCTTCAACATCTGATTCTGTATTAGAGACTGTTAATGTTTCAGTTTCAGTATTAGGGTAAACATTAAAATAATAAACGTTGAACACAACACTATCTTCAGATTCTGTCGGTTGGGCTGACTCAACAAAAGCCAAATTTTGACCTTGACCTTGACCTTGAAACGAAAAAACTCCTTTAAACTCAGAAGTAAAATTGTCTTCAAAAATATCTGGACTGTAGTTATTTCCTGTTACTAAAGGCTCTGTTGTTGCTATATTACTATTAAACCCATTCAATAAGGTGTACAAACTATTAAGAAAATCTAATAAAGTATCCTGTACAGGGGTTTCATTGTGTTCAGATGTAGCATTGAGTACACCAGCTTGAGCAGGAGAATTTCCACAAGTTACTAAAGCAATTCCCAGAATAAAAATAGATAATATTTTTTTACTTGCCATAATTTGTATAAAACTCCTCAAAATTTCTTTATTACAATCATCCTAAGGAGTCTTATTATCTTTTTTTTATAACTTATGGCATAAGTTTATCTATAACTTTTAGGGTAAATTTAATAGAGCAGGTGTGGTACTTTTGACCGAGAAATCTCTAACATTGCAGAAGTTTGCTTATCACTTTTAGGATAGATTTAATAAAAATTTTATGATACTTTTGGAATATTAATTGCTAATTATTAACTTGGTCTAATATAGCTTTAGCAATGACTGTACATCCATCTTTAGGTATATTTTTCCCTATTCTTGGAGGATTAGGATCTTGTTTTAAAAAGTCCCAATCTCCTTGAAAAAAGCCTTCTGTTTCAACAATTTGATGCTCAGCATAATTTTCAATGCCTTCTAATAACAAAGCTGCTTCAGCAAAATCATTTCTAACTAAAGAAACGATGGGAATATCTAAGCGCATCGCTTCAGCAAAGGTGCTAAATCCCGGTTTAGACATAACCCGACCACATAAAGGCATAAAATCAACAGGACGATACAAAGGCTCGGTAATTTTAATAAGATTGTTTAATGGGGGTGCATTACGATCAAAAGTAATAAATTGCCAATCCGAAAATTGAGCTAAATTATCATAAGGAATTTGTTGTAATCCCAAGCCGCCAAAGGTTAATAAAATAGTTTTTTCTGGAGAAGCGGTTAGGTTAAACTTGTCTTTTAAATCATCAATATTATAACGAGGGTTTCCGCCCGTTAAACCCACATCGGTGATAGCATTAAAGGCATTCATGGGTTCAGCCATCGGCAGACGAAATAAGCGATCGCATTGTTGATAACAATCTTTAATCCAATTAACGATATCTTTCCATTCTTCTCCCCAAGCTTCATATATAAAATCCCAGCCAAAATTGCTCATCATATAACACCGAACTCCGGCAAGTTGGGCAATGGGTGCCATTAACGGGGGAATATCAGCTAAAATCAAATCAACTTGATTGGTCTTAATAAAATTAATTTCTGCTGCCATCAAAGCTTGACGTTTTGTATAGATTTCCTGCATTTTGTTGAGGGTTGCAGCTTTATCCATTTTAAAACTATCTGATTGAATTACCCCTACATCAAAAGCCAACGGACGATAAATAAAATCCCCTGAAATATAAGATTCTAATAACCACCTGGGGGCTGTGGTTACCATAATTAATAGAGTATCAGGGCGCAATTTTAAAAGGGCATCGGCCACCGTAGAAATGCGCACCGCGTGACCATAACCATGGCCCGTGGCAGCTAAATAAATAATCGGTCTATTGTTAGTAGTAACTTGGGTCATTATGAATTATCTTGACTTCTGACTGGTGAGTGCTAACTGTTACCCATTGTCTCAGGAAATCTTTCCGAGAGCCTGGACCTGAAGCATTATCAGCAGGACTGAGACTCTCGGATTGAGTGTTCAAAGGTGGTGAGGTTCTCATGATGAGACCATAAGAGTTTGAGCCTTGTTTTGGACTAAACGAGTCCCACTTTTAGTTAGAACGTGTGCGCGTGGAGTACCTCCATCACGTTACAGATATAGGCGATGCCCGAATAATCGTCGAAAAACTTGGCTGCGACTTCATCGGAAATCTTGACGGCCATATCCCGATTGGGGGTGAGTACCTCAAATTTTACATTCGAGAAGGCATCGCTAACAGTGGGCTCTCCTGACGAGCGCACGCCACGACTGCCTTTACCGCCAGCGGCCACCACCGTATAACCGGTCGCTCCGGCTTGCTCGATGATCTTGGCGATCTTTTTGAGCAGTACCTTTTCGGTGACGATAACGAGTTTGCAGGCTTTTTGGGTCATGTAGGTTACCTCTTAACGCATTTTGTTGTAACAACTCAAGACAAGAATCTATGGTTTTGCCTTGAACCATACCTTTTAGTTTATGCCAAAGATAGGCCAATACACTACCCTCAGTTGAAAAAGATTGACTCAGATTAGCCGAAGTATTTTATAAACAACACTTATCTGTTTGGTACTGTAACCACCATTGATAGATGTTTTCTACTTCCTTGTTTAGTTTTTATGTAACGTCTGCAATATGTCAAAATCAGATTGCAGAGACCACAGGGATGAGGTGCGGTATAGCTGCTCTGGTTCAAGTGATAAGTTTCGGTTATCAAAAGATTCCGTAAGTTTGAAGCAAGAGGTTATCAAAAATGTTGCTTGTTGCCCGAGCATTGCATAAACTTAAAAATATGGTTTTTGCTTGAACGATAGCCTTATATCTATCAATTAAGCAAAAACAGTTCAAAGACATAACCACTATTCTGAAAGCCGCTACACACATCACACAGGTGAGTTGTCGGCGGGTGTTCCGTTGCATACACGCAAGTGACCTGTAAGGGATACAAACAACCAGTATGGAGCGAAAATCATGAATCAGTTTGAATCGAAGCAGTCACAGCCAAAGTTGGAGACGAATGAGGGATGGCTCGTACAGGTATATGGCAGTAATCGTCGTTTGCTTTGTGTTTTAGAACCCTCCCACGGTTGGATCTTTTTGATGGGTTGCGGTGTTGGTTTACTGCTTTCCGTCATTTGGATTAACGCTGCTCGTTACAGTCCCCCCTTAGAACCGACCCCACCAACAGAATCATTGGTATTGCCAGTGGATTAATCATAAAACCCATCCTAGGGGCTAGCTATTTTTCTTAAGACATTTTAAAGATAAAAGGCAACAGGCAAGAGAAACACTTTTGCCCTTTGCCTTATTTACCTTATATATATAGCAGTACAAAAATTCGTGTTTGACATTGTTCATATCTTTGGCAGTCTTGGAAAATGTCTTCGATGGGATGATTACCCAGATAGAGCGATCGCAATTCACATTAATCAGAGGCGGGGATCGCCCAATAAAAAGAAAAACTTATGAGTTGAATTAGAGATTGCGTTTCAAATTCATTTGAGGAAACGTAAAAATTTTCACTTTTAATGATAGACTTAAACACATACAAATTTCGCTCTTAATAGATCGAAGTATATGAAGGGTGATGTAGGACAGATATTAGCTTGCAACCTAGTGAGGAAAGCAACCATCTCTGACCATTCTGTTAATAGGTTCTCCCACAGTACCTATGCTGTAGCAGTAACGTACCCCACCCCTAATTTTAAAAGTTCACTTATCACAATAGTTACTCCTCTTTAGATGAGGAGAAAGGAGGTATTAATGGATTTCTTATCCGATTTCTTGACGAAATTCGTGGCGCAATTGCAGTCTCCCACCCTCGGCTTTCTCATTGGTGGTGCAGTGGCAGCTGCCGTCAGTAGCCGACTGCAAATTCCAGATGCGATCTATAAGTTCATCGTTTTCATGCTACTCATTAAAGTTGGTTTAAAGGGCGGGATTGCGATCCGCGAGTCCAACATAACTGAGATGCTGTTGCCTGCAGTGTTTGCCGTATTAATCGGTATTCTGATCGTCTTTATCGCGCGCTACACCTTGGCCAAGTTGCCAAATATCAAAGTTGTCGATGCCATTGCCACTGGAGGCTTGTTCGGTGCGGTGAGTGGTTCTACCCTTGCTGCGGGCCTGGCGGTACTCGACGCGCAAGGGATGGAATACGAAGCTTGGTCTGCGGCACTCTATCCCTTTATGGACATCCCAGCCCTTGTGACTGCGATCGTCTTGGCCAGCATTTATACCAGTAACAAGAAGAAGCGGGCTGCTGCAGATGAATATCGTAGCAAGCAGGAGTTTTATGGTGAGGAGCAAGTTGCAACAACTGCTTATGCCATGGAGCAGGGTGGTACTGCAGATGCTTATATGATGAATCAAGGCAGTCCCTCAGGAAGTAGCTCAGGGGGACATCCTAGTAACCAACGCATTACTGCCAGTGGCTATCCTAGCGAAGATCGCGAGAATCGGGTGGAAATATGGCCGATTATTAAAGACAGCCTTCAGGGTTCTGCTTTATCAGCATTATTACTCGGCCTTGCTCTAGGTCTGTTAACCCGACCTGAAAGTGTCTATGAAAGCTTCTACGAGCCTCTTTTCCGCGGACTGCTTTCGATCCTAATGATCGTAATGGGTATGGAAGCAACGGCAAGAGTTAACGAGCTACGCAAAGTAGCCCAATGGTACGCCGTGTATGCTTTTATTGCACCTTTACTGCATGGTTTCATTGCCTTCGGTCTCGGCATGATTGCCCACTATGCCACGGGATTCAGTGCAGGTGGTGTTGTCATCCTAGCCGTCATTGCTTCCTCCAGTTCAGACATTTCGGGTCCTCCTACTTTAAGAGGCGGTATCCCCTCAGCCAATCCCTCTGCCTACATCGGTGCATCCACAGCAGTAGGTACCCCGGTTGCAATTGCTTTAGGAATCCCCCTGTTCATTGGACTTGGTCAGGCGCTGATGGGTGGCTGATCCCAGACGGGTTGCATTCGACCAACGCAGCCACTATGTCAAGGTCTGCCTCGTGTCTATTCAACATCCGCGCCGCCTATCGGTCTGGACTAATAAGTATTTTGTCGGCATCAAGGTCCCATGGACAACAAAACACGGCCACCCAAAAGCCGGGGCATGACCCCGGCTTTTTTGGTGTTACCAATCCTTAGGGTCAACTTTGGGGCGAATTTTGACACGAACCAAAACGGCAGTAATATTATCATGACCGTTGTAGCTATTAGCAAAGTCGATTAATTGAGTCATTCCTTTATCCAAAGATTGACTCGAACTGAGTAAGGGTAATAGATAGGTTTCCCAATGGTCTTCTACTAAATCATTGTCACACAAACCATCAGAACAGAGTAGAAATATAGTGTCTTCAACAACGTCTAAAAATCGAATATCCGGTTGTATGTATTTATTATCGTGGGGGCCTAGGGCTTGGGTAAGTTGATAGGCATCGGGTCTAGCATAGGCTAATTTTGGCTCAACTCCACTTTGAATGGCCCTCTGTCCCACTTCGTGATCAATGGTCAATTGTTCGAGTCCCTTTTTGCGACTAATGGAGTAAACTCGACTGTCTCCGACGTGAGCCACTGCCACTTTTGTCTGATCGACTAAAATTAAGACCAACGTGGTTCCCATGCGTCCACTGCCAGAACTAGCGTTACTTTGATTAACAGTGTAGAGATTTTGATTAGCTAATAAAATGCCTTGTAAAATAGTTTCTTGGTCAGGAAAGTCTTTTTGCCAATGTTGGGCGAAGAAGTTTTCTAGGGTTTCGACGGCCATTTCACTGGCCACTTCTCCGGCGGCATGACCTCCCATCCCATCACAAACAATATAGAGTCCTCGACCCTCTACCAAAGTGTCTTGATTATTTTGTCGAATAGTGACGTTGGTTTTCATGCCAAAATAATCTTCATTGTGATGTCGCTGTCGTCCTCGGTCGGTGCATCCTAAAGCCGTTAAGTTAAACAATTCCATCGGTAAGACTGCAGTGGCATCATTGGCAATATCTGTGGTGGTTGGGATTTCTTCTAATTGACCACTCAAAAATTCCCCTTGAAATTCGGGTAATTCTTCCTCAACAAAGTCCCTAGAATTGGGGGAAGATTGGGGGGGGAGTTGCTCATCTTCAGTCATTTGTTGCTCTGCTGCTAAATCTTGCAGTTGTAAGCGTAATTGGGCGACTTGGTTGAGCTTTCCTTCGGCCACTTGTTGAATGAGGGTGGCCAGTTTACTGGTAGCGGGATAACCCCCTTTGTTAAACCAACTTTGCCATAATTGACCTAATTGTTGTAGGGATGGGGGATCATTGGGGCGATCGGGATATAATTTCACTAATCCGAAACTTTGATCTTCATCGAGTCTCAGGTTATCTTCTACCAGGAGACTTTGACAATAGTTGATAACGGTTAAACTTTTCCAAAGCGTAACCATTTGATTAAGCCAATAAATAATCTGGAGGGTGAGTAAGGAGTGATTGATCAGTAGATCCTGAATGGTTGGCCAATGGGTGCGATCGCCTAATAAGATCACTTCTGTTTCGTTATCGATCCAACCGTCATAAACTTCAGGAACAATAGGGGTTAAGTCTTTGAGGAGCAAATAGGGGAAGGCAAGGGAAGGAATATTCATTTGCTTCCATAGCAGGGTGGGATCGTCTTCTTCGCTTTCTTTTAATAGGTCTGAGACTTGATTGACTAATGTTTGTAGGGTGGCTTTTTCTAAGGGTTGACAGTCAAGCACTTGGGCCTGATAAAAGATATGGGTAGCAGTGGTGGCAATGACCTTAAAGGTCTCTTTTTCTGCTAGGGGCCAAATTTGATATCTTTGTCCGAGATCGAGATAATGGTTATCAAAGGTTAAATTATCGTTTGTCTGATCACTGTTGATGGGTTGGCTTAAAATCACCTGCCAAAGTTTCCCAATGAAGGCACCACATTCTGAGCAATTAGCTTGAGAAAACGGGTTATTATGACCACATTGAGGACAGGTTTGATGGGTCAAGGATGTTTGGCACTGTTGACAAACTTGACTATTGTTGGAATTTTCTGAGTGACATTGGGGACAAACAAGCATAAATGATGACACCGGTAGGAAACTGCTAAGACAGGATACTTTATCAAGTTTTTTATAGGCACAAAAGACAAGATTTTTCCCTTTGAGATCGGAGATTTCTTGAGAGAAAACCCAGGATAGATACTAGACTGTTTGATTCAGTCCCAAAATTGCCGTTAACCCTCTCACATTGTGACTATTTCTCTTTTTTTATCATGCCTCTGTTACTCCTTCGAGTCAATTAAACTCAACAATTCTATTACTTTCCTATGTTGGCTCGTTATGATGGAAAAAATACTAGGTAGAGGTCTGGGATGGTTTCCCCTGACACAAGCGATCGCCCTTTGATTTATAGTGGCTTGACTTCTGAACAAGTCCAGTCAAGTCGTCATCATTATGGTAGCAATATTTTAACCCCTCCCCAACCCATTTCTTGGTGGTCTCTTTATTTAGATAAGTTTAGTGACCCTGTGATTCGTGTTTTAATGATTGCTGCTATCATCGCTTTAGCGGTTGGCATAATTGAAGGAGAATATACAGAAGCGTTGGGCATTTTGATGGCTATTTTTTTGGCCACAACCCTTGCTTTTGTTAATGAATATCGGGCAAATAAAGCGTTTGATTTACTGAATCATGTTTATGATCAAACTCCGGTTAAAGTCATTCGTGATCATAAATTTACCCAAATTTCTCGTCAAGATTTAGTGGTCGGTGATCTCGTTTATATGGAACAAGGGGATGAGGTTCCAGCGGATGGAGAACTGTTAGAAGCAGTCAGTCTCTTAGTGGATCAAGCTAAAATTACAGGTGAATCTAAGGCGGTTAAAAAGTTACCTAAATCTACTATTTTATCGGCTCATTCTCAACAACAAACCTATCCTCCTTTTCAGGTTTATCGCAGCACCATTGTGGCTCAAGGTCATGGGGTTTTTCAAGTGACCGCTGTGGGCGATCGCAGTGAAATTGGCCAAGTGGCTCAAGCGGTCATTTCCATTGAAAATAGTTCATTAACTCCTTTAAATATTCAATTAGAAAAATTAAGTAATTTAATTGGAATTATTGGTTTATTAATGGCAGGACTGACTTTTTTAGGACTGTTAGTTCAAGGATTATTGAGTAAAACCCTTGCTCTCACCTCTCCACAAATTTATGTTTTAAGTTTGATTATTATTAGTAGTATTCTTATCTTAATTCCGGTTTGGGTTCCGATTATCAAAGAAGGCTTAGATGCCCTCAATTTATCTTTTAGTTTACCTAAATTTTTGACGAGTTATTCCCTTAATTCCTGGTCATTGAGTTTGGCAAGTGGCTTACTTCTTTTTTTGGGGGGTATTGCCGTTATTTATTTCCGGGGATGGAGCCATGATTTTAACGATATTATCTTGCCGCCATCCGTGGGAATTATTATTTTAAATTATTTTATGGTTGCTGTTACCATTATTGTGGTGGCTGTCCCTGAAGGGTTAGCTATGAGCGTCACTTTATCCCTTGCTTATAGTATGGGAAAAATGGCGGCCATGAATAATTTAGTAAGACGAATGCACGCTTGTGAAACCATTGGGGCTGCTACGGTTATTTGTTCTGATAAAACAGGGACATTAACCCAAAATAAAATGCAAGTTGAAGTAGCTAATTTTCCTTGTATGAATGCTTCAAAAACGACACAAAAACAAGTTTATCAAAATATAATTTATGAAGGAATTTCTGCTAATAGTACCGCCGACTTAGAAAGGACTTCTCAAGATAGTTTTTCTCCCATAGGTAATGTAACAGAAACGGCTTTATTATCATGGTTAGACCGCCAAAGTGTTGATTATCTTCCCTATCGTCATCATTTTCAGGTTATCACTCAATTGCCATTTTCTCCTGAGCAAAAGTATATGATGACAGTGGGTAACTCTAGTGTTATGACAGGCAATATTATCTATTTAAAAGGTGCGCCTGAGATTGTTTTATCTCACTGTTCTCAACAATTAACTTCAGCAGGAATCAAAAATTTAGATAATAAAAATCAATGGTTAGAAACTTTTGAGAAATATCAAGAAAGAGGTCTAAGAGTTTTAGGATTGGCTTATAGTTATTTAGATAATCAGGTAAGAGAAGAAGATATTAACAATGTTAATCATGATTTGATTTGGTTAGGATTTTTTGCGATTACTGATCCATTGCGTCCCGATATTATAGAAGCTATTAACCGTTGTTTTAAGGCAGGAATTGAAATCAAAATTGTCACAGGAGATAGTCAAAAAACAGCCGAGGAAATTGCTAAAAAACTGAACTTATATGCTTCAGAAAATTGTGAGAATCTGACTCATTTTCATCTAACCGGTCAACAGTTTAAGCAACTTGAAGATAAGGAAGCAAAAGAAGTCATCAAAACCTTAAAAGTATTATCAAGAGCCACCCCATTAGATAAACTAAGATTAGTCAAACTATTACAAGAAAACGGTGAAGTTGTCGCAGTTACAGGGGATGGAACTAATGATGCTGCTGCTTTAAAACAGGCCCAGGTGGGTTTATCGATGGGCAGTGGAACAGCGATCGCAAAAGAAGCCAGTGATATCATTTTATTAGATGATTCCTTTAATAGTATTGTCACGGCGGTGATGTGGGGACGATCATTATATGAGAATATTCAACGATTTTTGATGTTTCAATTAACCGTTAATATTGTGGCTTTAGGCATTGCTTTTTTTGGTCTATTTATTGGTATTTCTTTGCCTTTAACGGTGACACAAATGCTTTGGATCAATTTAATTATGGATACCTTTGCAGCCTTAGCTTTAGCCACGGAACCTCCTCACGAAACGGTGATGAATCAACCCCCTCGTCATCCTCAAGAGTTTATTATTTCTCCCAAAATGTTGAAGATTATCATTGGAACAGGGATTATCTTTTTACTGTTTTTAATGGGATTTTTAGTTTATTTAGAGAGAGATGGAGCGGTCAACCCCTATGAACTTTCTATCTTTTTTGCTGTTTTTGTTTTCTTACAATTTTGGAATTTATTTAATACTCGTTGTTTTAGTTTAAAAGAATGGTTTTGGCAAGGATTAGGAGACAACAAGGCTTTTTTAGCTATTACGACTATAATCTTTTTAGGACAAATTGTGATCGTTCAGTGGGGAGGTAAACTATTTAGAACGGTTCCTCTTTCCTTAAAAGATTGGGTCTGGATTGTTTTGGGAACCTCTCTCGTATTATGGATAGGAGAATTGTGGCGTTTTCTCCTAAGAAAAAGAACAGACAACAAGGCCCAGATCGAATAGAAAATAATGACTTTGTTGTCGCCTGTTCTATGATAATTTTTTGGGAAGCAATTCATTATGAATTGGTGTTACTATCACCACTATAGGGTTGTGCGCCGATAGAAGGGGGAACGTTATCATGAGGGGGACTAAACGCTTCGGCGATCGCTTCTGCTAATTTACCAAAAAATCCGGGCTTCTGCTTTAATTCCTCTAACGCTTCGTCGACATTTTCCGATGAAAATTCAAACCCTTTTTCTTTAGCTAATGAGGTTAATTCATCTGGGTTTTTGACGGTCTGTAATTGTTCTTTGAGGTCTTGATTTTTCGCAGCCTCACCTAAAAATTCAATAACTTTCTCTTTAGCCATGATTATCCCTTAAATAATTAACAAATCGTAAGAAACTCATAATAATCTTGAGTTTTCATTTTCATTATATAATATTAAGGAAGTCAGACGTTGTTTCTGAAACTAAGATTTACGCGCTGTCTCAAAAACGATTTCCTTTAAAAGACAGGGTTTTAGCCCCAATTAATTACGATAAAAAAAGCACCTTCTCCTTGAAAAAGTGCTTTTTGCATTGTTTAAAATAACTTCAACTTTTTTTAGAAGCTATGGTGATAACTCATTAGTTACGGGGGCGCGCTTGGTTAACTTTCATAGAACGTCCCATCCATTCTGCACCATCTAAGGTGTCAATGGCTTTGCTTTCTTCTTCTTCTGTATTCATTTCTACAAAAGCAAAACCTCTAGGACGACCCGTTTCACGATCTGTAGGGATATGAATGCGCTTGACAGAACCATAATCAGAAAATACTGTGTTAAGGTCTGCGTCTGTTACCTCATAAGCGAGGTTTCCTACATAAATTGACATAAAATTTGTCTCTGTTTTGAATGAACTTGTGGAGATTGAGATGTCGGAGAGAATGCTGTGGATACTTAACAGGAATACCAGTCAGTTATATTAACCTACTCTTTGAACCGATTTACAATGCTCGTTTATAATCATAGCATACAAAATCTTCACTAACATAATTTTTTTTCCCTTGGAGACCATGCTTGCACCAGGAAGACTAGGAAGAGAAGGAAACCAAGGGAATATGGAAAACATTCTTATGGGGATTTTCGTTGCCTATACCTCCTCCCGAGGATCAGTAGATCACAAAGATCCTAGTTAAGATTGCAGGGGAGGGGGAAGATCGGAGCAAGGGAGAAAGAAAATAGTTTAAAACACAGGTAATAATGAGAATATATCATATTACTAGGTTATAAACATCTTAAAATGTCTTTTTTTGCTCATTAAAGACTTAAAAACATCTCCCCTGCTCTCCACTCCTCGCGCGTTCACGCTTGTCGGGGAACCCGACCGGGGTCGCTCGTCTCCCTTGCAGCCAGAACTTGTCAGTTTTTGCTCTGCTGAGGATACCCTCCTGCCTAGAATATAAGTTCTAGTCGATCAAAGGGTTATTAACAGGTAGCTAATTATAAGCTGCATTTTGTTGCAACATTTTAATCTCTTGTAACACTTGTTTTCGATCAGATAAATTACCTACAAGCCTTCTTTGAGAGGAAGACGCTGACTGTAGGAGTAGTGTGGGAATAGCAACAATTTTTTCGGTTTCAGCTTTCTCGAAGTTATCTAAAATATCAATAATTTCTATGTGGTAATCATCGTTGAGATCATCATGATAAATTTCAGTGAGAGTGGTTATAGCTAGTTGAGAATTAACTGTATTACTAGCAATATATAATTTCAGAGAATAGGTAGATTTCATGGCAAATATTATTCCTTAAATTAGGGTAAGCAGTCGAACGTATCTATGACACTTCTGTTCGCAGAAGTTAGATTCAGTCTTCAGATGGGCGTTTTCAAGAAAAAAGTTTATGATTCTTTAATGGCGAGATATTCTACTTTGAGTTAATCTCGACGGAAAACATAGGGCATTTACTTTTATTGACACCTTGAAATAATTCTTCAAGTAAGTTTTCTCAGAATGCCCCTTAAATAGTGACATTTGATACCAACATCATCAGATTTTTTCTTTATTGTGAGAGTAGTCTTAAATCAAACAATTTACGGCGGTTTTTTGGCTCGTTGCTTCCAACAACCAGCCTTGATGAGTAGTCAATGCAATATTCATCTTTATAAACCTCTATAGTGTTTGTCAGTCCTCAATTTCATTAAGAGTTAAGTAGAATTTGGCATTTTTTGTGAAGCTAATCTCCATACTTTCTCAAAAAATTTAGCCAAATACTAAGATTATTGCCATATAGTCTCTTAATGAGCTTGGGGTCTTTTTTGAATGATCACTGTCTTAAGTAGCAAAGGTTTAAGTCAGAAACTAAACTCGCTTTGTCACAATATTTACATCTTTATTATTTTTTAGTGTAGCAAAAGATACGGTTTAAGAATAAAGGTATAGAATCGAGGGGAAAACTATCTTTATCTTTAGAGGTTTACGAGAAAAAGGATTGTAACCTTTTATTAAATTTAAAAGCTAGGGTTTTACTGATTTAGAGGAAAGGAAGGGTAGAATAATTTCCTTGTTGCCTTCCTTACATTGATGTGAAATTTTGGTAGTCTACATAACTTTGACCCCTTTTTTAACCATTTTTAGCTTCTAAATTAGCGATCCGACTTTGTAATTCTTGATTTTCTTGTTTCAGTTTTTCGAGTTCATCTCTAAGGGATTGAATTCCTTTATCTGAGCCTAATTTTTTCTGGACTTTTTTGATAGCTTCTTCAGCTTTTCTTTTAACTCTTCCATCAGGGGTTCTATCGGCTAATCCTTGTAAAATTGTCACCGCTTTTGGGGTTTCCATTTGTCCTAAGGCTATGGTGACAGCCACCTGAGTTAAAAAGAAAGTTTCTTGAGAAATAGCGTCTAAAATCTCTAGGATTTCCTCTAATTTATTGGGGGTTTGGCCGGTGGAAATACTACCTAATGCACGAATGGCTGCTAACCGTAAAGCTTGAGGAATTCCTAATTTTGTATATTCGACAATGACATCTACTGCATCAGGGTTCGTTTTTAGTTGACTTAACCCACCAATTGCTCCTGATCTTACCACTTCATTCCATCCTGAACGGGTTTCTAAGACATTTTTTAATAAGTCGATGACTTCTGGGGTTTTGTCTTTTAAATTCCCTGATAAAATTGTCCCTAAACTTCTGGCGATCGCCGCTTGACAGTAGTAGCTTTTTTCTTCCGTTTCTAAGCAGGTTTTTAAGGTATCATAACAGTCTTGATTTTTGATTTTACCTAAGCTTTCAATAACCGCCCGTCGGACTTTTGCGTTATCATCTGATAACCCTTTTTGTAAGGCTTCTCCTGCTTGATCTAAGGAAATTTTCCCTAACTGTTTGGCAGCTTCTAATCTCACCCCCCAAAAGGAGTCTTTTGTCAAGGCTTCTTCTAAACTTTTAATAGCTTCTAAGTTGCCTTTTTTCCCGATAGCAATGGCTGCATAAATGCGAGAAACGGGGTCAGGATCATGGCTTAATTGGGCTTTTAATTCGGCAATGGGATAGTCTAATTCTACGGTTTTTAGAAAGTAGTTATTAACGTCAAAACTAATAAAGTCGGGTTTACTTTCTAAGGGAAAATAGAAAGTTTGTTGTTTCTCATGAATCCGTAAGGTGAAGGTTTTCATGGCTGAGTTTTTATAGCCGAAACCGATGGGAATTTTCAAATCGAAACTATCTTTACTATTGCCATTTTCTTCGGTTACTTGGGTTTGAGTAACGGTTAATTTAGCTAAGTTATTATCATTATCCCAACTGTAATTTATCTTGTAGTCGGGATGTCCTCCACGAAAGACATATTGATCGAAGAGGAATAATAAGTTATAACCGGTTGATGTTTCAATTGCCCTTAATAAGTCGATAGTTTCTACGGTTTTGTGGGCATTTTCATTAACAAATCGATGAATGGCTTTATCAAATAATTCCTCTCCTAAAATGCCTCGAATCATGTGATAAACACAAGCCCCTTTTTCGTATAAATGGCGATCATATAATTCAATGGCTTCTCGATAAATATTCGTTACAATGGGACGACGATAACGAGAAGAATCTTCTTCTAAATAACTTCTCGCTTCGTTTAATAAATAGTAAGCAGCGTCATCTTTTCCGTATTCGTGTTCTGTCCATAAAACCTCTGAATAGGAAGCCATTCCTTCTTTAATCCAAGCGTGAGACCAGTGTTTAATTACCACTAAATCACCAAACCATTGATGGGCTAATTCATGGGCAACTAAACTTTCAGTAAAGGGTCGATCATTCAGGGCTTTTTCATCCACTAAACAGCGATCGGTTAACAGGGTAGTTGAGGTATTTTCCATCCCTCCAAAGATGAAGTCATTAACACAAACTTGGGCGTATTTAGGATAAGGATAATCATAGCCAAATTTTGCGGAAAAATAGTCGATCATTTGGGGGGTTTTACCCATGCTTAACTTGGCTTCTTCTTCTTTTCCTTTTTCCACATAATAATTAACAGGTATTTCCTTCCATTCATCTTTGATTTCACTAAATTCTCCCACTGCTAAGGTCATTAAATAAGTAGGATGAACTTGTTTTTGTGACCAATGATAAATGGTTTCCTCGCCAACGGTTTCTTGATTAATTAATTCTCCGTTAGATATGGCCATGAAATTGTTAGGAACTTTAACTTTAATTTCTGAAGTTGCTAACTGTCCCGGATAGTCAAAACAAGGGAACCAAAACCGTGAGTCTTCATCTTCTCCTTGGGTCCAAACTTGGGTAGGTTTCTGGGGATAATGTTCAGTTGGAGCGATAAAATAGAGTCCCCGTTGAGGGTTTTCTACTTCATAATTTATGATAATGGTAATAGGATTTTCTTGGGTAGGTTGTAGAAGGTTAATGGTTAATTTTTCTTGGTCATAATCAAAGGGTTGACTGACTGTGTTGATGAAAACAGAATTGATGTTTAAATCAACTGCATCTAAAATTAATTGATTAATACCGGAACGGACAGGGGTTAACGTAATCGCGCAATTTCCTGTAAAGCTTTGATTAGGAATATCTAGGGTTAAATCGAGGAAAATATGATTAACTTGTCCGTAGCGATCGGGATTATAATGGGGTTTAGCACCGGGTAATTCAAATTTACGGTTATTATTTTCGCTATCAAAGTTTTTCAGATTCATAAGACGGGTAATAATAAAAGGACTTTAGGATGCTATTAACTTAGACCTGTTAGTTATTATATAATAACAGTAGCTTCTTTTTGTTATGATCTTAATAAGCTTAAGAAATAATATTACTCATTCCCTCATTCGGAGTGCTATATCTGAGTATAGTCATCATCCCAAAATTGAATGGAGTTATCATCATAAAATACGGTTTTTGCCTCTTCAAAAGAAACACCATGCTTTTTTTGATTAATTCTGTTTTTTTGTGATCCCACTCAAACAGTAATTTACTGATGATGATCTTCTAACATAAACAAGTCCACCAATATTTGAATCATTATTTTGATAATATAATTAATAAGACAAGTTAGTTCTTTTCATCGCTCTTTATTAGAACATAATTATGGAAAGAAATACATACTTTACTTCAAAAAATACCAAAATAGAAGGAACATTAACTTTACCTGATGGGATTGATAAACCTCCTGTTTGTTTATTGATTGGGGGTTCGTTTCCGCAAACTCGTGATGGAAATTTAGATAATTCAAAAAAAGACTGGTTCCCTGTTGCTTTACCTGAAAGAAATTTATTTAAAGATGAAGCAAAATTGTTTCAAGAATTAGGTTATGCTACCTTTAGATATGATAAAAGAGGTTGCGGAGAAAGTGAAGGAAATTGTGACACAGTTGATTTATTTGACTTAGTGGATGATGCTAGAGAAGCTATCAAATGGTTAAAAACTTTACCTGACGTTGATAATAACCAAATTGGTATTTTAGGACAAAGTGAAGGGGCAGTTATTGCCTTAATGTTAGCTGCTGAAAACTTAGATTTAGCCTTTTATATTTGGCAAGGAGGTGTTTATCGTAACCTAGAAGATATCTTATTTTGGCAACGGGATAATTTTTGGAAATTGGAACAAGATGCCATTGAAAATTTTAAGCATACCTTTCCTTTAATGTATTGGGTTTATCTAAAAACTGATGAATTATGGAATAAGATTAAACAAGGAGAAACTTATTTTAAGTTAGGAGATGAAACCTGGTCAAAAAACTTTTATCTTCCTCTCTGGAAACAACACTACGATCACCCACCTTATGAATTCATTTCTAACATAAACTGTCCTGTTTTATTATTACATGGAGAACTCGATCATAATACTCCATACACAGAAGCATTATTAGCAGCAGAAGCGTTAAAACAAGCAGGAAATACCCAAGTAACAACTTATATTTTTCCAGGGTTAGATCATAGTTTTCGACGCTTAGGAAACCCCGACGAAGATTTTGTAACCGCTATGAAACGCCCCCTCGATAATGAAGTAACTAAAGCGATCAAACAATGGCTAAAGTCAGATTTAGAATTGAGAAGTTATGATTTATAATAGTAAGGTGGGCAAAGTAAAAGTCTATTTTAAACGGTTTGAAAATCTTTCTATTTTTTGTCAACCTTAAAATCAATTACTTAGCTTAATATAGCCCTACGCATTAAGTTTAGGACATTTCCCAATCCTGAAACCTTTTTACAGCTTACCCTTGCCACCCCCTCTAACTCCCACTTTTGTTAGGGGGAGAACCCTTGCCACCCCCTCTAACTCCCCCTTTTGTTAGGGGGAGAACCCTTGGCCATTCCAAGCGTGGGTAGCACTATAATAAATAATTATGAATGAAGAAAAACTAAACCAATTACGTCAAAAAGTTCAAAACTTAGCCCTAGACTATCATAAAAAAGATGACTTTACGGGATGGTTTGAGGTTATCTATACCGACGCATTAGGAAACCCCGAAGAAGTTCCTTGGGCAAAAATGCAGCCTCATCCTTGTTTAGAAAACTGGTTAAAAGGGACAGATATAACGAATAAAAAAGCCTTAGTGATCGGTTGTGGTTTAGGGGATGATAGTGAATTTTTAGCCAAAAAAGGAGCTAATGTAACCGCTTTTGATATTGCACCCTCATCAATTGAATGGTGCAACAAACGCTTTAATAATAGTTCTGTTAATTACTTAGTGGCTGATTTATTACAATTAGATGATAGCTGGAAAAATAGCTTTGATCTTATTTTTGAATCTCGAACGATTCAAGCATTACCTATTAGTATTAGACAAGAAGTGATAGAGGCGATCGCAACCTTATTAAAACCAAAAGGAACCCTCTTAATTGTGACTCGTCTTCGAGAGACAGAAGACAGTCCCGATGGACCTCCTTGGGGGGTTTCCGAAAGGGAATTATCACAATTTTATCAATATGGTTACGAAGAAATAACTCGTATTCCTTACAATGATCCTAATAACCCCTCTATTAAACAAGCATTGATTGAATACCAAAGAAATAGACTATAAAATAGTCTGTATTTGCTCAATTTTTGCAACAATATGATCATTAAGCTTGTTTAAATAGGTTATGTAATTAATAACCCATTAAACTAAGTTTTCAAGGCACAATGTTTCGATAAATAGGGTTGAGGAAGCATCAAGGAAGGGTCAATGCATCCCCTTCTGATTTTTCCTACCCTTTTTCTATGTCCCAACTTAAGGGTTGTTCTGTTCAACCATTCCCACACTAGAGTAACTGTTATAGGATATGTTGGGCTTACGGGTTTTTTGAATATCCTCTTTAATTTGATCGAGATCGATGTAACGATCGGCTACATTAATTAGACTATCGCTGGTCATCGATCGCAAGCTGACCACTTCGATGCGGGCCCCACGATAACTAACGGAGTCGGCCGCATAGGCTAAGTCTCCATCTCCACTCACAATGATAGCCGTATCATAAGAACCCACTAGGGCCATTAAGTCCACAGCAATTTCTACGTCTAAATTAGCTTTTTTGGAGCCATCGGGCAATTGGACTAAGTCTTTGGCAATGACTCGATAACCATTCCGTCTCATCCACAACAAGAACCCCTGTTGTTTTTCGTTGGTGCGATCCACTCCTGTGTAGAAAAACGCTCTGAGAAGGCGAGAGCCTTCGGTTAAACGATAAAGTAGCTTGGTATAATCAATTTCAATGCCTAATTGTAATGCGGCGTAAAATAGATTCGAGCCATCAATAAAAATGGCAACTCTACCGCGATTTTCTAAAACTTGTTCTGGGGAAAAAATTGAATCATCTTCAAAGTCATCATACATGGCTGATAAGCCTCTTTGCTCGTCGAAAAAGGAGGGAGTATGAAAGTTATTTGTGAGTTCGGGTTTGTATTTCATCGTAAATAGTGGTTGTTTTCAATACAAAAATAGAAAAAATGTTAATTTTTTCAGTTGTTAAGGGTTATCTTCTGAGGGAGGATCTAGTTTAGCAAAGATGGGTTGCGGTTTCGCTAACCCTTGATTAACCGCTAGTTTCCCCCATTGACTATGGTGAGCAAAAGGAATAACTTCATTCAAGCGATCGCTTTCATTAAAGTCCACGGAAAACCCCAGTTGTTGGTAGATTTTGCTACTCAAATTAGGAATAATAGGAGCTAGTAAATAAGCAGCGAGCCGCACTGATTCTAACACTCCATACAAAATCTTTTCCACTTCGGCCTGTTTTCCTTCTTTAAACAAACGCCAGGGAGCTTGTTCATCGATGAATTTATTCCCTGCTTGAATTAAGGTTAAAATCTCCTCACATCCCTCATTGAATTTGAGCGTTTCATAGGCTTGAATCACCTTTTCCCCTAAGCTCAAGCCTATGGTTTTTAGGGGATGTTCCTGGGGTAATTCTGTTGCTGTGATCCCAGGTAATGACCCTTGACAATATTTTTGAGTCATTCCTAAGGTTCGATTGAGCAAATTCCCTAAATCATTGGCGAGATCGGCGTTGAGAATATTAACAAAACGAGTTTCGTTAAAATCACCATCTTTTCCACATTCTATCTCTTTTAAGAAATAGTAGCGCACTGCGTCAGCACCGTATTTATCCACTAATTCAAAGGGATCTAAGGTGTTTCCTAGGCTTTTACCCATTTTCTGTCCATCTTTTGTTAAAAAACCATGACCAAAAATTTGCCCTGGCAAAGGTAAGTTGGCCGACATTAACATGGCGGGCCAATAGATGGCGTGGAAGCGCAAAATATCTTTACCGATTAAGTGTAAATTAATTGGCCACCATTTGGATAAGGCATTGTCTAGGGTGGGTTCCTCCTCGGGTTCGAGTAAGGCCGTCACATAGCCCAATAGGGCATCAAACCACACATAAATGGTATGGTTAGGATCATTGGGGATGGGAAAGCCCCACTCTAGGTTGACGCGAGATATGGAAAAGTCTTGTAAGCCTTGATTCACAAAGTTGAGAATCTCGTTGCGACGGCTTACTGGTTCAATAAATTGAGGGTTGCTTTCGTAGAGTGCTTCTAATTGAGTTTGATATTTTGACAATTTAAAGAAATAATTTTCTTCGTCTCGCCATTCTGCTAATTTGTTGGGATGCAGAGGACAACAACCGTTTTCTAATAATTCTCGTTTTTCTTTAAATTCCTCGCATTGCACACAATACCACCCCTGTTGTTGGGCGAGATAGATATCTCCGTTATCCCACACCCGCCCAAAAAATTCTTTAACGATGGCTTGATGCCGAACGGCGGTGGTTCGACTAAAGCGATCGTATTGAATATCGAGTTTTTGCCATAATTGTTGAAAACTGCCGACAATCTGATCACAATGATCTTGAGGTAACAGTCCTTTTTCTTCGGCGGTTCGTTGTATTTTCTGCCCGTGTTCATCAGTGCCGGTAATGAAAAGAACGTTTTCTCCTATTAATCGCTTATAACGGCCAATCACATCGGCAATTATTGTGGTATAGGCACTCCCAATGTGGGGAACCCCGTTTACATAATATAAGGGCGTGGTTAAAGCAAATTTTCTTGACTTTGTTGTTTCTGCTGTCATTTAAACTCAGGGGTTTTCAATGAATATTATCCTTAAAGTCTATTGGGTCTAAGGACGGTATTTGCTAAGGGTTAATTTTAGCTATTTTTATTGTGTATCATGTTTTAATTATTAACTCAATTATATCTCTCATTCCAATAAAAATAATCTTAAGACCTTTATATTAAGACATTTTAAGTAGCAGTAAACTCTAGTTACAATTATCGTTGATAACTTATTATTGTGTTATTCTTTTTAAAAAAAGAGGAGATCACCTCTTTCAGGGAATTCTTACCTTCAGATTAGAAGATGATATAGAAAAAGCAATGCTACTTATTTATTCTATATAGGAAACCCTATCTAAAATTCAAACTTTTAGATAGGGTCTATGGAAAGCCTCTATTATTAAGTTAAGTAACAGATTTACCTAATCAGCCTTCTTTAGCTTTGTTTTTTACCTTAGACTTGAAAAAACCTCCTATTGCTATGGCACTTCCTGCCCCTAGTATGGTTAAAGGTTCAGGCACAGGCTGGGTTGGGCTTAGAGTTAAGACTCGTAAAGGATCAAGAGCCGAGTGAGTCGTAAAGTTTACTCGAATGGTTTGTTGATCTAAAATTGTTACTACATCACCCGGTAGAAAACCTCCTGGTTCTTCAAGACTCCATCCATACTCAGGTCCTAATGAATGCCATGTTTGTGGGTCGTTATTTTGATCAGGGGCGAATAAATCGTTGTCACGATATAAAAGCCTTGAGTCACCGATTAATCCCACAATGATCCCTGAAAACTTAATGGTTGCACTAGCTTCCCATCTTCCCTCATATTCTCTTCTGGTTTTGGCTAAATAAACCATGTGGCTATCAACCACCAGTCCTGGCTCAAGATATGAAAGATTTGTAATATTATCCCACTCATTTAGAGTCTGATAACCAATCGGTCTATCCAAGGTGACTTGTTGCTCTTCGTCAAAACCCACTATAGAGAGTGATGGTGTTACCTCATTGTACCAGGGATTATCATCGGAATCGTACCAAAAATTATCCACCTCCAATATTCCCTGAGATTGACCCCAAAGAATAGAAGCTCTAGCTGACGAGGGAGCCATGGTTAACAGTAGTGTGGCTCCAGCAGCTATCTTTAAAGGGAAAAGTAGTGATTGTTTAAGCATTTTTAAGTATAGAAGTCGTCGTGTTTTTATGAATTCAAGTAATTACAGGGGTGCATAAATATTGATTTTAAGACGGGCTTAACTAAGCATAGCATAAGTTTGTTGTCAATAAGTATGATAACTTTGTTAATAAGGGATTAGCTTTAAACAAAGAAAAAGTATATGGTGACCTTTTTCTATCCTACAAAAACCTCTACAATGATAACCATACCCTTAGATATAGATAATCTCTAGGATTTTTCCTAAACCCTTAATAATTGATCTTGATATTATTTCATGAAAAAGCTGATTAAAGACTTAATTTATCCACTGGTCAAGTCTCCTCCTGACTTTTTAATTATTGGTGCGCAGAAAGCAGGGACAACCTCTCTATATAACTATTTAGTCCAACATCCACAGATTATTGGTAACAAAACCTGGAAAGAGGTTCGTTATTTCGATGTCCCAGAAAATTATAGTCAAGGGTGGAGTTGGTATTTGGGCTGTTTTCCCTCTAAAATCGAAAAAGGGAATCGCTTAACCTTTGACGTATCTCCGAGTTACCTTTACTTTCCTGAGATTCCTCAACGAATTAAGGAAGCTTTAGGGACAATTAAAATGATTGTCATTTTGAGAAATCCAGTTGATCGTGCTTACTCAGCTTGGAAAATGTACCATAGCTTTGCCAATAATCCTGAAGTAGCTGAAAATAATAAGAAAATTGCCGATGAACGCACGTTCACTCAAGCGATTCACCAAGAATTAAACAATGAGTGTGCTCCAGACATCTATCCTTATGATTATATCAACCGAGGCAAATACGTAGAACAATTAAATAACTATTACCAATACTTTGACAAAAATAACCTGCTTATTCTTAGTTTTGAAGAATTAAAAAATAACAAAAGAGCCTTATTAAATAAAATTTGTGAGTTTCTAGAAATCGAGCCGTTTCCTGACGCAATTTTACAGCAATTAGAAAAGAAAAGTTACAATGTGGGCAAGGGAGTAGAGATAACGGCTGAGCATCGCGAGGTATTAGAGAAACTCAAGAACTACTTTATCCCTTTCAATGAGAAATTGTATGAGCTTCTGAATAATTCTTATCATTGGTAATCAAGACTGTTATCCTCAAAGGTTAACGTGGCGAGCAGATCAAGATAATAGGTTGATGGAGAATTTTCTTGGACGACCAACCAATTATTTACAACTATTAAGACAATAATGTCTCTTATTAGGCTAAAAATGGTTAAAAAAGAGACTGATAGACCCATTCCTCTTGAAAAAAAACGACTGAGTTGATACAGTTAATTTGAATATTTTTAATATCTCATAGATAGAAAGATCAAGTAAGTTAAATGAAAAAAACTAGGAACCCAGTCATTGCCATTGGGATGGATGCGGCAGAACCTTCTCTGCTAGAAGATTGGATGTCTCAAGGATACTTAAAAAACTTATCTCGTCTTCGTGAACAAGGAATTTATGGAAGACTACAGAACTTTGATGATTCTAATGTAGAAACAGCCTGGACTACATTTGCCACCGGTTGTTCTCCTCAAAAAACCGGTTTCTGGGCCCATATGGGGTTTAAAGAAGGGACTTATGAAACAGAAACCCGAGCAGCTTACGACTTTAAGGAATATCCTGCTTTTTATGCCTTAGGAGAAGATTATCGGGTAGCGGCCTTTGATGTTCCCCAAGTTCGGCTAACGCCTCAAATCAATGGGATTCAGGTAGGGGGTTGGGGGGCTCATTCTCCCCAAGTTCCCACCGCTTCCTTACCCGAATCCCTCCTCGAAGAATTAGAAAAAAAGCATGGTGGAAGTCCCGCTTTGCATAACGACTATTCCGTATGCCTCAATCTTGAACAGACACTAAGAATAGAAGATAGACTAAAAACTGGCATTCTTCGTCGGGTTGCCACCTGTCGAGATTTGCTGGAACGGGAAAATTGGGATTTATTTTTAACGGTTTTTAACGACCCTCATTCAGCTGGTCATATTTTCTGGCATTTAAGTCAACCGGATCATCCTTTGTATGAGACATTCAAATCTCGCATTTCCCACGATCCCTTACTGGCTATTTATCAAGCCATGGATGATGCCATCGGTAAAATTTTAGAAAAAGCCCCTGAAAACGCCTATATTGTCATTTTTTCCGCCCATGGAATGGGATCTGCCACCATTGACTTACCTAGCTTTGTTTATCTTCCTGAGTTCATGTATCGGTTTAACTTTCCCGGTCAATGGAGACTGGCCCACGGAGATATATCTAAACCTTTACCGCCTCCTGTGACGAAAATGAAATGGAACTACTGGGAGCGACATTTGTGGGGGGATAAGTACGAATCCAACCCCATTCGTCGTTTTTTACGAAAAGAAACCCCAACACGGATTTTCCAGATTCTTGAACCCTATCTTGACCGAACCGAGGAACCCGATATAATTTCACACTCTCAATTGAGACGCCAGGGAGAAAAAGTTGTACCTTGGAATCCGGCACAATGGTATAAACCCCTATGGCCTTCGATGAAAGCATTTGCTATTCCTAGTTTTGCTGAAGGTTACATTCGTATTAATCTCGAAGGACGAGAACCCCAGGGAAAGGTTACTGCTTCTGAGTACCATGACTTGTGTGATGAAATTTGTGAAAAGCTTTATGCCCTGAAAGAGCCTCGCCAAGGGATTCCTATGGTCAAAAAAATTGTCCGTACCCGAAAAGATCCCAATGATCGTAATCCTAAACTCCCGGATGCTGACTTAATTATCGTCTGGCAAGATGATTATCCCACCGATGTCATTGATAGTCCTGACTATGGACGCTTTGGACCTTTACCGCACTATCGCTCGGGAAGTCATAGGGAAAAAGGTTTGATTTTGGCCGCTGGACCGAACATTGAAGCCAATACAACCATTTCCTCTGGACACGTTTTGGATTTAGCCCCTACTCTATTATCGTTAATGGATGCGCCTATTCCTGAATATCTTGAAGGTAAGCCGTTACAACTTCTCAAAACCGATTAAATGTTAATTCCATGAATAAATTAAATGTAGGCTTTTTTTCGGCTAAAAATTATCTCGATAGAATGGTGTTTTCGGGAACACTCTATAAGATGCACGAATCCCTCCATTCCGTTCCCATTAACCTGATTAATTTAGGGAATCCTCAAGTTCCCAAAGTGTTAGGAATATCAGGGAAAATATGGCGAAAACTCAAGGGTAGTTTTTTAAGTCAACCCCCGGCTAAAAACGCGATCGCTCCTCAATTTAGACAACTCATTCAAGAACAACTGCAACATAATTCTCTGGATCTGATTTTAGCTCCAGTGGCCTGCCAAGAAATGCAATATTTAGAAACAGATATTCCCATTATTTATTTATCTGATGTCACCCACAAATTATTGGTTGAGACTTATCAATTGGACTATACTCAGCAGAAAGAAGAATGTGAAGCCTCTCGCTGTTGTCTGCTATTTATTGGTAGAAATTGGGAGCGTAAAGGGGGGAAGTTGGCTTTTGAGACTTTAACATCTTTACTTGAGATGGGAGTCGATGCTGAACTATTAGTAATAGGTTGTTCTCCTCCACCAGACTATAAACATCAAAGGTTGAGGGTGATTCCCTATTTAGATAAAAATATTCCTGAACAAAGAGAAAAATTTAATCATTTACTGTTAAAGTCTCATTTTCTCATTTTTCCCACTCGTGCTGATTGTTCCCCCATTGTTATTTGTGAAGCCAATGCCTATGGAATCCCTGTGATGACGACAGATGTAGGCGGTATCCCCACCATCATTAAAGAAGGCAAAAATGGATTTATGTTATCCTTATCCGCATCAGGACAGGATTATGCTGAGTTAATTAAAGCTAATTTTTCCGATACCAATCAGTATCAAAACCTAGTCAAGTCTTCTCGTGGAGAATATGACACCCGTTTAAACTGGCAAACATGGGCAGAGCGTCTGTATGACATTATGCTAGAACTGACCAATGTTAATTAATTTTTAATTAACATGATTTTTCTCTTGAAAGATAAGTATTGTGAAAAACTTTATCTCTAAGCTACAATTCCTTGTTTTAATTCTCAGCTTGTTTGTAGGACTTATTGGTTTTCCCAAGATGAGTCAAGCTAAAATTATTTGGGGAGATGCCTTAGTTCAACAGGTAAATTGCGAGAGTGTCAATTTTCGTGCAACTTGTGGACAAATTGAATTCTATTCTCCAGATTTTTATCCGCCAATTCCTCCTTACAGCGACAATGATAGTGGTTTTGAAGTACCAGAATTTAACAATGTCATTTACGCATTTGACGAGAAACAGGGTGTTTACCTTGAGGAAGATGTGAGAATTGCAAAACCAAATGAGAGTTATGTCGAAAATGAATTTTTTGCTAATTTCAATCCAGACAAAACTCAAGTTAATGATCGTAATCTAGCTTATGATTGGGATGCTTCTCGCGACAGTATGCCTGTCCTATCTTCAGGGACATTAGTAAACAGTCACTTCCTTGCCTTTCTTGGATTGCCTGGTGATGGGAAACGGGAATTTGCTAGTGCCGTTGTCCAATTTGAGAATCCAATTATCGGATTTATTGACACTAGAGATAGTGATTTAACTAATGATATTTTTTCGTTTACCCAATATGAGATTTCTGGGGCGAGAACGCTTGAAGGACTGCAATGGACATCAGGAGGAATTGATACGCGAGACTACATCAAAGTACCGAAGGATAATCCCTATATTCTTGAAATTAGACTAACAACATTTGATGCTTTTGAAGGTGTCAGGGTGTTGACTCAAGCATCACCAAGCTAGTTTTTACCTAAACCTTTAACTATATTTCTTGATCACGATGAACAGACTAACGCTACAACCATGTTAGAATGGGGAGTGAATTTAAGGAGAGGTGGCAGAGTGGTCGAACGCGCCCGACTTGAAATCGGGTTTGGTTAATAGCCAACGTGGGTTCGAATCCCACCCTCTCCGTTTTTATAAGTCAGAATTCAGAAGTTTGAAGTCAGAAGTAAGGTGGGCAATGCCCACCTTACAGTTATGAGATAATTTTTTTACACTCCTTGAAAAGTGTTCTTTAAACAGCTTGAGGTTGTCCTTGAGGTTGGAACTGGAAGAGTGAATAAACGACATTCCGACGGATATCGATCATCATCTCTAAGAACATTTCATACCCTTCTTGTTTGTATTCAATGAGAGGGTCTTTTTGTCCATATCCTCGTAACCCGATGGACTCCCGTAAAGCATCCATTGACTGTAAATGCTCACGCCACAGGGTGTCTATCTGTTGCAGTATAAAGAAGCGTTCTGCTTCTCTCATCAAACCCGGACGAACCTTATCTACTTGGTCTTCTTTAATATCGTAGGCTTTACGAACCTCTTCGTGAAGGAAGATTTTCATCTCTGCTACGGTCATATCTTCCATATCTTTGGCGGTGATATCTTCGAGGAGATAAACAAACTCTTTAACCTTACTCACCAAGTTTTCTACGTCCCATTCTTCGGGGGGCAACTCAGGGTTAACATAAGCGTCTACAATTTCGTCCATGGTCTTCTCTGCGTATTGTAGCACTTGTTCTTTGAGGTCTAACCCTTCAAGTACCCGACGACGTTCGGCATAAATGGCCCGTCTTTGGTTATTCATGACCTCATCATATTCAAACACCTGTTTACGGGTGTCATAGTAGAAGGTTTCCACTTTTTTCTGAGCCCCTTCTAGAGAACGGGTCAACATTTTGGACTCAATAGGCATATCTTCTTCAACCCGGAAGGCATTCATTAACCCGGCTACGCGATCGCCTCCAAAAATCCTTAATAAGTTATCTTCTAAGCTCAGGAAAAATTTAGTAGACCCTGGGTCTCCTTGTCGTCCGGCCCGTCCCCGTAACTGGTTATCAATCCGACGGGACTCGTGACGTTCTGTGGCAATGACATGAAGTCCTCCCAACTCGATCACCTCGTCGTGTTCTGCATCGGTAAATGCGTCATACTCTTTACGAATCAGCTTATACACTTCCCGTAATTTTTCAATCACGGGGTCATCGGTGGGGGCATTTTCAGAGGCAATGGCGATCTTTTCTTCGGCTTCTAATTCTGAGAGACTTTGCTGTCCATATTGGTCTACCGCAAATTTTACGGCCGCTTTGATCATGGTTTGGGTTTCTGAGGAGAGTTCTGTGGGGAAAATATCGGCCGAGGGTTGCCATTTTTTCTTGGTACTATCCTGACCAAACCCTTGAGGACGACGATTATTGCCTCCCATTCCCCCGGTCATAAGGTTATCATCTTCTGGCATGACAATTTGAGGCATGAGGAATTGACGAATTTTGAGGCGGGCCATGTAATCAGAGTTACCCCCTAATATAATATCTGTTCCGCGTCCTGCCATGTTGGTGGCGATGGTAACGGCCCCTTTGCGTCCGGCTTGGGCAACAATTTCTGATTCTCTTTCGACGTTTTCGGGTCGGGCGTTGAGAATATTATGAGGGATCTTACTTTGTTGTAGCAATGCTGAGATCACTTCTGATTTTTCTACACTGGTGGTTCCGACGAGAATGGGACGGCCCTGTTGGTGTAGGTCTTCAACTTCTGCTGCGACGGCTTTCCATTTGGCGGGTTCGGTCTTATAAACCACGTCGGGAAAGTCATAACGTTGAGAGGGACGGTTAGTGGGAACGATAGTGACTTGTAGGTTATAAACCTTTTCTAGTTCCGTTTCTTCGGTTTTAGCCGTTCCTGTCATTCCTGAGAGTTTGTTATATAACAGGAAAAAGTTTTGATAGGTAATGGTGGCCAGGGTTTGGGTTTCCCGTTGAATGGGAACCCCTTCTTTAGCTTCGATCGCTTGGTGAAGGCCATCACTCCACCGTCTCCCGGCCAACACCCGACCGGTAAATTCATCGACGATCACCACTTCTTTATTTTTAACGATGTAATTAACATCTTTGGTGAATAATTCTTTAGCTTTGATGGCGTTAAAAATATAATGGGCCCAGGGATTTTCTTGATCGTATAAGTCAGTCACCCCTAGGAGTTGTTCTGCTTTTTCAAACCCTTGATCGGTCATTAATACGTTGCGGGCTTTTTCGTCCACTTCGTAATCTTTGGGGTCTTCTTCTGATTCTTGTATTTCTAATTGTTTGGCAATTTCAGCTGCTTTGACGTACTTTTCTGTGGGTCTTTCTACTTGACCCGAAATAATTAACGGGGTCCGGGCTTCATCGATTAAAATGGAGTCCACTTCGTCAATAATGCAATAATTAGGAGGACGTTGTACCACTTCAGCCATAGCGGTGGCCATATTATCCCGTAAATAGTCGAATCCTAGTTCACTGTTGGTAGTATAAGTAACGTCACAAGCATAGTTTTTCTTGCGTTCTTCTGGGTTCATTCCGGACTGAATGAGTCCCACGGTTAACCCTAGGAAACGATGAACCTGTCCCATCCATTCTGCGTCCCGACGGGCTAAATAGTCGTTGACGGTGACAATATGAACCCCTTTTCCTGTAAGTCCGTTGAGATAAGCAGGAAGAGTCGCTACGAGGGTTTTTCCTTCCCCTGTCTTCATCTCGGCAATTTGTCCTTGATGAAGTACCATTCCCCCCATTAACTGTACGTCAAAGTGACGCATTCCTAGGACGCGCTTGGCTGCTTCTCGCACCACAGCAAAGGCTTCTGGTAGAATTTCTTCTAAAATGTCCTCTAATTCTTCATCGTTGTCAGCTTTATCGAGTATTTCCCGAAATTCAACGGTTTTTTTCTTGAGTTGTTCATCGGATAGGTGTTGAATATCCTCTTCAAGCAAGTTGATTTCCGCAACGATGGGCTGTAATTTTTTGATTTTGCGGGTATTAGGATCGCCAAATAGAGCTTTAAGCATAAGGTATCGTTTTATTCTTTATTCTAGTTTATATGGTAGGTTGTATTATCTTATTGTCCCATTGTCCTCAATTTTGTCTTGAGTGTTATTTTGCCTTTGCTCAAATATTTTTTAAACTTATCTTATTTGTATAAACTATTATTTATTTTAATATTCTTTCGCTTAACATAAGTTTATGAAAAAAGGCATTTTGCCGATTTTCCTAAAATTTGCCTGAAAATGAAGACTTTTGACTTCTCTAGGGTTTAAAAACACCTAGATTCTAAGCAGTTAAGCTTTCAATGGGCTGAAGCCACATTTCCGCTTGCTTACGATATGATTTAGTCAGATTCTCTAGATCGTACCGTTTAGGAACAGTCAAGCATTCCTTACCCACCCTGGCTAGGTCTAAACCTAGCTGTGTGGCTACCTTTCTCAAACAATTAGCGGCTGCGTGAGTGTCACTATTTACCAACCAGCCTTTAGCTGTTTGATACAATCCACGTTTTATTCTCTTTCCTGAAAACTTATACCCTTGGGGTTTTTCACCATAATTCGGGACTAAATCGTTATCAAGGAAACTTGCCTTTGAACTATACGCTTCATCAATTTCAGTAAAGATAATTCCTACTGATTCGGCTAATTGTTGAATAGGGTTTTTAAGTCTTGCTGTCGGAATTTGTGCAAAGTTTTGATTATTAGTTTTACCAATATTTATTGAGTTTTTTTGTCCGTCATTCCAACCAAAGACAATATTACCAATTTGATGTTTTAAGCAGTAGTTAATTATAAATCTAGCTGCCTTATTAACAGCATCCCTCATCTGACAATTACGCTTATGAGTAGCCTGTTCTAATTGATCATCCCAGTAATCTTGATGTTGACCTTGTTTATGTTTGGCAATAAAACGATTATATCTCTGGTTAATTGACTTAATTTTTCTCCCATTAACAATGAAAGATTTACCTTTTGTTGTTGTGCAACTAAGCCAATTAGTGACACCATGATCTATACCTAAACCTTGAGAATAATCAAGATTAGATCCTTTAACTGACTGAGTTTTATAGATATATTCTGCCCATAATTTATTAGTTTGAGGAATAATTCTTATCTCGGCTATATCTAAGAATTGAAAATTTACACCACTAGGAATAATAATTGATGGGGTTTCTAATTCTTTCCTTTGAGAATTAGCAATAGGTAAATAACAAATTCCTTCTAATGGTTCGTAACGGATATTTTGAGAAGTAAAACTAACCTGATATAACCCTTTTTTACGATAATTTGGAATCTTCGGTTTATCTTTTAATTCCCCGTTAAACCACATTGGCAAAAGCTTGTTATATCCTTTTATGGCTTCTACTACTGACTTAATAGTCTGTTGTCCTTGTTGACCTCCTATTGCCTGGTAATGGACGTTATCTTTAAAATCTTTACATAATTGAGCATAACTAACTTTAATCCGTCTTAAACGAGGACTTCTTCTGTAATTATCATTTTTATCAAACCAAGTTTTGTAATTACAGTTTTCAAAGTAATCTTGACGAATTGAAAATAAAACAGAGTTATATAGTTTATTTGATTGCTCACAACACCATAAAAGGTAAGCGTGAGCCTCATCATCTATATTGCCTGTTAACAAGATTTTTTGAGTTTGGTAATTCATGGTAAGATTATAGCGTTTTGCAATGGCATTGCCAATATGTTTAAAAAACTTTACAATTAGATTAAGTGATAAAAGATTAGCTAAACTAAGACTTTATGCACAACAAAAAGACAAGACTATGACGCAAGTTTTAGAAGAATGTATTGATAAGCTTAAATTAGATACGGGGGGTTAAAACCCCAGTTCGCTCCACTGCCACGCCTTAAAAGGACGTGGCTATTTCTCGCTCACAGTGTTCTTGGTATTTTTGTAAATTTTCAGATATACTATTTTTGAAATACAATACTCTTTTTGTAAGTAAAAATAACAGTAAACCTGGGTAAAGTACCTATTTTGCGTACTTGTAACCCTGTTAAGCATTAAAGTAAGAGCAAAAAGGCCGCCACCCGTGAATATAGTTCTCGTGTTCTAATCAATAATTTTTGTAAACTAACCTTGACAAACTCTGGGTATTCGACACAGATTTTTGCTCAAAAATGGGCTAATTTTGATATTGTAGGGGTCAAGGGCCGTTGACCCTTTAGAAAAATAAAAAATAAACCATTGTTGATAGTGTTTTGGATAACAGACTATATATTTAGGATGGTGGGTTACTGTGCGGATAAAAATATCATAAGTTTTTATCAAAATTCAGTTCGTACCTAACCCACCCTAGGATCTACAAAATCTAAAATTTCTACCTTTGGAAAATTGTTAATTATCCATTATTAAGCTGTAAACCTTGGTATTTTTAATGGTACTTTGCCAATAGCCTGTTTCCATTTCTAAAGGTATTTGACCATGTTTTTGTAGGACGATTTGAACAGCCTGATAAGCTTGAGGAAGTTGATCAAAAGGGATTTTAGGGAAAGCATGGTGGATGGAGTGATAGGGAAGACCTCCCATCAACCAATTAACCCAAAGACTGCCATTAACGTTTCGGGTTGAATAGAGTTGAGTTAGTAATGGTGATTGGTGGGGACACCAACAGTCGTAATGTTCCAGATGAGCGCGAGTTTGCATCATTACCCCAACAACCCACTCCACAATTAACCAAAATAGAATATATTTTCCCCAAATTCCATAACATCCCACTAAAATGAATAAACTACCATGAAGTAACAATATTCCTAGTAAATCTAAAGTCATTTGCCGATGCAGTTGGGGACGCTCTTGACGATAGTGCCAACCTTTAGCGAAAGCATTCCCAATTAAACCAAAAGATCCTGCTATAAGGATATTCCAAGCCCATTGATGACGCACATACCAACGGACTATAGGTGAACATTGTTGGTATTCTATCTCGGACCATTGGACTCGTTCAGGATCTCGTAAATCTTTGCCGTTGCGACTATGATGTAACCAATGAAGTTCACTATATACTCCGACAGGCCACCAAATGGGCCAAGAAATCAAACGGGCTAACCATAAATCAACATTTCGCCAACCGGTCAATGTTTGATGAACAGCATCATGGGTACACACAAGCCAAAACCCATAGGTAATGGCAGCAAAAACCGTCCACAGGATAAAAGCCCATTGCTGATGAGAATACCAGGCCATGATGGTACTTGCTAAACAGACCATTCCTATGGTGGCGAATCGGGTGATACTTATCTGACGATTGAATGTATAGAAAGGTGCGATCGCTTGATGTAGGTCTTTTTGTAGAATACGCAATTGAGTTGATGTTATGGAAGTATTGGCTGTTGAAGATTTATTCATCTTTTTCAAAGTGCTTGATATCTTACTTCTTGATGAGGGACTCCAATGGAGATTCCTGCTGTTTCAAAGGCTTCTTTTACCCTTAATCGATACTCTCTTCCCACAGCCCATTGTTGCATGGCTTGGGTTTTAATCCAGACTTGAATTAAGATCCCATGATGGGAAACATTATCAACCCCTAAAATAGCTGCCGGTTCAACAATTTTATCTTGCCAAGTGGGATCATTTTCCATTTCTTCACTGACTTGACTGATAACATTTAAAGCTTTTCTGACATCGGCATCGTAAGCAATTTCTATTTTAAATTCCACTCGTGACCAATCTTTAGTTAAATTTTCAACAATGGAAATTTTGCTGTTAGGAAGGGTAACTAAACGACCTTCGGACCCTCTAATTTGTGTGATATAAATATTCATATTTTCTACTAAACCGCTTACGGTTCCCACTTGAATAATATCACCAATGGCATAGCGATCAGTCCATAAAATTAAGACACCATTCAACATATCTTCTACTACGTTTCTCGATAGAAATGCGAAGACAAATGCTACACCCCCTACACTGGCTAATACGGTTAAGTTAATGCCTAAAAACGTCACTGTTAGAGCAATACCGAGGACAATAAATAGAAAGGTTGTTCCACTTTTGAGGGCGTTAGAATAGGTACTCACCCTTAAAGTATAACGATTGGAATTAGGATTAATTAATTGTTGATTTTTTGCCCATCGATTGAGGTAATAGTCAGTTAATAAGTTACTCAACTTATTAGCAATACCCACAGACATCCAAATGATAGGAATCGTGAGAGCTTGCCCTAAAAAGAAATAACTGTAACGACGAGTTTCTGGAAAAACTAATACAATTAACGCTCCTGTTAATAACACTAAAAATACTTGTATCCAAAATAACAATCCTAACAGTAATTGAGCAATATTTTGCTGTCGTTTAATATTGGCTTGTTTTTTGAGAGATAAGTGAGACAGGTTTTGACTAATATTTTGAACCGTATTATCGACAACATTTTTCGCTTTAAAAATCACTTTTTCAGGATTATTGATCGCTTTTTTAAAGAGTAAGAATAGATTGCGTTTCTTGTTGGTTTCTCTAGAGTCAGTTTCGGGTTGACTGGGGGGATCATTTTCTCCATTATCTAAATTATCAGAGACAGAAACATCCTCGGTGGTTAATCCTTCTGCATTCACCGCTAAAGATTTTTCTAAGGCCTGTAATTGACGACTAAGACGACGATTCCAAATGTTGATGATGTATCTAATGATCCAAATTATGGCCATCGGAATAGCAATAAGAAGAACGATTAAAACTGCCATCAAAAATCGAGCAAAAGTATAAGATTGATCAATTTCATAGGCCCAGAGTGCTTGATTAAGACTTTCAACAATTAACAAACGCCATTCTTTTGCAATGTCTTCAATAGATTTTCCGTAATGAAGACTATCAGCCCTATTAATAGTAACAATAGTTTGTCCCGACAATCCTAAGTCAAGTTGTTCGGGTACATAAATAACAGTTTGATTATTTCTGATTCCCACTTCAATCTTTGGGGTGACAGGATGTTTACCTAAATTACTTCTATCAAAAAATAAATCTTTCCAGTTACCAAGATTACTAATTGTAGATTGAACTTGATCCTGTTGTTCTGTTGATTCTAACTGACGAACCCGAGCATAAATCGAATCATAAATTCTCTGAACTTCTTTGGCCCTATCCTCTACTCTAAAGGCAGCATTATTAGGATTTTCGATAGCGGTGGGATCAACAGCAACTTGAAACAGTTTATCGACACCCCCTAATAAATGAACCGTACTACACCACAATCGTCCACAGGGTTCTGCTTTATTGGCGTCCCACCAAGGTGTCTGGGTTTTTATGGCTGCATCCCCCGATGAAGAAACAGGAGGAAACTGCCCTAACACCAGAGGAGTTGAGATGATTGTTAACAGAAAAGTGGTCAATCCTAAAATGATAATCTGACGAATCTTTTGTTTAAGTAAAGGAAAGTAAGGGAAACAAGTGTTGATCTTCATTAGTCATCTAATTATGATGGGTCACAAGGGGATGCAGGTAAAATATCCTGAAATTGTTGGTATTGAGATAAATAATTTTCCAGCAGAGCAAATTGAGATAAATTTAAACGATAATAGATCCAACGACCTTCTTGACGCGATCGCACTAACTGAGCTTCTTTGAGATTTTTTAGATGAAATGAGAGTTTAGATTGACTAATATCAAGTTGTTCACAGAGATCACAAACACATAATTCTTGACGTTTTAATAACTCCAAAACTTGTAAACGAATGGGATCAGATAAAGCCCGAAATCCCAGTAAGATAGTTGATAACTGGGTGGAAGTGCTGGTTACCATCAATCAATTAATCATAATTTTCTTAATCCTATAATAAAACAATAAGATACTCCCTGATAACTTAATCAATGGCTCGTCAACCCTCAAAGTCCGATTTACCCAGTAAAATATGTCCGGTTTGTGGCCTTTCCTTCACATGGCGAAAAAAATGGGCCAAATGTTGGGATGATGTAAAATATTGCTCTGAACGATGTCGCAGAAGACGCTCTCAAATACAGGATCAAAATTTATGACCACAACCCAACCTAAACTAATCATTCATGGAGGTGCGAGTTCCCTATACGATAAAGGGGGTTTAGAAAAAGTCCGTCCTACCCTCCATAAAATTGTCACTGAAGTGTATCAATTGTTAAAAGATGGGAAACCATCTATAGATGCAGTGGTTAGGGGGTGTCAGTTACTCGAAAATGAGCCAGGCTTTAACGCAGGAACTGGATCGGTGTTACAATCTGATGGACAAATTCGCATGAGTGCATCGTTAATGGAAGGGTTGAGTCAAACTTTTAGCGGTGTGATCAATATCTCTCGTGTGAAAAATCCTATCGACTTAGCCCGATATTTGCAGGACGAAAGCGATCGCATTCTCTCAGATATGGGTTCGGCCGAGTTAGCTAGAGAGTTAAATATCCCCGTTTATGACCCCTTAACCGAGTTTCGGGCGAAAGAATGGATTGAAGAGTGGAAAGATGATTTTCAGCGTAAAATGGGGAGTTTAATTGGTAAGCCAGAGTCTTTTGAAGCAGGCCGAGGAACGATCGGGGTTGTGGCTTTAGATACCCAGGGAAAAATTGCGGCCGGAACCTCTACCGGGGGAAAAGGATTAGAAAGAATAGGCCGGGTGAGCGATTCTGCTATGCCGGCCGGGAACTATGCAACGGCAGAGGCCGGGGTGAGTTGTACGGGGATAGGGGAAGATATCGTTAACGAGTGTTTTGCTGCAAGGGTAGTGATTCGTGTTGGAGATGGGTTATCTTTACCTGATGCCATGCAAAAATCCATGGAAGAAAGCAAACAGCGAAACAGAGACTTAGGAGCGATCGCATTGGACCATAATGGTGTCATTAGTTGGGGTAAAACCAGCGAAATTTTACTGGCGGCTTATCATAATGGTTCTGCCATTGGGGATACTTTAGAATGGCAAACAGAGGAATTAATGGGATATTGTTAAAGTTATGACTAACCTGGGTTTTCTGAATACTTACGAAACCGATTATTATCAATGGACAATTGAACAAGCTGATGCTTTACGGAAGTTGATCAATACTAATCAAGGGTTAAAGCATTTAGATAAATTAGACTGGGATAATATTATTGAGGAGATTGAAGCATTGGGACGTAGCGAATACAATGCGGTGGTTAGTTTGTTAATTAGACAAATTGAACATAGGCTAAAAATTGATTACGTTCCCTTAAAAGATTGTTATAGAAAATGGCAGGGGGAGGTGATGGTTTTTAAAGTTAATATGAGCCGTAAATATTCCCCAAGTATGAAGCTTAAACTTACAGAAAACTTTGAAGGAATCTATCAAGATGCTGTTAAAATTGTCAAGGCCGAGTATGATGTTGATTTACCTGAAGAATGTCCTTATCCTTTAGAAGAGTTGCTATTTTAAAGATTATTAGTCAATGTTCAGTTATAAAACTGTCACTTTGCCCAGACTATTTTTAGTTTCTTCAATTATTCTCGTTAGTATCAAGACTTTATCTTTTTCCTCCTTGACACCTAGAGATAATTAATATGAGCAGAAACAATTTAACTCAAGATCATAGTGCGGCTTGGGTCATTCAAACTTGGGCATCTTTTATTTTAGCCATATCAACAACAACTATCGGCATTCTTTATTTACCAGTTGATGGTTGGATTAAGGCTTTTATGGGTATGGGTTTAACGTTTACCGTGGGTTCTACCATTAGTTTAACGAAAACCCAAAGAGATTTACATGAAAGAAACAAATTAGTTTCTCGTGTAGATGAAGCTAAAGTAGAAAAGTTACTTTCCGAACATAATTAATATAATTTTATGAATCTTTATCATCAAAACTGATTGAGGTTAAACGAATGCTTCCCGCTTTTATTCAAAAGCTGAATGCTGAATGCTTACCATTATTTCTGTCCGGAAATCAAGCCAAAACGAATTAAACCTCGTTCATAACCTCGACTCATTAAACCTAATGATAACGCACCTTCTACGGTTTGCCAACCACTATTTAATAACCCTGCAATGGCTTCTAAATTGAAAGCTGAGTCGATAACAATATCCCAAAAAGGTGCAACTTCCATTGACCAATCATCTACTTTAATATGATTAAAACCGCAGTCACGGGCAATGGTTTCGTATTCGGGTAAAGATATCACATAAGGTAAACAATAAACCCGATAAATTTCTGCTAAATGTTGTTTTTCATCTTCGGTTAATTCTCCCGCCCAAGAATTAGTAGGTCGATGACACCAAGTCGCACAAATAAAAGTCCCACCTGGTTTTAAGACTCGATAACATTCTTGAAAAAATTGCTCTTTATCTGGCATATGTTCCCCACTTTCAAGGGACCACACCAAGTCAAAATTATTGTCTGGAAAGGGCATATTTAAAGCATCAGCCACTTGAAACTGTACGGTTTCTTCTAATTTGAACTGAGTTGCTCTTTCTGTGGCTCTATTGGCCTGTACAGGGGATAGGGTAATTCCTGTTGCTTTTGCCTGAAATTTTTCGGCTAAATAGAGGGTACTTCCCCCAATACCGCAACCCACATCAACTAAGTTAGTCACATCTTTTATATTGGCCCAATTTAAAAGTTCTTCGATTAAATCAATTTGTGCCTGACGACGATTAAGTTTACAATTCCCCCCTCTACCATAGTAACCGTGGTGCATATGTTCACCCCATATTTGTTCCCATAGATTACTTGAGGTGTCATAAAATTGAGCAATTTTTTCTGATAGGTTAGATGATTGACTCATAAATCAAGGGTAAGTTTACATTTTGTTACTTCCTAAAGTGTACAGTTATCAGTGAACAGTGATCAATCTGAAAAAATAATAAGGGGCTCTTCCTCTGAAGAACACCCTTTTACGGTTTGTCGTACAGTTTATTTAATTTGTTACGATCAAAAAGCATTAACTATCATTAACTCATCGCAGCGTTTGAGCGATCGTAGGAATTACGAAAACCAGCACAGGGTTTACCTTGAATAGTTGTCCAATAGTCTTTTTCGACATCGACACCAATTTCAGAGGCCGCCCGTCCCAACATCGATTGTTGACGGTTTTTGACCATTTGGTGATGACGCATCATTAAAGCTCTTGCTTGTTGTTGAGTAGACATAATTTTTAGACTCCGATTGTTTATGGTGTTTTGTTATGGTGGTTTGTTTCACCCTCACTATTATTTATAACACATAATTCTGTAACATTTGCTACAAAATGAACTTTTCTCTATAAAACTTAACATTTTATTTGGGATCGTGGAAACACCTATGCCTATAGACATATAAAGGTTAGGAGATGAGAACGAAGGATAATGTCAGGAATCGTTGAACTCATTACCTAAAAAAATCGTTATCATTAAAGATCAAGCAAAATTATTATCTCTACGAACTAATATCTTAGATTAATTATTATGGCATTACCTATTGTTGCGATTATTGGACGGCCCAATGTGGGCAAATCAACTCTGGTTAACCGATTAGCCAAAGATAGACAGGCGATTGTACATGATCAACCCGGAATTACCCGCGATCGCACTTATCGGCCGGCGTTTTGGCGCGATCGCGATTTTCAAGTGGTGGATACAGGGGGGTTAGTATTCGATGATGACACAGAATTTTTACCCTTGATCCGAGAACAGGCCATGGCGGCCTTAACCGAAGCCAGTGCAGCCCTTTTTGTCGTGGATGGACAACTGGGCCCCACAGCCGGCGATCGTGAGATTGCTGACTGGTTAAGACGGCAAAAGGTTCCTGTATTATTAGCGGTAAATAAATGTGAATCCCCCGAACAAGGATTAATGCAAGCGG
>NZ_PRLH01000206.1 GCF_003013815.1 Cyanothece sp. BG0011 | reverse complement strand
TTTTTAATACAGTTATCAGTTATCAGTTATCAGTTATCAGTTACATTCTCTTGACCGCTTATAATCGGTAGATTAGGGAATCAAAACATAAAGAATAAACTGTCATTGCGAAGAGGCAAAACTTTTACTGTGGCTTAATTTAATACTTAACTTTGCCTCTGAAGCAATCTTTAAATCTAAGGGAAAAATATAGATTGCTTCGGGGGATAATAATAATAAATCAGGTTATAGTTTTGTTTCAACCCCTCGCAATGACTATCAAAACATCAGTTGATCTTATCTCAACAATTCCTTAAACTCTTCATCCTCCCGAATATTATCAAAATATGTATCTGTTTTTGCCATTTTTTTATATTTACTATCAAGATTAATGGCTGTTTGTAAATTCTTTATAGCTAATTGTATGTTATTTCGTAAGGCATAGTAGCAAGCTTTGGTAAAGTAAGTAATAGCGTCATCTGGTTTAATTTCTAAAGCTTTATCGTAGGAAGCGAGTGATCACCTCTTTTAACCTTTTTAAGTTAAATAAGTCTACTAATCGTTGATACAAAACTTCTTGATAATAATCAGGTTTCAATTCTTGTCCTTTTTTAAAGGAAGACATCGCCTCTTTGAATCTTCCTAAGTTACGTAATGCTATCCCTCGATTATACCAAGCGATATGATAATCTGGTTTAAATTCTAATGCTTTCTCAAAGGAGGCGAAGGCTTGTTCATATTGCTTTAGTTTATCACATAAAATTGCACCCCTAGCATTCCAAACATAAACATCATCTGGTTTAAATTCTAATGCTTTATCATAGGATACGATAGCATCTTCAAACCGTCTTAACTTATCTAAAGCTATCCCTCGGTTATCCCAAGCGTAAACATAATCAGGTTTCAATTCTAATGCTTTGTCGTAGGAAGCAATTGCCTCATCAAACCTCTTTAAATTAGCTAAAGCTAACCCTCGATTATACCAAACGGAAACATAATCAGGGTTTAATTCTAATACTTTATCGTAGGAAGCGATCGCCTCATCAAATCTCTTTAAATTACCTAAAGCTAATCCTCGATTATACCAAGCGTAAACATGATCAGGGTTCAATTCTAATGCTTTATCGTAGGAAGCAATCGCTTCATCGAACCGTTCTAAGTTACCTAATGCTATCCCTCGATTATAGCAAGCTACATCTAAATCAGGTTTCAACTCTAAAGCTTTGTCATAAGAAGCGATCGCCTCATCAAATCTCTTTAAATTACCTAAAGCTAACCCTCGATTATACCAAGCGTAAACATAATCAGGGTTCAATTCTAAAGCTTTGTCATAAGAAGCGATCGCCTCATCAAACTTTGCTAAGTTATACAAAGTATTGCCCCGGTAATTCCAAGCGGAAACATGATCAGGGTTCAATTCTAATACTTTATCGTAGGAAGCAATTGCCTCATCAAACCTCTTTAAATTAGCTAAAGCTAACCCTCGATTATACCAAACGGAAACATAATCAGGGTTTAATTCTAATACTTTATCGTAGGAAGCGATCGCCTCATCAAATCTCTTTAAATTACCTAAAGCTAATCCTCGATTATACCAAGCGTAAACATGATCAGGGTTCAATTCTAATGCTTTATCGTAGGAAGCAATCGCTTCATCGAACCGTTCTAAGTTACCTAATGCTATCCCTCGATTATAGCAAGCTACATCTAAATCAGGTTTTAACTCTAAAGCTTTGTCATAAGAAGCGATCGCCTCATCAAATCTCTTTAAATTACCTAAAGCTAACCCTCGATTATACCAAGCGTAAACATAATCAGAGTTCAATTCTAAAGCTTTATCATAAGAAGCGATCGCCTCATTAAACCTTTTTAAATTAGATAAAGCTGCCCCTTGATAATGCCAAGCTTCATGATAATCTGGTTTAAAACTAACAGCTATTTGAAAACAGTCAACTGCTTGCTGATAAGCTTGTAATTTATAAAAATTATTGCCTAAATCCCATAAAAACAAATCACAACTAAAGTCAGGATCATCTTTTGTAACAATCATTTCTGATTCGATTTTAGCTTGTTGTAAATAACTAAGTTGTTGAGATGGATAACAGCGTTTTGATTTATATAATAATGCAGAAATCTTAGATATTCCTGTCAACTCATTAAGATAGATAGTAATCATTTTATCGATATTTGATTTTTGTCCAACAATCTCTTGATAATCCTCATAACTTGAGGTACTTTTTTCTAACAACCAGTATAGTAGCAACATTTCTGGTATGATTTCTTGCTGAAATTCTATTAGAGGATAAATTAACATCTGACGAAAACAAATAATCAAGGTTTGAAAAATATTAGATTTTTGCTCAAGAGCCTCTTCAAAATACTTATTATCTAGAGAGTATCCTTTAAATACGAAATAAATTACGAAAAATATAAGTGTGATTTCTTGTAAAAACTCTTTTAAAGGATAAATTAATATTTTAGTTTCATCATTATAAATATCGACTTCATCAATAATTTGTTCTACTGTACTTTGAACTATTTCATCCTGTCTAAAATAACATGACATGAATAAATAAGAGATTAATTCACTTTTACTGTTCGCTGTTCCTGCATATAATTGATGATAAAGAAATTCGCTGGTATCGTCTCGCCAATGGGGATTATTATATTGTTGTGCAGGAGAACTATTAAAAAAAAGTTCCTTGTTTCTTCTATTTTTAAAATAATCTGCTAATTGTTGATGGGTTTGTCTAAATTCTGGTTCATCTTCTCGCCAAAATTCCTGTTTAAACACATCTCTTGCTACATCATCTAAGCGATATTTTCCGTTAATATATTCTACAAAATCTCGTTTAACTAACCATTGATAACAATTGAGTTTTTCATCTACTGCTGTATTAAAATCTAAATTTTCTTGTTGATCAATTAAATATTTTATCAATGTTTTATCGAACCAGCGACAACAAGAAGCCATAGAAATAACTTGTTTTTGTGTATTATTTAAACCTTGCAGTAATACACTGAAAAGATCTTGATTGAGTTGGGTAAAATCAATAGTTTCTCCTCTCTTTATTCTTTCTCTAATTTTATCTAAATAATAAGGTAAACCTTTAGTTATTTTAAAGATTTGTTCAATGGTTGACTTATCTCTGATATCAATTTGTTGTAAATAAGTGGTGGTTTGGGGTTCATTAAATCTTTCCAAAGAACGATCATAAATGAGTTGGGTATCTTGTTGTAATTTTCGCCATGATTCAGTTTTTAAAATATTATTTCTTCCTGCAATAATCACATAAATATTACTATCAGTAAATTTAGCATTACCAATTAAATATTTCCACACCCAAGCATCAATATCAGGGGAAACTTTTTCATAGGTATCTAAAACTAAAATAACAGGTTTTTTACGCTGTTGACAGGACTCTAGAAACGCATTAGTTAATTTCGGTAAGGGTTCCAGCATCAACTCTTTTAATTCTCGTTTATCTTTCGTCTTTTTATGTTGTTGTAATAACTGTCTTACCCTATCAGCTTCCGATAAAATTATTCCTCCAACATCAACAGCAGTTTCGGCTGTTTTTTTAACAACGGTTTCAGGAACCGCGGCCGTTGCCGGATTAGATTTAGCCAATGCGCTTGCACCCTCACTAATTAACCGTTTAACTAAATTTTGCTGTTCAGAATCAACCTCTTTTTTACCTTCACTGGGAGTTTTTTCTAACTCATTAATGGTGTCCCAATATTTTTGATACAGTTCTTTGAACGGGTCATTAGAAAACAACTTATTAGATAAAAATGTGTTATTAGGTAACTGTTCATATAACACATTTATCAATTTAATACTGTTATCAATATCGGCAGTTCTTCCAAAAGAAACGATAGTAAAATCAGCAATATTGTTATAATCTTCTGCTATTTTTTTAGTTAACGTCGTCTTGCCAACTCCACCAATACCCCACACTTGAAAAACATAATATTTCGAGTTGGTTTCACTGTTATTTAATTGTTCAATAAGCGTCGTTTCCAACGCTTCGGCCTCTTCACGGGAGATATAGGGAAAATTGAACATTTTACTGTTGGAAGTTTAGGGTTGCTACGAATCATAAAAACGATCTACTTTTACGGATAACGTTATCCGTCAAGCAATGGTGGGTTAAGATTGATGTTCATATCCTCGTTATCACCTAAATTATAACGGTCTAACCCATCTTCCTGTAACACTGTAGGGGCTTAATAATATTAAGCCCCTACTAACAGTATGTATCAAAAAATGTAGGGTAGGCAGTGCATCGGCTTACAAAGTTTAATTTTTGCCCTTTAAACTCTTCACCAACCTTTGATATTGCTGTTTCAAATAGTTAACATTTTGGTCTTTTCCTCCGTATCGCCAACTCATATAAGCATGGGAAATTTCGTCAATAATCTCTGCTTGTTCGTCGGGATGTTGTTGATAGGATACTTCAACATATTCTAAGGGAGTTTGGGCGTAATGTTTGGGATAACCTTTTGCTTTGAGACTCCTTAACATTTCCTCGTATAATTGCACCATGGGCGGTAATTTAGCCAAGCGACGATAATAACTGAGTTTCCTTAGTTTTCCCCAAGCTAACCAACCGAATAACCCTAAAGTAACGGCTAATAACAGTCCCACTAAGGTTCCGATTAACCCACTAGAAATAAATCGCCATAACCATCCTAAAAATCTAATAAACCCAACAATTATTTTAGTCCAAATAAAGGCAAAAAAGTTAGCCACAGGAGAAGGCAACCAACCAGCGATCCAATTCCAAAATTGTTTTAAAACGCTAAAAGTTTGGTCTTCTTCTAAAGAGGGTGGAAATAAATCATGACCGGGAATGGGATCAAAAGCATACCATCCAAAATAAGGGAAATAAACCTCTGTTAACGCATAAGCATCAGTATTTTTAACCACATAAAAACCCGTTAAAGGATTGAATTTTCCTGGTGCAAAGCCAACCGTTAATCTAGCAGGAATACCTACCGAACGCAACATAATGGTTAACGCAGTAGAAAAATGATCAGCAATACCCCCTTCATATTTAAACAAGAAAGATTCAACTAAGTCTTCACTGTCGTCAAAAAAGGGTAATTCTTCTTGAATGGTATATTTTTGTTTGACTGCTTGAGTTAAAAATAATACGACCTCATAAGGTGAATTAAATGATTTATTGTTTAACAATTCCAGGGTTTTGTTACGTACTTTTTCTTCAATTTCTGGGGGAACATTGAGATAAGTTTCTTTGATTTTATCAGAATAGTCAGGAGGTGATTTTTGTAATTTTGTGCGATCGCGATAAGGAACTTCTGACACAACAGTATAGGTTAATCCTTCTACTAAACCCACAGGCGATCGCAGATTATCGAGATCATCAACTCCAATTTCTTGCGCTGGAAAATAGAGGTGTTTGGGTTGAGAGAGAGACGGGACAATATTAGGTAAATCAGCAACTGCTGTGTAACTTTGAATTACTTTTTTAGTCTTCATTGCTGTGTTGGGAAAGTGCAAGAAAAATTTATAAGACCAGCGATCACGTCTAATTGTCTCAAAATCTTCTTCATTGGTAATTTCCCATCCTTGCCCGGTATAATGATCAAAAGATAAAGCTTTCCAAAATCCAGGAGATTGCGATCGCACTCTCATGACAATTTTCGGTTTCATTTCTCCCCGTAAGTTTTGATTTATCTTAGTATTAAATCCGTAATATTGACTATCATCAACTTGTCCTTTTCCTTGAGAAGAATTATTACTTTGACCCTGTCCACCTTCTCCTTGATCATTATTATTATAGCCAGGGTTAATAATCCCTTTATTTTGTCCACTAAATTTTTGACTGTCTGCATCTAAAGGACTATCAACTGGAAAGGTTTGTAGTTGATACCCTGGAAACCTTGGCATTAAAGTAAAAATGGTTAAACCAAATACTAAGGTAATGGCAATTAATACAGTAATGCTTTTAAAAGAAATGGGAGAATAGTTAACGGTTTTTCGAGAGGTTTTACGAGATTTGAACAGTCTTTTAAAATCGTGATCAACTGCTTCTAACCCTAAACGCGATCGATAATCTAACACTAACGTAGGAATAGCTATAATTAAAAATAATAATAGCCAAGGGGCAAAAGCAACGGTCTGGGAAATGGTTCCAGCTACTCCTAATAAAATCAGACCAATTACCATTGAATAGCCTAAATCTTTGCGTCTAGGTAAATCAAAACTATGTAAAACTTGTAATTGAACTAATAATTCTGCCAAAACTAAACGACTATCATTAAGATTTTGGGTTAAACGAACTAAAAAGAAAGAAAGTACCGTTAACATCGCCATTGCTAAGAAAAATTTTAGGGTAATATTGTTATGTTTGCGACGATACCAACTCCAAACACCCCCGATAATACTTAAAGGAATGGCCCAGAAACTCATCTGGGTTCCGGCTGCAATATCAGTGGCAATAATTCCCACAATGACTAAACATTGCACTAAAATCCGAAAGATGGCAGACTCTTCTGTTTTTAGAGGAGATGCAGATTTAATTTGTTGCTGGAATTTTTGAACTAAGGATAATGGTTTTCTAGAAGTGTTTGTCATACAAAAAGCAACGTCAAATGTTGCAAAAGGTTTATAGTGTGTAACAAACTAAATGTTGATTAATAGCTTGCTATTATAAGAGTTCCCAATAATTCAACTTTTATTAACGTCACTTTAGAGTTAATACAATATTTTCGATTTTCTGATCATTGATAACTGGTAATGGGTCACTGATTAATTTAACTGTGTTATCATAAGCTTATCTATGCTAAGGGGTTAAACATATGACAACCCTAAATCTCTCATCTGATATTATTTGTCCTCCTACAGATTTATGGAGTGATGAACCTCCCTTGAAAAGTGATCTTCATCTACAACAAATTATTCTCCTTTTAAGCTGTCTAGAGAGTTTTTGGTCAGATAGAAATGATTACTATGCAACGGGTAATCTGACGATTTATTATAATACTGAACAACTGAAAAAACGAGATTTTTGTGGCCCTGATTTTTTTGTGGTTTTAAACACCGAAAAACGACCCCGTAAAAGTTGGGTTGTCTGGGGAGAAAATGGTCAATATCCTCATGTCATTGTAGAAATATTATCAGATTCTACGGCAAAAGTTGACCGAACCAAGAAAAAAGAACTCTATCAAAATATCTTTCGTACCCCTAATTATTTTTGGTTTGATCCTGTTAGTTTAGAGTTTCAAGGGTTTAGGTTATCTCAAGGAAAATATGAACCAATTCAAGCTAATGAAAACGGTTATTTATGGAGTGATCAATTAGAGTTATATTTAGGAATTCATGAAGGAAAGTTACGTTATTTTACTTCTGAAGAAGAATTAGTTTTAACCCCTCAAGAAAAGGTAATAATCTAGAAAAGACTCAATTATTAGCGTTTTTTCGTCTTCAAGAATTAGGTTTAAGTGTAGGACAGATAGCAGATGCTTTGAGTTTATCCGTCGAACAAGTTAGGATTATTTTATCAAAAAATCCCCCTGACTCAACTAATGAAATCAGTCAGGAAAAAGTGTAAATTACCATATAAAATAAACTGAGATGCGTCTATTTATTCTTGTTGTATAGGATCTTCTGGAGGAGGATGTCTATTAATTTCTAAATCAGCTTTCCGAATATTAATTACTCGACTTCGATTAAAGTCTAAAGTGTTAACGGTTGCTTTTCCTTTCGGAGTTAATCCTATAATATAAAGTTTGTCTTTTGACCAAATAAAATGTTCTTTCCAGTTATCTTTACGAGGATTAAATAAGGATATTTCCTTATTTGTTTCGGAATCTATAACCGCTATTTTATTAGATTTTTTCCGATTGCAATGAAAACAAGCTAAGGCCAGATTTTCTCGGTTATTTCCTCCCCCTTGATTTAGGGGAATAATATGATCTATCGTAAATTTGACATATTGCCATTTTTCGGAAGTGTGACAATACTCGCATAAATAGTTAGCTTTCTGTCTGATTTGTTCTTTTATTTCTGGGGATAAATAACGGTTAGCTGACACAAATTTTTGGATTTATTGAAGGTAAAAATTTCGGATGGTACGATTCACTAAGCTAAGATAATCGTCTAAGTCTTCATAATTATTTAGTTCTTGTTCTTCTTCTTCATTTAATACGGTATCTTTTTGTTTTCTGAGTAAGTCTTCTATACGATTTTGAACTTTTTGCGATGCTCCAAAGATCGGAATTCCTTCAACTAATTCTAGACTAATTGCTTCGTCTTTGGGAAAGGAAGGAGGTAGATTATCAAGTTTTAAAGGGGTAATAGTCATCTCAGTTCTTAATTTTTGAGTTTATCCATTGAGCAAGTCAGGATTATGTTATCACAATAATCTCCTGACTCAAGTAATTAACTAGGTTAGGGAACAGTTTAAAATAAAAATTAATGGTTTATAGTTTACGTTTTAAGCTGACACCTATGCTAAAAATTCCTAAACTAAAAAATCCTAATTAGGAAGCAACTAAAGTACCAGTATTAGGTATAGATGTTATATTAATGACCATTAACCCTTCTGCTGAGTGCCTCTATAATCTGCTATTTTGATACATGACCTAAAATTTCTCATGTAAACCATGAAACGTCGCCACTTTCTCACGAATGCTACACTAGGGGCAACTACGGCCACTGTTCTCGGTTCTTGTCAAAGCCAGTCCGTAGAAGGAAACGGGGCCGGTTCGAGTTTACCCACCCTTCGCTGGAAAATGCAAACCAGTTGGCCTAAGTCCCTAGATACCATTTTTGGTGGGGCCCAGACGGTTTGCGATCGCGTTAAAGCCATGTCCGGCGGAAAATTTACCATCACCCCCTATGCTGCCGGTGAGATCGTACCAGGGTTAGAAGTGTTAGACGCAGTGCAACAGGGAACCGTCGAATGTGGACACTCTCCCAGTTACTATTATGTGGGAAAAAATCCGGCCTTAGGCTTCGGAACCGCCATGCCTTTCGGGTTAACGGCCCAACAACAAAACGCTTGGTTTTATCATGGGGGTGGCCTGGAAACCATGCACAAACTCTATGCGGATTTTAACGTGATCAACTTTCCGGCAGGGAATACCGGGGCCCAGATGGGAGGATGGTTTAAACGGCAGGTCAACTCCGTTAATGACCTCAAAGGCTTAAAAATGCGCATTCCTGGCTTAGGAGGGGAGGTAATGAGTCGCTTAGGGGTCAATGTGCAGGTGTTGCCTGGGGGTGAGGTGTTTCTGGCCTTAGATACCGGGGCCATTGATGCAGCCGAATGGGTGGGCCCTTATGATGATGAAAAATTAGGCTTAAATAAAGCAGCGAATTATTACTATTATCCAGGTTGGTGGGAACCAGGGGCAACCTTAGACTTACAAATTAATAAAAATGCCTGGGATCAATTACCCCAAGAATATCAAGCTATTTTGCAAACAGCAGCCATGGAAGCTAACTTAAATATGTTAAGTCAATATGATGCTCAAAATCGAATTGCTTTGCAATCTTTAATTCAAGGAGGGACTCAATTAATTCCTTATTCTGATGAAATTTTAACCGCAGCCCAAACCGTTGCTTTTGATTTATACGAAGAAAACGCCAGTAAAGATGCCACGTTTAAAGAAGTGTATGAAGGTTGGAATAAATTTCGACAAGAAATTATTCAATGGAATAAAATTAATGAACTCAGTTATACTCAGTTTGTCTTTAAATAAAAATACTGGTTACTGGCCACTGATAACCGTTCACTGAATAAAATGAAATTTTTTGTAATTTTACTCCTCAATTTATTCTTGATTCTTACCTTTCCTCAAAATAGCCAAGCTGGAGAGATAACCGATAGATTAGCTACTTATCCTAACTGGAAGGGGAAACCGAATATTAGTCAAGCAGCGACCGATTTAATCTATCCTGAATGGATGGCAGGAACTTGGACAGCAACCAGTATCTTAAGGGAACAAAAAGCCCCCCTAGCCCCAAAAATTGTGACTCCAGGCTTTAGAAAAAACAAAAAATATTTAAATCAACCTTTTACCTTTCAAGTCCGGTTTAAACCGCAAAACCTAGGAAATTTCAATCTCCTTTCTCTCCCCTCATTATCCCCTCAAAACAAGCCCATTGTTGCCGATCGCCCTTTCAATGGAGCCAATATTGCTAAAGCCTATCTAGGAGAGAATCAAGTGCTTTCGGTTAAAGTTTCTCCTGATAATCCCAATCGTCAAATTACCTTTTTAGCTGACAATAATCAACTCATTTCTACCGTAACCGGCCGCGGTCAAGAAACTCCTAATCCTCAAGAATTTTTAACCACAGAAATCACCCAACAACTCTTTCAAAGACCCTTGAGCATTTATCTGAATGAAGTAGAAACCACCACAGATTATCAATTAATTAATCCCCATAAAGTAACCGCCAAACAAGTCACCGCTATTTATTTATCCCCCGAAGATCCTGACTATTTTAAAGCCATTAATCGTCCCGTAGCCCTCTACGAATACGAATTAATTTTAGAAAAATAATTAACAATTAAGTATTGTTCAGGGATAAAAAATTTTTCAGGGGTCACTCTTTGTTAGTAAAATTATGATATTGGTTCTAGGAGTTACTCTAGTTTATGGTAAGCGTACAACCAGAATATCCTTGGTGGTATGGATGCGTCATTTACGAAATTTATATTCGCAGTTTTTATGACAGTAATGGAGACGGAATCGGTGATTTGAGGGGGATTATTGACAAATTAGACTATTTAGCCTCTTTACCCATCGATGCTATCTGGATCACCCCATTTTTCCAATCTCCCATGGAAGATTTCGGCTATGATGTTTCTGATTTTTATGCAGTCGATCCCCGTTTCGGAAATATAGAGGATTTTGAAGCCTTGATCGACGAAGCCCACGCCCGTAACTTAAAAGTTATCATTGACCAAGTGTGGAGTCATACGGCCAGTATTCATCCTTGGTTTATCGAAAGTTCTTCAAGCCGAGATAACCCGAAAGCGGATTGGTATGTATGGTCAGACGGCAAAAACGGCAAAAAACCCAATGATTGGCTGTCTATTTTCGGGGGAACTGCCTGGAAATGGCACCCCGATCGCAAACAATTCTATTTTCACAACTTCCTCGAAACTCAGCCGGATCTCAATTGGCATAACCCCGATGTGGTGCGAGAAATCATGAAAGTGGGTGAATTTTGGCTAGAAAGAGGTGTGGATGGCTTCCGTTTAGATGCGTGTAATTATTATATGCACGACCAGAATTTAGTGGATAACCCCCGACGGACCGAAGGAATGCCAGAACTTGAAGGGGTATCTCCTATGAATCCCTATGCACAGTATATTCATTTGCATAATATGGATCAGGTGGAAAATATTCGCTCTCTGCGACGGATTCGCAAAACCCTGGAAAAATATCCCGGTACCATGTCCATGGGAGAAATTGTGGTGACTAGCGATCCCATGCGTCAAACGGTAGAATATATTCGCGGCGATCGCCGATTACACACCGCTTATAATTGTTCGCTGTTAGTCAATAAGAAACTAACGCCGAGATTAGTGGCTGATTTGATCGAAGATTTATCCTTGCATCTCGAAGCCGATGAACGGGAAATGATCTGTCTAACCACCAGTAATCATGATTTTCCTCGCGCTAAGTCACGCTGGGCCCCTGATGATCCTTCTTTAACCCCCTATCTTGAAAGATTGCTCATCGCTTTATTGCCCAGTTTACGGGGATTGGTTTGTTTTTACCAAGGAGAAGAATTAGGCTTAACTGAAAGCTCTATTTCCCTTGAGAAAATGAAAGATCCTTACGGCATTTATTTCTATCCCTATTTTTCGGGAAGAGATGGTTGTCGGACTCCCATCCCTTGGGAACCGGATCAAACTAATTTTGGCTTTAGTGAAAGCGATGAGCCTTGGTTAGGTATTGATGAGAGTTTTGAATCCTTGTGTGTGGCTAAACAAGAACCTGATCCTGACTCTTTACTGAATTTCTTCCGTTGGTTTGTTAAATGGCGTAACCGACAACCGGCATTAAAATATGGGGCGATCGAATTAGTAGAAGCGAGTGACGATATCCTCGCGTTTCTGCGTCGCACCCCTTTACAAGAGTTACTCTGTGTCTTTAACCTTAGCGAACACAATCGCTCGTATTTTGTGTCTTTCCGTTACGGTAAACCCATTATTAGTTCTGAAAGTCACGACTTTCCTACGACTAACTTGGGCAATGGTCAAAGAATGATTGAAATGGGTCCTTTTGCCTTTGCCTTTTTTGAACGGGAATCTTAACCGTTTTTGAAGCAGTTATCAGTTAATCTTCTCTCAGTTTTTAGTCGTAACTGGTAACTGCTCACTGCTCAGGGAGCTTATTGTCCAAATTCTAAGCGTGCTTGTTCTACCATTTCGACGGTAACCTCTTCTGAGTCGGCGGCTCTGGCTAATTCTTCGATTCTTTGACGGGCTTGAGTTCTGACAAAAAAGGGAATATTTTTCAGCTTTTTTTGTGCTTCTTGAGTCCAACGGGGACTATCTTCAAAGTTTAGTTGACTCATGGTTTTTGTCAATATTAGTTAATCCTTGTTAATCCAATACCATTATATCATTATCAAAGTGAGTAACGCTATAATTTTTTCTCAATGAAAGCCTAATTTTTAAGTCAATCATTATGAATCTAAAAGATGAACAATGGATTAATATTTATCAAGCTTTAGAAAAAATATGGGGTTATCAAGAATTTAGACCCCCACAAAAAGAAGTGATTAACTGTTTATTACAAGGAAAAGATGCTTTAATTATCATGCCAACAGGAGGGGGTAAATCCATCTGTTTTCAACTGCCGGCCTTGCTTAAAAAAGGGCTAACTATTGTTATTTCTCCTTTAGTTGCCTTAATGGAAAATCAAGTTAATGAATTAAAATATAAACAATTATCCGTAGAATTATTACATAATGAAATACCGAGACAGCAACGCCAAAAAACCTTAGATAAAATCAATAAACAACAAATTAAATTACTCTATGTTTCCCCAGAAACTTTATTGAGTCCTCCTGTTTGGCAGTTATTAATTCAACCTCATATTAAGATTAATGGACTCATATTAGATGAAGCTCATTGTCTTGTTCAATGGGGGGAAACCTTTCGCCCTACCTATAGCCGTTTAGGCGCCATTAGAGAGGTTTTATTAAAGCAGAAACCAGCTAATCATAAAATAGCGATCGCAGCCTTTACAGCTACAGCAGACCGAAAATCACAAGCCATTATCAAAGATAGTTTACAGTTAAAAGATCCACAAATTTTTGCCATTAGTCCCTATCGAAAAAATCTTAACTTAAAGATAAAAATTGCTTGGACTCCTCGCTGTCGTCATCATCAACTTTTAAACTTTATTAAACAGCAACAAAAATCCAGTGGTTTAGTCTATATTCGTTCTCGGAAAGACAGTGAACAATTAAGTCAATGGTTACAAAAATTGAATTATAAAGTAACAGCTTATCATGCTGGCTTAACTCCAAGGGAAAGACGAGAAATTGAAAAAAAATGGTTAGAAAATGAATTACAATTGGTGGTTTGTACTTCAGCCTTTGGCCTAGGGATTAATAAACCAGATGTTCGTTGGATTGTCCATTATCAAGTTCCTTTTTTATTATCAGAATATTTACAAGAAATTGGACGAGGGGGAAGGGATGGAAAATTAGCCAACACCCTCACCTTAATGAGTGAACCAACAGGATGGCTTGATCCCAGTCATCAACAAAGAAATCAATATTTCTTGCAACAATTACAGAAAAATTATCAACAAGTCAAACATTATTTTAAACAAATCCCCAAACAAGGAAATATAATCGAGATTAAACAGGAGATCCCGAAAATTGAAATCATTTTATCCTTATTGTATCGGTGGAACAAATTAACATGGATAGACCCGTTTAATTATGAGTTAACCTCCGATTTATCATCTTTAACAATGAATCAAATTATAAAAATAGCGCAACAAGAATCACAACAAATGAAACAATATTTAATGACTCGTGGTTGTCGTTGGCAATATCTATTAAACGCTTTCGGATTTATCAAAGAAGCAAAAAACTTTCACTGTGGACATTGTGATCATTGCCGAAAAAAATAGATCACTCCCCACTGTGAACCCAAGACTGCTCGGTTAACAGAAAGTTGTTGGTTAAGGCTGCAAGGGAGTGGGGAGCAGGGAGTGGGGGAGAAAACCCTAGTCCCCCTGCTTTCTCAGAAGAAAACCATTGATTCTTATCCAAGCAGTATTGACTGTGAACCCCGAAGCCCCTCAAGACTTGTTACAATATGCCTCATCTCCATTATGTTTGACGTTAATCTATGATTTGGCCATTTAAACCTAGACCCAGTAAACAAATAGCCCGGATTGAAATCACAGGGGCGATCGCTTCAGAAACTCGTAAATATGTTCTCGATGCCTTAGAAACCGTTAAAGAAAAGAAATTTCCGGCCTTATTATTACGCATCGATTCTCCTGGGGGAACCGTGGGAGACTCCCAAGAAATTTATGAAGCCTTGAAACGATTACAAGAAAAGGTCAAAATTGTCGCTAGTTTTGGCAATATTTCCGCTTCCGGTGGGGTTTACATTGGCATGGGGGCCCAACACATTATGGCCAACCCTGGAACCATTACCGGCAGTATTGGGGTGATTTTACGAGGTAATAATTTAGAACGATTATTAGAGAAAGTTGGGGTCTCTTTTAAAGTGATTAAATCGGGCCCTTATAAAGATATTTTGGCCTTTGATCGCGAATTAACCGAAGCCGAACAAAATATCTTACAAGAGATGATCGATACCAGTTATCAACAATTTGTCACCACAGTTGCCCAAGGAAGAAACTTAGATGTGGATAAGGTGAAAACCTTCGCCGATGGTCGCATTTTTACCGGACAACAGGCCCTAGAATTAGGAGTCGTGGACCGTTTAGGGACAGAAGAAGATGCCCGGCGTTGGGCTGCTGAATTAGCAGGATTAAACCCCGATAAAGCCCGATGTTATGACATCGAAGAACCCAAGTCCTTATTAAATCGGGTGTTGTCTCGTAATCAAAGTAAGTCAAAATTGAAAACATCAATGGACTGGCTAGAATTTGAATTAAAAACCAACGGCCAACCGTTGTGGTTATATCGTCCTTAAAATACGTTAAACCAAACAGAAAAATGGCTCTAGGGGTGAGACAATGGGAGTGCAACTAACGAACACCGAACATTGTTGGAGGGACGCGATCGTGGAGTGGAAAGTCAGGGGAATTCGAGGGGCAACCACCGTGACAGAAAATAGCCAAGAAGCCATAAAAGAAGCCGTTAGCGAGTTATTAGATGTCATTGAAAACCAAAATCAACTCAATGCTGAAGATATTGTCAGCGTCACCTTTACCGCCACTGAAGACCTCGATGCTATCTTTCCGGCTGCGATCGCCCGTCAACGCCCCCACTGGCAAGATGTTCCTCTTTTAGATGTTCAGCAAATGTCTGTCAAGGGGAGCCTAAAACGCTGTATAAGGGTTCTCATCCACGTTAATACCCCAAAACCTCAACAAGAAATTTCTCACGCCTATTTGCGCGGTGCCTCTAATCTTCGTCCAGATTGGCGTTTAACCTACACCAGCCATTCATTGTAAAACTCATATCTTGCATCTTCGATAAAGTTAGCTAGTTTAGGGAGGCAAAAGGCAATAGGCAATAGGCAATAGGCAATAGGCAATAGTGTTTTATTTTGATGCTCACTATCATTGGCACATTCTGATGATTTTCAGTTTATTTGTAAAGCGTGCAAGATGTCAGTAAAAGCAATCAATAAGACAAAACCAACCATTAATTAATACAGTAAAGTAAACAGAAATGAAGGATTAAATCAATGGCATTAGTAATTAGTACCGTCAATATGAAAGGGGGTGTGGGAAAGACCACATTAACTGTCAATTTAGCCACTTGTTTAGCCAAAAATCACGGGAAAACGAGTGTTAGTGCTGGATTTGGATGCCCAAATTAGTGCTACCCTGAGTTTAATGTCTCCCCATGAATTCGCCCAAACTCGAAAAAAACGCCGGACCCTCAGTTATTTACTAGATAATATTATTCAACCTAATCCCTATAGTAAACTCGATATT
>NZ_PRLH01000208.1 GCF_003013815.1 Cyanothece sp. BG0011 | reverse complement strand
CTGAGGTAAGAGATAAACGTTAGTTGAAGTTGAACTTCTATCAATGACATATTCCCCATTTTCATCGAATAAGGGATCGCCATTGGCATCGGTTTCAACAACGGCTAAAGCATTCTCATGACGGGCAATGAGTACCCCATCTTTGGTGGGAACTAAGTCCGGTTCGATGTAGTCGGCCCCGAATTCAATGCCAAGATTGTAAGCAGCAATGAGATCCCGACCCAAGAATCCTAAGGTATGTTCAGGGCGATCGCCACTTGCACCCCGATGGGCAATGACTAAGGGATCTTCACCGTCTAAGGTGTTGAAGTTGTAAATATTAGGGGTAGCAATGGGTGCGCTGAGTAATTCCCCATCTAAGTTAAATTCCAATAGATAAGGACCGAATTCTTCTCCGATCCAAATGCGATCGTCTGTGACAACAATGGATTCAACGTCAAAATCTGCCCCAGTTAAGAATCTTTCGGTGGTGCCTTCTTGAACGATATCAAAGTCAATGAAATCGTTAGGATCGGATAGTTGAATAAAGTCTAAAACTTCTGCATCTCCGGTTCCTTCGTCTTCGGTTTGGAAGTTGGGATCAACTTTAAAGATTCTTAGGAGATAATCAGCACTATTGGCTTTTGAACCATAACCGTTATCGGATAAGAACCAGTAGTTACCATCTTCGGCAAACTGTACCCCACTAAACCCTTGTACGGGTTGGTCATCAAAGGGAGTTTCGCGATTACCAGAACTGATATCATTACCAGAACCCCCAGGTAGTCCCGGTTCAAAGGTATCGGCTGGTAAAGACGAAAATCCGACTAAGGTAGAGATACTGTCAGGATTTACCCCGAACAGGGTTTCGTACATGAGACGGTACATATCGGTGTTATCCACCGTTGCAGCCAACTTATCAGAATTTAAACCGAATGCCTTAGACACAATACTACCAGCGACATCAGTGGTACTGGCGTAAGCGATACCAAAGTTAAAAATATCCCCATCAGCATCCGGTGCGCCAGTCACAAAGGGGGCGGTATCGTTTCCTCTGACTCCATCGCGGGGAACTTGGATACCAGAGGGGGCTTGAGTCCCTACAGTACCCACGGTTTCATCGTCAAAGGTGTCATCTACTTCTAAACCGCCAGCATCACTATCGGCAGCGGTTAACACTAAGGTATTAGGATTAACATTTTTAACGAAGTTTTGAGCCACACCGATGGCAGCATCGGCCCGTAAGGTAGCTTCAACAGTCCCAGGACCATTATTATTATTGGCGAAGTTGTCGGAACCTTCTTCTTCTAAGGCGATCATGAAGCCATCTTGAGCATTGGCGAACTTATTGAGTCCTAGGGTGGCTTCTAGCATTTCAGCAACGGTGGGGGGATTTTCGTTGCCTGGCTGTCCATACAGGATTAAATCGCCGTTTGCGTCAACGAACCCTTGTTCTTTTAATGCCTCTTCATTGGTATCGTTATAGGTATCTTCCGCCGCAAAAATCCCTAATACTTTCTCGGTATCAGCGGATAAGGCTTCTAAGTCTTCACGGGTATAAACAACGGTATAACCCATGGCTTCGGCTTCTTCGATGAGGTTACGCCCATCTTCCCGTATTCCTTCTTCCCCAAAACGTCCTACTGTACCAATGGGCAAATAGTGGATTTCGCCACCCCCCATGATTACATCAACCCCAGATTCGACGATTTCTAGGGTGATTTGTTGGACATCGCTACGACTTTCTACATCGGCCAGGAATACCCCCGTACCGGGTTCAGCAATAAACCCTGAGTTAATCACAGCAGTGGGTTTACCAGCGGCGATCGCTTCTTCCATCACCGTCATGCCTCGTCTGCCGGACAGGGAGGTGTAAGGGTTCCCTTCTTCGTCTAAACCGTAGCTACCGGAATGGGGCTTAATACCGTAGGCGTGAACCACTGCACCCCCATTAGAAGTGCCGACTAAGCGATCGTCCATGTGACCGAGGTAAACCCCAGCATCGGTCATTTTATCCCAATTTAAGCGACCATCTGGACCCACGGAGGCAAATCTGGCGGCAGCGTAATGGGAGGGACTGGTTCCGTCGGGGTGAATAAAGATGACGTTACCGGTTTTTTGCGTGGGTTCGGGGGCAGGGGTAATCTCCTTGAAATCGTCGGGAACCCCTTCTGGTGCGTCTAACTCCGTTTCAAACAGGGTTTCGTACATCAAGCGATAAATCCCTGTGTTATCGATGGTGGCAGGGAGTTTCTCGGCATTGACACCATAGGTTTTAGAAACAATGCTTCCTGCAACATCAGGACCCCCAGACCATAACACCCCAAATTCAAAGTTATCTCCATTGGCATCCGGTGCGCCGGTTTTAAAGGGGGCGGTGTCGTTGCCGGTGGTTCCGTCGTAGGGGACTCTCGTATCAAAGGGAGGCTGAATTCGGGTGGTACCAACGGTTTCCCCTGAGCGATCATCCGTTTCTAAACCACCGCCATCACTATCGGCAGCGGTAATAACGAGGGTGTCGGGATTGGTATTATCGACGTAATTTTTGGCCACACCGATGGCTGCATCGGCCCGTAAAACGGCTTCAATGGTTCCCCCGGCGTTGTTGTTGTTACCGAAGTTATCGGTGGCTTCTTCTTCTAAGACCACAAACATCCCGTTTTCAGGGTTGCGGAAACGATCTAAGTCGAGGGTTGCTTGTAGCATCTCGGCAATGGTGGGAGGATTTTCGTTTCCTGGTTGCCCGTAATAGATTAAGTTACCGTCTTCGTCAACGAAACCTTGCTCTTTTAATCTCTCTTCTGTGGTGTCGTTATAGGTATCTTCCGCCGCAAAAATCCCTAATACTTTCTGGGTATCGGAGGGGAGATTTTCTAAGTCTTCACGGGTATAAACCACGGTGTAACCCATAGCTTCGGCTTCTTCGATGAGGTTACGCCCATCTTCCCGTATTCCTTCTTCCCCAAAACGTCCTACTGTACCAATGGGCAAATAGTGGATTTCGCCACCCCCCATGATCACATCGACCCCAGATTCGACGATTTCTAGGGTAATTTGTTGGACATCGCTACGACTTTCTACATCAGCGAGGAATACCCCAGTGCCGGGTTCAGCGATAAAGCCTGAGTTAATCACGGCGGTGGCTTTGCCGGCTTCGATGGCTTCTTCCATAATGGTCATGCCTTGTCTGCCGGAAAGGGAGGTGTAAGGGTTCCCTTGTTCGTCTAAACCGTAGCTACCCCGATGGGATTTGATCCCGTAGGCGTGAACCACTGCGCCCCCATTCGAGGTACCAACGATGCTATCGTCCATGTGTCCGAGATACACCCCTGCATTGGTCATCTGGTCCCAGTTAAGTCGACCATCAGGCCCAACAGACGCAAAACGCCCTGCTGCAAAATGAGATGGGGTCGTCCCATCAGGGTGAATGAAGATTACGCTCTTAGCCATCTTTAATCGCCTTCACTATTTTTATTTTTTAGAGAAACTGGGCTGTAACTTTTCAGGATGATTGATTGATTGAGAACAGAAACATTTAGTATGCTCCTGTTAAAATAAAAATTAGTAACAAGTTAAGGGGGAAAAAATCTGCTCATGAAAAGACAGAACAATTCCCTCAACGCAGGGAAATTCGATTTTTCCTGCGTTTCCTGAAAAAGCACATTTAGATTAACTAACCCACCTATAAAAATATATTCATTCGTTAATTTTTGTCAAATATTTTTACGTATTTTTAATGATTTATTTGGACTTAAATTAGACTTATATTATTCTTAACCTTTTAATAATTACTAAATAGTATTTTAATCAAACCTAAGATAGTTGCACATATTATAATTTTTGTCAATCGAATTAATAGTTAACTGAATTTTAACCCTAATATTATTTAATTTTAATCAAAAGATGCGAGCCTGTTAGTTGTGATTGACAAACAAGAAAGAAGGTTAAAGCTATTGAGTGTTTTTCCGACAATTTAATCGTTTTTTCATAACTGATCTAAGCTATTGACTGAAAATAGCTTGTTTTACAATGAAAATTTCTAGGTTTGTCTATTTCTATTTTCCCTAACATCTAACAGTTAAAGTTATGATTCGTTTTGCCACATTCAATGCCTCTTTAAATCGCAATAGTGAGGGAGAATTAATTGCGGATTTATTGACCCCAAATGATCAGCAAGGTAAGACGGTTGCTGAGATTATTCAACGGGTTAATCCTGATGTTATTTTAATCAATGAATTTGATTTTGATGGGGTGGGGGGTGCTGCTCAACTCTACAGTAATAACTATTTAAACGTAAGTCAAAATGGGGTTAACCCCATTGACTACCCTTATTTTTATGTTGCCCCATCTAACACAGGAATTGCCTCTGGTTTTGATTTAGATAACAATGGAGAAGTTGTTACCAATCCTGGAGAATTTGGCTATGGAAATGATGCTTTCGGCTTTGGCAATTTTCCTGGGCAATTTGGCATGGCGGTGTATTCAAAGTATTCAATTAACTTTAGTAAAGTTCGGACTTTTCAGACCTTTTTATGGAAGGATATGCCGGATGCTTTATTACCCGTTGATCCGGTGAGTGGAGAGTCTTATTATTCAGAAGAAGAATTAGAGGTTTTTCGATTATCTTCTAAGAGTCATTGGGATTTACCCTTATTAATTAATGGAGAAACTGTACATTTTTTAGTGAGTCATCCCACCCCCCCAGTATTTGATGGTGAAGAAGATAGAAATGGAAGAAGAAATCATGATGAAATTCGTTTTTGGGCAGATTATATTACTCCAGGAAAGGGTGGTTATATTTATGATGATCAAGGAAACTTTGGGGGGTTAAAAGCAGGGGAAAAGTTTGTCATTGCAGGGGATCAAAATGCTGATCCCTTTGACGGAGATAGTGTTAATAATGCCATTAATCAATTATTAGATAATCCTTATATTAATACATCAGTAACTCCAGAAAGTGAGGGGGGTTTAGATGCTTCTAATAGACAAGGAACTATTAATAATAGTCATGTGGGTAATCCTAAGTTTGACACAGCAGACTTTAATGATAATAATCCTGGTAATTTACGGGTGGATTATGTGTTACCTTCTGAGAATTTAGAGATTACAGAAAGTGGGGTTTTTTGGCCGACTTCTGATGATCCATTATTTGATTTAGTGGGAAATTTTCCGTTTCCTAGTTCTGATCATCGTTTAGTTTATACAGATGTTAATGTGGAAAAGTCAATGATTGATTCAACTCGTAAAACAGTTAAAAGTATTAACTTTATTGGTGGGGTCAATTTCCCAACAGGTTTAACCTTTGAAGGGACAGAGTTTGGCGGTATTTCTGGCTTAGCTTATGATCAGTTTAATCGGGTTTACTATGGGTTATCTGATGATCGCAGTCAGTTAAATGATGCGCGTTTCTATACCCTAAATATTGATTTAAGTGATGGTATTTTAGACGTAAAAGATATTACTTTTAATAGAGTTACCACTTTATTAGATGAAGATGGCAAACCATTTATTAATAATGGCGTTGATCCAGAAGGCATTGCTTTAACATCACGGGGTACTTTATTTATTTCGTCTGAAGGTAATGCTAATACATTACTCAATCCATTTGTCAATGAGTTTTCTTTATCAGGACAACAGTTTAATACGTTACCAGTCCCTTCTAAATTTTTACCAACGGCGGATCAAAGTAGTGGAATTCGCAATAATCAAGCCTTTGAAAGTTTAACCATTACTCCTGATGAACGCTATTTATATACTGCCGTAGAAAATGCGTTATGGCAAGATGGAATTAACTCAACTCTAGAGGATGAAAGTGCAGTTAGAATTCTTCAATATGACTTAGAAACAGGAGAAGCAGGTAAAGAATTTCTCTATTTTACGGATACTATTCCTAATGATTCTAATCCCTCCGGTGGTTTTGCTGATAATGGGTTAGTTGAATTACTAGCCATTGATAATACAGGAACTTTCTTGGCGTTAGAACGCTCATTTGCTGCTGGTGTAGGTAACAATATTCGCCTCTATGAAGTTAATTTACAGGGTGCGACAGATATCAGTCAGTTTGACAGTTTAGCCATTGATCCTAATAATCCTAATGATGGGCTTTTTGATGTAGATGCGGTGGCACAAAAACGTCTATTAATTGATTTTGATCAATTGGGTATAACCTTAGATAACAGTGAAGGATTAGCTTTTGGTCCGACTTTACCCAATGGCAATCAATCCTTAATTGTTGTCAGTGATAACAATTTTAATGAGAGTCAGTTTACCCAATTTGCCGCTTTTGAACTCGATATTAATTCTATTCCCTTTGTTACCCCAACCTTAGAAACCCCTTCGGAAATTCGTTACGATGATCCCACTGATCCAAATGTAGTTGAAGGTTCGGATTCTGATGATCCAGCCATTTACATTCATCCTGATGATGTTGAACAAAGTATCGTTATTACCGCATTAAAAAATGGAGGATTAGCAGTTTATGATTTAGACGGAAACGAACTACAAAAAATTATCCCCGATAACATTCGTTATAACAACGTGGATCTGGTTTATGGGTTTAACTTAGATGGAGAAAGTATCGACATCGCAGTGGTAAGCGATCGCCACAATGATACGTTAGTCATCTTTGAAATTGATCCCACCACACAACAGTTAACGGATATCACATCTCCTAACATTTTAGAAACCATTTTTGGGATAGATGATGGCGAAGCAACTGCTTATGGTTTAGCTACTTATACCAGTCCCGTCACTGGACAAGTTTATACCTTTGTTTCTCAAGCAGATGGAGATCAAATTGCCCAATTAGAATTAATATCTGATGGACAAGGTAACATCACTGCTGAGATTGTTCGCACCTTATTCGTTCCTATTCCTGATGGGGGTGAGGTAGAAGATGCACAAGTTGAAGGAATGGTCGTGGATCGAGAATTAGGATATTTATATGTGGGACAAGAAGGGTTTGGAATTTGGAAATTTTATGCCGAACCTAACAGCAATGATATAGCAAGCATAGTTGATACAGTAAAAGATATTAATCCTGATAGTAATTTAACTGCAGATGTGGAAGGATTAACCATTTATTATGGAGAAGATGGAAAGGGTTATCTATTAGCTTCAAGTCAAGGAAATAGTTCGTTTGCTGTCTACGATCGCCAAGGAAGCAATTCTTATCTAGGTAACTTTGTGGTAGGAGAAACACCCCCCTTAGTAAGGGGGGAAGGGGGGATCGATAGTGTGGAAGAATCTGACGGGGCCGATATTATCAATGTTGCTTTAGGGGATAAGTTTCCCAAAGGACTTTTAGTCGTTCATGATGGATCTAACGAAGATGCAACGGTATTTCAAGATCCAGAAGATGGAGAAATTCAGAATTTTAACACCAATTTTAAATATATCAATTTAGAAGATTTAAGCGAAACCTTACCCTTCTTTAAACTAAATACAGACGGATATGATCCCCGTAACCCTGTCCCCAACTCCCTCATTAATGGTATTGCAAGCGGTGACACTACTCAAAATAGTACGGTGTTATGGGCCCGAAGTACCTTCACAGGAGACGTAACCATTGAATACGCTACCGATGCTAACTTTTCTTCTATCATCGCAACGGAAACCCTCACCGTTACTGATCCCACCCTTCCCGTTAAAGTAGAAATTGAGAACTTAACCCCCAATACTCAATACTACTATCGTGTGACCGATGCAGCCGGAGACACCGCTACAGGAGAGTTTAAAACGTCTGCGGAACTGGGAACTAACGCAGGGTTAACCTTTGGAGTCAGTGGAGACTGGAGAGGAGAGTTGGCCCCTTATCCTGCGATCGCCAATGCAGTGGATCGGGATCTGGACTTTTTTGTTGAACATGGGGACACTATCTATGCAGACATCGAGTCTGATGCAGTGAAAAACCCCGACGGAACCCGTAAACCACAAGCAGAAACCATAGAAGAGTATCGGGCCAAACATAGCGAGGTGTATGACTCCCGTTTCGGGTTCAACTTTTGGGAGGAGTTACGGGCCAACACTTCTATCCTTGCAACCATCGACGATCATGAAGTGATCAACGACTTCGCCGGCGGGGCCACAGCAGACACCGATGATCGCTTCAGCGAAACAGAAGGGTTGATCAATGACACGCAACTCTTTGAAAACGGTATGCAAACCTTCCAGGAATATAACCCCCTCAGAGACGAATTTTATGGGGATGTAGGGGACGAGAGATTTAACGGAGAACGGAAACTCTATCGCTATAGTAATTATGGGAGTGATGCTGCTGTTTTCGTCTTAGATACTCGTTCCTTTCGTGATGACGCATTAGATGGCCCAGCAAACTTTTTAAATATCGGCGATCGCTTAGCAGTTTTAAATCAGTCTTTAACGGAAGATAGAACCTTACTCGGAAGTGTTCAACTTTCTGATCTCAAACAAGACTTATTAGAGGCAGAAAATAATGGGATCACTTGGAAATTTGTCATGGTTCCTGAACCGATACAAAACATCTTTCCGGGGATCAATACGGATGCGTTTGAAGGATATGGAAAAGAACGCACCGAAATCCTCAAATTTATTAGCGAAAATAGCATTGATAATGTGGTTTTTGTAGCTGCGGATGTGCATACAACCTTTGTTAATAATCTCACCTATCAAGAAGAAGTAAACGGCGAACAAATTGCCACCAATGCGTTTGAAATAACCACCGGGGCCGTTGCTTTTGATGCCCCCACAGGTGAATTTTTAGGTAATTTATTTACTGCAGGTAATTCTAATTTACAAACTTTCTATAACTCCCTACCCATTGCACCGGATACGGATGACATTGTGAATGATAAAGATGATTTTGTTAAACAAGCAGTTAATAATGTCTTATTAACACCATTAGGATTTGATCCATTAGGACTCAATAATAATTTACCCCAAGCAGACGGTTTAATTGATGCTACTTTAATACAAGGTGATTATTTTGTGGGTCATACTTATGGTTGGACAGAGTTCGATATTGACCCTAAAACACAACAATTGAAGGTAATCACTTACGGAATAGAAGCTTATTCAGAAGATGAGTTACTCGCTGATATTGATAGTATTACCTCTCTTCAGCCAACCATTGTTAGTGAATTTATTGTTAATGCAAAGGCTAATAATACTTTTTCTAAAACAGTGAATGGAACAGAAGAAGATGACTTTATGGACTCAGTTGATCTCGATAATGGTTTTAATTTCAATGGAGATAATCAAATTCTTTTTGCTGGTTTAGGTAATGATTTTGTTGATGTTACTTTTGCACCAGGAAACAACATAATTAACTTAGAAGAGGGTGATGATATTGTCTTTGCAGGAGTCAACAATACCTTAAATGGAGGGTTTGGAAAAGATACCTTTTTTGTGGGAACTGGGGGAGGAAATAACACTATCATAGGAGGTGAAAATGCTGATAATTTTGTCATTGTTACCGATGAACAAGACTTACCCCTTGAACCGAATATCATTACTGATTTTAATCCGTTAGAAGATGATAAAATTAGTCTCTTAAATACCAGTTTTGATTATAGCGATCGCGGAGTATCTTGGGATACCATTCAAGACAATAATGACACCATTATCACTATCTTTGATCAACCCCTTGCTATCCTTCAAAATACCGATGCAGACAGCTTAACTGCTGATGCTTTCTTCTTCTCTAATACTACTTATTCTGAAGATCAAACCGTTTATGGAACAGAAGAAGATGACTTTATGGACTCAGTTGATTCTGATAATGGATTCAATTTTAATGGAAATAATCAGATTGTTTTTGCTGGTTTAGGTAATGATTTTGTTGACGTTACTTTTGCACCAGGAAACAACATAATTAACTTAGAAACCGGCGATGATATTGTTTTTGCAGGAGTCAATAATACCTTAAATGGAGGGTTTGGAAAAGACACCTTTTTTGTGGGAACTGGTGGGGGAAATAATACCCTCATTGGAGGTGAAAATGCTGATGATTTTGTCATTGTTACCGATGAACAAGACTTACCCATTAAACCGAATATTATTACTGATTTTAATCCGTTAGAAGATGATAAAATTAGCTTACTCAACACCAGTTTTGATGATAGCGATCGCGGAGTATCTTGGGATACCATTCAAGACAATAATGACACCATTATCACTATCTTTGATCAACCCGTTGCTATCCTTCAAAATACCGATGCAGATAGCTTAACTGCTGATGCTTTTTTCTTCTCGAATAACAATAATTCTCAATCTCCTGATGATAATGAGGTAACCCCTATTACTCAAGGGGAAACCGAATCGGATATTAATGATAATCCCAATTCCACAAATCCCGATCCAATCGTAGAAAATAATGAACCCATTAGTTTTGAACAAAGTGACGACGAAGGAGAACTTTTTGACCTACGAGAATTTAGTGGAATGCAGGTACAAGCTGACTTTTTGGTCAGTCGTAGTGCTAGTTTAAATAACTTTGTTGGCTTTTATGAAATTGACGATCTCACGGGAACAATTGACGGTATCACCCCAGGAAGCCGAGGTTATCGAGAAGCTGCTTTATCTCGTCGAGTGTCAGAAATTGGGTTACAAGTTAAGGATAAACAAACGGCTAATTTTACTGAAATTTTCACAGGAGGAAGTATTTATGCTCCCTTTATGATTGTTAATGCAAATCCAGAAACTATGAAAAACTCTTCAACAGTTTACTTTCCGTTTTTAGGAGCAAATCGTGATAAGAAAGATCGCATACGTCTCTTAGATCAAAATGTATTTGGTTTTGAAGATCGCAGGGATTTTGATTATAATGACTTGATTGTTGAGACAACGTTAACCGTTATCTAGGTTAACCATTTTTCTTAACTGTCATTCCGAGGTAACAAGGAATCTCATTAATCTCCTAATCATAGTAGATAGTATTTGAGAAACTCCATGACCTTTTAATTTTTGAAACCTCGTAACACTTGTAAATCTTCTTCGTCAAAACTTTCCGGAACCCCGTTACGAATCAATTCCGAAAAGTCTTCATTAGGAACCATGAAACAGATTGCATATAAACGATTTTTACCAATATTTCTAATTTCATGAATACCCGTCGGACGAACTAATAAACTATCCCCTGGATGGAGAGGAATATCTTTACCATCGCAAACCGCTAACCCTTCTCCTTTGAGGATAAAAAACATTTCTAATGCAAAGTTATGTCGATGGGTTGGGGTACTTCCTCCGGGGTCAAATATTTCCACACAAACCGTCAAAGAATCATCGGCCATACTGCTATCAAAAACGATCGCTAAACGGTTAGTATCCTGGGGAGTGATGCGAAACACTTGATAATCTTCAGGACTTTTGATCACAGGAATCATACAGTGATCGCTGGATACGGTAGATTGTGTATTCATAGTTACTATTTAGAATTGTCGCTATTTTCTTCCTATTCTATAGCACTAAAAATAGTCGTTACTGATACTGTAAGCATTCAGCTATCAGCCGTCAGCCATCAGCTTAAAGCTAATTTAAAGATAAAAATGACACCCCTCTGTCTATTTTCAAGGTTTCATGATTGATCGTCTTTAAGTAACCAAAAACCGCTAAACGCCTCGACATCGGGACGAGATTGAATGGCGAGAAAATGAACCCCTTTTGCTTTATTTTTTGTTTCTTCAAACCCTTTAGCTTCTGCCACGCTGCTTTCATTGGTTAAATTGGCTAAAATCCAACTATCACTTAACCCAGTTTCTAAAGAAAGGATAGGACGAGGTTTTTCTTGCACCTTGAGACAGACTAATTCTAACCCAGACATCCAACCCGCTAAGGGTAGGGCCCGTTGAGAAAAGATGATAAACCCTGGTATTTTCGTGTCAGGGGAAAGATCAGCTAATGCTAGGGGAAAGGCTTCCCCAAAGCGAATATCCCACTCTTTCATCTCGTCAAATGCTGATGCTTCGAGACTAAAAAAGGCCCATTTATCCGATCTATCTCCTCTAACAGCATCCGGTAACGCGATCGCATCGAGGGAAGGATAGGCCACAGATGTGTTACTAGCTGCTTTGTCATTATAACCTTCTTGAGCGGGATAAAACTCTTGTAACCGTTGATTTAGCCAATGATTGAGGGTATAGGTGCGACGACTGGGAGAGGCGACGAGTCCGGCATCTTCGCAAGCTTTTACAATCATATTATTCATCTGACGGCGGAAAAAGCGGATTTTACTGGGGGTTTCTCCTGCTTTCTCTATGGCAGTTTCTAATGCTTCCCGTAACCAGATGGAGTTGACGGTATTGGGAGGACAAAATTGAGCGTAACGAAACCCATTTTCTAGGGACTCTGTTGTATCTGTCTGGGTTTCGCAGATCAAGACTTCCCACTGTTTTTTCTTATTTTCGTCTAAAATTGGTCGTGAATAAAAATCGAGTTCCCAAACTTTGCCCATGATTTACCCTTAATGGTTTACCGAATCATAATAATATATTATCAGATTAGTAAATCAAAAAATATTTATTATTTCAATTGTTACTAGATTTAAACTTCATCTCAATTGAAACCTATCTTTTTATTCTGATAAACCTTTTCTTGAATAATTTCAGTTACTAACTGTATTTTTTTTCCAGACCCACATTACTATCACCCATGTCAAAAGAGTAAATCCTAATACAATTAAAATTAAAAATAGACTTAACCCAAACAAAAAAAGTGGGTTAACTTTCTTAGTTTCAGGAGTATAGTTTAAATGATGTTCTAATAACTCTATATTTCTTACATTAGCTTTCCAAGTCACATCAAAAACATCACCTAGTATGGGAACTGAACCTGCTAATGAATCTAACAATACGTTAGCTACCATTTGCCCAATCACCTTACGCTTTAATCCCATTCGTGCTGATTCTATAATTATATAAGCTGATAATACACCTGCTACAATGTCCCCACCCCCTGGTATTAATCCTAAAATGGGATCTAATCCTATTGTCCATTTTGTCCCTGGAATAGGTATGGCTTTGTCTAATATATGGCTAATCCGATGAAGACGGGTGACTTTTCTTTTACGAGGGGATAATTTAGACATATTTATTATTAACTAATTTTCATAAATAGACTCTTACTATATCCTCTTGAGAAATCTGTTTAAATATCATTGCTTGAATACTATTCAGTCTATCAAGCTATGGTCGATCATCATAGCCAAGCAACTTAACCTCCTTCTTGAAAAAATTCCTTAGTTTTTGTGACTTTCGAGAGGTGGAATTTTCCTAGTAGATTTAGGGAGAGTTGTTATACTTCCTTGAAAACCTCTATTCGTGTTTTTAAAGGTTTCGTTGAACTCTTTTAATTTAGCGTTGATTCTGGCTAATTGATAAATAATTATCGAACCAACTCCAAATCCAATCTCAGTATAAGCATTAGCTCTACTTCTTGTTTCTTGAAGCAAGTCTCCAGATTGATTCGCTGACTTAACTTGGACAAAATCATACAGCCCCATTGAGAAACAAAAAATTGCGATCACTATCCAAAAATCTCTAAGTTTTAACATTAGTTTTATCGGAAATCTTCACTTATAATTCTAACAATATTTAAGTTTTATCTGAGATTTTTTGTAAAAATCAAACTTTTGACTGAATCGGCAATTTAATCCAAGAAGTCGGATCAAAAAGTAGAGATTTTTATTAATTTTTGTAAATCAGTCAAAACCTTTTCTAAAGATGACTTACGACTTACAATCATAAAGATTACATAAACCTTTGTTGAGGTCTATACTTATGGTTGCATCCTCCGAAAAAAATAACATTGAATCTGTCTTACAAGAAGAACGAGTTTTTCAACCACCTGCTGAGTTTTCTAACAACGCACATATCAAAAGTCTTCAACAATATGAAGAACTATATGAGAAGGCCAAAAACGATCCCGAAAGCTTTTGGGCCCAACTAGCAGAACAAGAATTACATTGGTTCGAGAAATGGGATAAAGTTCTCGACTGGAACCCACCCAATGCCAAATGGTTTATCAATGGCAAAATCAATATGTCCTATAACTGCCTCGATCGCCATCTTACCACTTGGCGACGGAACAAAGCAGCTATTATCTGGGAAGGGGAACCCGGCGACTCTCGCACCCTGACTTATGGGGAACTTCACCGAGAAGTGTGTCAGTTTGCCAATGTACTCAAAGACATGGGAGTCCAAAAAGGCGATCGCATTGGGATCTATATGCCCATGGTTCCCGAAGCAGCGATCGCTATGTTAGCCTGTACTAGAATAGGTGCGCCCCATAGCGTCGTGTTTGGTGGGTTTAGTGCCGAAGCCTTACGCGATCGCCTAGAAGATGCAGAGGCTAAAGTTGTCATTACTGCGGATGGGGGTTTTCGCAAAGATAAGATTGTTCCCCTGAAAATAGAAGTGGATCAGGCCCTCGAAAATGGGGCTTCTAGCGTCGAAAAAGTGATTGTGGTACAACGAACCAAACAAGACGTTACCATGCGTGAGGGACGGGACTATTGGTGGCACGATCTCCAAAAAGATGCCTCTCCTAAATGCGATGCGGAGGTCATGGATAGCGAAGATCCTCTATTCATCCTTTATACCAGTGGTAGTACAGGAAAACCTAAAGGCGTAGTCCACACCACCGGCGGTTATAATCTTTATACTCACATGACCACAAAATGGATCTTTGATCTCAAAGATACAGATGTTTATTGGTGTACTGCCGATGTAGGCTGGATCACAGGACATAGTTATATTGTCTATGGTCCATTGTCCAATGGTGCAACATCCTTGATGTACGAAGGGGTTCCCCGTCCCTCAAACCCTGGTTGTTTCTGGGATGTGGTAGAAAAATATGGGGTTAATGTCTTTTATACTGCACCCACCGCTATCCGTGCATTCATGAAGATGGGAGAAGAGTTACCCAATGCGCGGGATCTCTCATCCTTGCGTTTATTGGGAACCGTTGGGGAACCCATCAACCCCGAAGCGTGGATGTGGTATCACCGAGTTATTGGGGGTGAAAAATGTCCTATTGTTGATACATGGTGGCAAACCGAAACCGGTGGGATCATGATTACACCCTTACCTGGCGCCACCCCCACTAAACCCGGATCAGCGACACGACCTTTCCCTGGTATTATTGCCGATGTGGTAGATAAAGACGGTAATGCAGTTCCCGACAATGCCGGAGGATACCTCGTTATTAAACATCCCTGGCCCAGTATGTTACGCACCGTCTATAAGAACCCTGAACGCTTCCAGAAGACCTATTGGGACCCCATTCCTGAAGTTGAAGGTAAACCGGTCTATTTTGCTGGTGATAGTGCGCGGAAAGACGAAAACGGCTATTTTTGGATTATGGGCCGTACCGATGACGTGATGAATGTATCGGGACACCGTTTGGGATCAATGGAGTTAGAGTCTGCGTTAGTGTCTCATCCTGCCGTTGCTGAAGCGTCTGTGGTAGGGGTTCCCCATGAGGTGAAAGGAGAGGATATTTATGCTTTTGTTACTTTAAAGGATAATTATAGCCCCAGTGATGAGTTGAACAAAGAGTTAAAGCAGCACGTTGTCACTAAGATCAGTGCGATCGCTCGTCCGGGTACTATTCAGTTTGCTGAGGCACTTCCAAAAACGCGATCGGGTAAAATTGTACGGCGTTTCTTACGTCAAATAGCTGCCGGTCAAGACATTGTAGGAGATAAGTCTACGGTGGTTGATCCGAGTGTTTTGGATAAGTTGAGAGAGAAGGGTTAATTATTAGTTTAGGGTGGGCTTTTTTAGTCCACCTTTTTAGTTGCGAACACAGATAAAATGGTCAAAAAAGATAAACTAATTGAGCGTTTAAAAAATAGTCCCAATAATGTAACCTTTACGGACATTCGTAAATTATTAGAATTAGAGGGATTTATTCTTGATAGAATTAGTGGTAGTCATCATATTTTTCAGAAAGCTGATACAATTTTTGTTATCCCAGTACATCGTAATCGAGTCAAATCGGTGTATGTTAAAAGAGTTATCCAATTAATAGAAGGAGAGTAAATATGAATTATCCTATGGTTATTTATCCCTGTGAAGAAGGA
>NZ_PRLH01000070.1 GCF_003013815.1 Cyanothece sp. BG0011 | reverse complement strand
TAAAAGTAGGAAAAGTCTATCTAAATCAGATAGAGATCATACAAATCCCCCCTATTCTAGTACGTTCGGGATTGAGTTTGATATTCCTTATTGGCATCGGAATTTTCAGTTAAAAATCTGGGAATACACAGGCAATAATCAAAACACGATCCACCAAAAACTTGATGACCTTTTAGGCTATCCACAACCTTAATTAAAGAGGGTTTAACTATGTTCAGAAAGAAAAACTTAGCAACTTCTAAACCCGATCCTCCTGACCGCACTGAACCGCTTTTATTCTGCTTAATCCTTGTATGCTGTTTTGGTTTTAGTTTCTCTGTCAGCACTCTATTAACTATTAAAGACAGTTTGAGGCAAGATGAAACAAACCAAGGTGTACCACTCCCTGAAATCCCTATTTATCAACCTTCTAGATAACTTCAAGTATCATTATCCTTGGTTAATTGTTGTCGCGATCGCTTACTTATTTTTTTCCGCCACTTTCCTTACTCATTGCTGATACTCCAAACCCAGAAACAAGAGTTAAAACAATTGTCCGAGAAACTAAGATTAATCATGCAAAGTATCCTAAAATCTTGGTTTTTATGGGAGATAAAAGTAACAGAGGAAAGGGAAAATTAATCGCGGTTAACACCAAAGAAGGGAAAATAGACGGCGCTTGGGATGCCTTGTCAGGAGTAGGGGGGGAAGAGAATCAGCGTATGCGCGGGCCCATTCCCTCCCAGAAGCTAGTCGATGAAACCCATTACAAAGTAGTAATTAGTCCTTTAACCCTATCTAATCCTGGCATTGCTGGCAAGTTCTACAAGATTAATCCTCACATGGTTTCTGTGGGGAATACCACAAGGGGAGATTTTGGCATTCACGCCGATCGCAATGTTCCGGGGACGGCTGGATGTATCGGCATCGAATCAGAGTCCGAATGGATTAGCTTTAAAGCACTGATGAGCGACTACGATCGCGCCGGCTTGACCACGATCCCCTTGCTGGTTAGCTATCGGTAGGGACTTAAATTAGTCGGGGCATTATTGTGAGGCATATTGCCCCCGATTGCTCACCAATTTCTGAGAAAGATTTTTTTGAAGTACGTTAGATTAGTCGAAAATTTTCTTTTAACGTCTCCTCATCCTCGAATCCTCATGAGTCAGTCTCCCCCACCTCCAAACCCCTTGTCTAGTTGGTTTAACCGTTTTCTCAGATTTGCCAGAAAACCGAAGACTATTGTTATTGCAACGACTTCTGTGACTCTCGTTTTCATCGGTTATACGGGGTTAAGTTTCTTGTTGAGGGAGTATTTACCTCCTTGGTTAGAAAAACAACTCAGTAAAGTTATTTATCGTCCCGTTGAGATTGGTGAGTTAGAGGGGTTTTCTTTTACCAGTTTACAGCTAGAGGATGCTTATATTCCAGAGACGACTGAATACAGTAGTCAGTTAAGGGCCGAAACCATTAAGGTTACGTTCAATCCTTTAACCATTTTATTACAAAGAAAGTTAGCTGTTCATGTTTCTCCTCAAAAGGTAACGGTTAAAATTCGTGAAAAAAAGCCAGGCCAATGGTTAAATGTCAAGGCCACGGACGAAGTTATTCCTCTGAATTTCGATTTATCGGTTAATGTTAAAAATACTGAAATTATTTTATTACCTTATCAATCGGAAAAAACAGTCAATATTAAAGCTTCTGGCAATTTAGAATATCAAAAAAGTGAACAGCGAAAGTGGCTTTATAATCTTAGTTTAGGGTTACTAGAAAGTAATGAAATTCAACTGCAAGGAGAAACGTTTGTTAAAAGTACCAAAAGCAAAATAAGCTTACAACTCAATCAATTACCTTTGCAAGCTTGGTTGTCTATTCTTCCCAATCTTCCTTTTAATCTTGATGATAGTTATCTTAAGGCTAATTTAAATCTTAATTTACCTTCTTTACGAGATTTGAGAGAAACTAAAGGGCAAGGAAATGTACAATTAGGCGATTTTCAAGCAACAGCTAACTCTCTTAAAAAACCAATACAAGCAGATTTAGCTGTTCAATTTGAGGAAAACAAGATACTAATTCAACAAGGAAAAATTATTTTAGGAGATATTATTACCACTTTACAAGGTTATTATGATTGGCAAAAAGGGAATAATATCAAAATTAATGTTCAAAATTTCAATATTGATAATATTTTGGAAGTTCTCCCCATTAAGTTACCCATACAAGCAAAGGGAAAGTTTAATATTAATATTAATGTTACTGGGTTAATCACTAATCCTATCATTCAAGGAAAATTCATTAATGATCAATTGATCACTTTGGAAAGAACACTGTTTAAAACTATTTTAGCTGACTTTAAAATTAGTTTAGATCAAACTGTATTAGAGCAATTTTTAATTGAACCGCAAACAGGGGGACAAATACAAGCAAAGGGAACTATTAAGCAAAATATTAGTCAATTAATTAAACAAAATAAACCGATTGATATTAAACAGTTTCCTATTGATTTTAACTTTCAAACCGCTTTACCGAGTCAAAATTTAGTTAATACATATTATAGTTTACCTTCTAATTTAAATTTGAATGTATTACAAGCAACAGGAGAATTTAAAGGAAAATTGGGTGATATTGATGGTTTAATTGAGTGGCAAACCTCTGGTAATTTTTCCCAACCTAATACGACTATTATTAGTCAAGGTGAGATTGTTATAAAACAAAATAATTTATTATTAAAAAATACAGCTATTCGGACGGAACAGGGAATTATCAATATTACGGGGAGTGGAAGTTTAACAACAAAAAAATGGCAATCTTCTCTTAATACAGAGTCACTAAGTTTAACTCCTTTCGCTACGCTTATTTGTGTTGAAATCAACCTTCAATGTCCTAATAATTTGATTTTAGAACAAGGTAACCTTCGTTTATCAGGAGAAATTAATCAATCTTTTCTCCAATCTCTTGATGTTAATTCAAATCTTTTGTTATCGGTTGATGAAGGAAGAGTTATCATTAATAGCAATATTAATGATAGTCAATTAAAGACAAATATTACTACATTAGAACTACCGATTAATACGTTTATTTCTAACTTACCTATTCCTGTATCAGTTAGTAATTCTCGTTTGAATATTTCGGGTAATTTAGAAACTATTTGGAATAATGGAAACCTTAACTTAAGTGGAGTTGATGGAGATGGAAATATAGTTCTTAGAATAGAAGATAGTCTAGTCACAGCAACGGGTAAATTAGAAAATGAGTCTTTAGAAGCAGTTGCTACTATTAACAGTTTATCGGTTAATCAAATTATTCCTAATATTCCAGTTCCTATTAACTTAATTAATAGCGATATAAATATAAAAGGAAAATTGCGATCGCTAACTCTTTCTAATTTAATATCTAATCTTAACACTTTACAAATTACTGCTAATAGTGATCTGTTAATTGCGAATCGCAGTTTAACAGCAAACACTGAATTAAATCAAGGACAAATTAACATTAATGCAACAACGACACCTTTATCTATTGCACCTTTTTCCTTTAAAAATTATCCAACTTTAACGATTAAAAATTTAGAAGCTAATTTAACAGCTAGTTTATCTTCTTTATTACAATTAAATTTTAATGATGTTACTGGTTATACTAAGACTGAAATAGAGATAGGAAATGGAAATTTAATCGTTAATGGAGATATTAGTAATAATATTATCGATGCTAATATTACTACCAAAAATATTGAATTATCTAGCTTGAATGCTAATTTATTTTCTGATTTTCCAGCAGATACCATAAATACTTCAATTAATGCGTCTCTTCCTCTCAATTCCATTTTACCGTCTGTCTCACTTATCCCTATTAATCTTCGACAATTTTCTTTACAAGTCGGAGAACAAACTATTAATGCACAGGGCAATTTAACTGTTTCTAATGTGTGGCAATCTCCTGATGTTGAAACTATTTCTTTAGAAGTTGAAACCAACTTTAATTTAAGTGAATTACCCTTAACACAATTACTAGATAAAATTCCAATTAATCAACAATTTTTACCCACAAAAGTAGAATTAACAGGACAAGGTAACCTGACAGGAATCTTATTAGGAAAAAATCTCTTAACTGCACCGTTATCACCAGGAAATTTACAGATAGTAGGTGATGTAATTTTAACAAATTTAGGATTTAATGAGCAACAATTTGAACCCGAATTAAGAGGTAAACTCAATATCAATACTTTGAACCAAATTTCTCTTAATATAGAAGGAAAACAAGATAAAATCACCGCTATTATTAATCCTTGTTTTCAAGAAAATTGCTCTTTAGTTTCTATTATAGACTTCTTTGAAATTCGCCAAACCTATGATAATAATACTCCCATTATTGCTAGGGTAAAACGTGACAATGATAATTTAGTCGCTAATGTAGAAAGTTTACCTATCGATATCTTGAAATAGCACCTTTAGGAAACTATGGATTACCTGACTATTTAGGAGGATTAATTAATCTAGAAATAAGTTTCAACCCATCGGACTTAAATATTTTAGGAAAAGTAACCATTACATCACCTCGTTTTGGTAATGTAATCGCTAATCAATTGAAAGCATCTTTATTATATCAAGACGGACTAATTTTACTCGAAAAAACCCAACTAACTATAGGAAATAGTAATTATAATATTGTTGGTAACTTAAATATTAACTCAGGAGAAGTTCAAGGAAAAATTGATATTAATCAAGGAAAGATTCAAGATTTATTAACTGCTTTACAATTATACAATTGGGATAGTTTATTAAGATTACTTCAACTGAAACAACCTAACTTTACTACAGCAGAAAAGGTTAAACCTAACCCTGTGGGAAACACTTTAAATTCTATTGCTGAACAACTGTATCTATTTTGGAAAAATGACCAGAAAATTAAAGAAATTTTTGCCAAAACCCAAGCAGGAGATTTACCGAGAGAATTAGATATTAAAGGGCAATATAATGCAGAAATCATTTTAGATGGAACCATTGAAAATCCTCAACTTGCTATGCAGTTTCAAGGGAATGAATGGACATGGAACCCTCAACCTTCTACCGCTTCAATTGTGCCATCATTAGGGTTAGTCATGGAAGGTTCACAGGTAATTCCTATTGATAAAATCGCCATCAATGGACAATTGAAAGATGGAACTATTTCCGTTAATCCTATGATTCAACTAGGTACAACTACTGCATTAGGAATTCTTAATTTATCTTATAATAGTGGTCAGTATTCTTTAGACTCATCAGCTTTTAAAGTCGAAAATTTTACTTTAGATTTAGTCCGTAACTTAATTATTATTCCTAGTGATGTTAATGGTTCAATTAATATAGAAGGAATCGTCAATGGAACCTTAAAAAATCCTGTTGTTGATGGTATCTTTGAATTTAATGAAGGTGTGATTAATGCTCGATCGCTTGATATTGACTTAGAGGGTCAATTTAATTATAGTAATGATAAATTACAGGTAGCAACCAATCAACCTGAATATATCAATGTTTCTGCTACTCTACCTTTTCCTATTGTAGAAAATAAAAATGATCAGTTTAAAATTACAGCTAATTTAACACGAGAATCTTTTACTTTATTATCACCTTTAACCCTTGATCAAATTATTTGGGTTGGTGGAGACGGAAACGTTACAGCTAATATTCAAGGTAAAATTTCTATTGATAATCAATTGAGAATTTCTTTAGATTCTGATAGTCAAATTAACTTAAACTTAGATGATGCAAAATTTACCAATAATTTAATTCCTACTGTAATCACTTTGAATGGAGGAGCTAACATAAACAATAGAAGTATTAATGTTGAAAACTTAGCTGTAGATGTTGTAAAAAGTCGCTTAGGAATTACAGGGAGTTTACCCTTATTACCCCTTGAAAATCAACCAACAATTAATAATACTCTGACCATTCAAATTAGACAAAATGAAATTAATGACTCAGGAATTTATCAAGGGCTAATTAATGGTGATGTTTTCATTACAGGAGCATTAATTAATCCTAAAATTAGTGGAAATCTTAACTTGACAGAAGGGACAATAAAGCTACCTAAGTTAAATATAAAACCTGAAGAAACATCAGTATTACTAGAAAAATGGTTAGGAACCCTTGCCTCTGAAAATAATATCGTTATTCCTCCTCAATTAAATGATTTTCAAATAAACCTTGATAATATTGCTATTGAAAACGAAAGAACCAGTCTTATTCCTAGAAGTTTTCTTAATATTGGTGCTAATCTTAATCTTAGTGGTAATTTAACGTTAAATGGTCAAATTAATCGTTTATCTTTAATAGAAATTTTAACCGTTGAACCATCAGGACAAATTAAAATAAATAGTGGGCAAATTAATTTCCCAGTGACTCGTGTTTTTATTAGCGATCAAAATCAAAATACTTTAACCTTTTTGCCTGAACAAGGATTATTAAATCCTGTCATTGATTTAGAGCTAAAACTATATATTTTTGCCGTTGCTCTTCGTTCCATTCAAGATAATGAAATTCCCGATGATATTGTACAAAGTGGTAGGGCAAAATCAGCAGAAATAACATTAAATGTACAAGGAAGTGCTGATGAAGTGTTACCCAATATTAACAATATTATTGGAGATGTTTGTCAATTTAATGATCCTAATTCTCCTCCGATTACTAATTATAATAAAACGTCACCTGAAAATCTAAGAGCTTTAGCAAGATGTATTGAAGTTAATAATTTAGGCACTAATTCTATCGGTGATTTATTGCGATCGCCTATTGTCTCTTTTTCTAGCAACCCTCCTTTAACTAATACTGAATTATCAACTTTATTTAGTCAACAATTGCCTCCTGCTGTTGAACAATTACAACAACAAAATTCTAGTCAGTTATTACAAACAGGGGTGGTACAGTCAGCAGTCGTTATTTTACCTTTCTTACAAGATTGGGTGTTTAATACCAACCAACAAACAACAAAATTTGGTGAGAGTATTGGATTAACTAACTTACGGTTATTTCCTGTGGTAGAAACGGTTTATAAACTCGAAGATAATGCTTTAATTCGCTTTTCTTACGACTATACTTTAGATGAAGCTACCATTCGCTATGAAAATAAATTTTAGGTCAGAAAGCGATCGCGTTCCATTCAACTTGTTCGATTGTCTATGAATATGTTATAATGGTAGACTGTGTATTTAAAGACTTAAACAAAATAACGTTTTTGGAGGATCATAATTGTGACTAAGCGTACCTTAGGGGGAACCAACCGTAAACAAAAAAGAACATCAGGGTTTCGTGCGCGCATGAGAAAAAGTAATGGGCGTAAAGTCATCCAAGCAAGGCGCAAAAAAGGAAGATATCGTTTATCCGTGTAGATTCCCAAGAAAATTAACCAATATGGGCCACTCGTGGGATTACCCAAACCAAACCGCCTAAGACATCCCAAGGCATTTAAAACCGTTTATAACCGTGGAAAACGCTATCAAAGTTCCCACTTGGTTATGCGGGTATTTTGGCAAAATGATCAACAAGAAGTTAAACCACCGACACAATTTGGCATTTCCATCAGTCAAAAAGTCAGTAAAAAAGCCGTGGTTCGCAATCGCATAAAACGACAAATTAAAGCAATAATTCGTCTTTTTTTGCCTAAAATTAAACCAGGCCATCAGGTGGTTATTGTGGTCAAGCGTAACACAACAGAGTGCAAATATGAACATTTTTTGCGAGAATTAGAAGAGTTGTTAATTAAAGCCGAGATAATTTATGGGTATAAGAGAGAACACCTTTTATGAAGGGGGTCCTCACATTGGGGATTTAATCATTAATATATTGTTAGGATTCACCGTCATTTGTTTGCCCTTGACAGTTGGGGCGATCGTCCGTGCCATTTGGTTACGTTATCGGATTACTGATCGCCGTATTTCCATAACCGGTGGTTGGATGGGTAACGATCGCACCGACATCATTTATGGTGAAATTGTCAAAATTGCCAAAATCCCCCGTGGAATTGGATTATGGGGAGATATTGTTGTCACCCTTAGAGATAAAAGTCGCTTAGAAATGCGAGCCGTTCCTCGCTTCCGAGAAATTTATGATTATATGGCCGAAAAAGTCGCCGATAAAACAGGAAGATCAGTTGAAGCGATTACCGCCCAATAACTTCTAACATCAGGATAGAGATAACCCCAGTGTTACTCTCTCCTATTATTGAATAGATTAGACAAAAGCTCACCCCATCAGGGAACTACTTGGATTAAGACGAATGGATTTTGGTATCGGATTTATTTCCACAAATATTATGTTGCCAATCCTAGATTTTTTCTACGGGATTGTGCCAAGCTATGGTTTTGCGATTATTGCCCTAACCTTAGTCATCCGCTTTGGTTTGTACCCCCTAAGTGCCGGCCAAATTCGCAATATGCGTAAAATGCGGATTACTCAACCTTTAATGAAAGAACGACAAGCAGACATTCAGCGTCGTTATAAAGATGATCCCGCCAAACAGCAAGAAGAAATGGGCAAACTGATGCAAGAGTTTGGTAACCCCTTAGCCGGGTGTTTACCTCTCTTATTACAAATGCCCATTCTGTTCGCTTTATTTGCCACTTTAAGAGGATCGCCCTTCGCTAACATTAACTATACCGTTGATGTCCAAATTTTGCCCTCAGAACAAATTGAACGGGTTGTCCCCCAACCCTACGCCACCAAAACCAATAATATCTACGTCAGTGATGGGGTTCATTATCCCATGGCGGCCTTGTTACCCGGAGGTAATAAGCTAGGGGTTGGAGAAAAGACAACCATCGAATTTCAAACCAACGAAGGAAAATCCTTATCTAAATTAGTTGAGCAGAACCCCGATAGTGACATTCAACCCACCTATGAAGTCACCAAAGGGGAAGAAAGAGTAAAAATTAATGAAGATGGCACCATCGAAGCCTTAGCCCCCGGAGAAGCCACTATTCAAGCCACGATTCCGGGGATTGCTGCTAATACCGGATTCCTCTTTATCAAAGCTTTAGGACAAGTGGGTGTGGTAAATGACGATGGCAGCATCAACTACGATATTTTAGGGATGATTCTCTTTTTTGGTGCCAGTATTTACATTAACCAAGAATTGTCCGGTTCTTCTGGAGGTGGGGCCCAACAACAACAGGCTATCAATAAGATTACACCGCTTCTGTTTAGTGGAATGTTTCTCTTTTTCCCCTTACCGGCCGGGGTTTTAATGTATATTGTGGTAGCTAACGTTTTTCAAACCCTACAAACCCTCGTTTTAATGCGGGAACCCCTACCCGAAAACTTGCAAAAGTTACTCGAAGAACAAGAAAAAGCAGAAAAAGGAAGAGAAACCCTCCCCTTTGAAAAGCGTTCTAAGAAAAAAGAGAAAACCTCTTAAAGTTGTCACCCTAAGCTAAAACGCATGATTTCTGTGCGTTTTAGCAAGACACAAAATAATAATAGAGAGTCAGGTCAAGGCAAGACAGATAAAATATCGATTCAAGTGATTACTATGGAACAAGAAAAACAAGCAGGTCAAGAATGGTTAGAAAACCTCTTAAACTTGATGGGTTTTCCCAGTAATGTTAAGGTTGATTATCGGGAAAATGAACTAGAAGGAACGACCGAATGCTGGTTAATTATCGATGAAACTCAGTTACCCCTTGATAAGATTTTAATGTTATTAGGAGAGAAAGGAGAAGGCATTGACGCAATTCAATATTTAGCTAATACTTTGATTAATTTAACCGTTGATAGTGAGGAGCAACAAGGGTTTACAGTTGAATTGAATGGGTATCGTTTGCAGCGTCTTGAACAGTTAAAAACCCTCACAGAAGATATTGCCCAAAGGGTTCGTCAAACCGGTCAAGAAGTCGAAATGACTGCCCTTTCTTCAGCTGAACGTCGTCAGATTCATTCCTTTTTTAAGAATGTCGAAGATATTGCCACGGAAAGCAGAGGACAAGAACCGAATCGTCGTTTAATTGTTAAACCAAGATATTAGTCAGTGAACAGTGAACAGTTACCAGTTATCGCTGTTCGCTGTTGAAACTATTTATGATAATAAAATTAAATTATTAATTCTAATTCTAATTAAACAGATGTATGGGGTTTTAAGCCCATCAAAAGAGAGTAAAATAGATAGTAAGATTATTGATGACTAAATAGTATTACCATGCAGTCGCAAAAGTTATCCATTTCCTTGCCTCCCACCCTGACAAGGTTTATCGAACATTACAAGACAGCTAAAGGCTATAAATCGCGCTCTGAGGTGATTTCAGTTGCCTTGAACTTATTGCAGGAAAAAGAACTAGAAGAGGCTTATAGAGAGGCTTCTACTGAAGTTGACGAAGCCTGGGATATGACCATTGGCGATGGATTAGGCGATGAAACGTGGTGAGATTTATTATGCCAACCTTAACCCGTCTGTAGGGTCTGAAATTTCTAAAAATCGTCCTGTGTTAATTGTCAGTAATGATATTAATAACCGTGCAGCTTCTACCGTCACCATTTTACCCATTACTTCTAATGTGAGTCGAATTTATCCCTTTGAGGTATTTCTATCACCGTCAGACAGTAGTTTACCAAAACCGTCTAAAGTACAGGCACAACAAATCCGAACTATCTCTAAACAACGTATAAATGGAAGTCTAATAGGTTTGTTGAGCGACAAATTAATGCAGTCAGTTGATGCAGCCATTGTCTTACATCTGGGACTCAACAACAATGGTTAAAATTTAGGAGACGGTTGCTTAAAACAATAAACATCTTTAATTACTTGAACCCAACCATCAGAAACAGAGGCTAACAAGCGATCGCATACATCGTTTTTTTCATAATTTATCTCATGGGTATAGGAAATGCTATAAATTCTACAGATCAATCAAAATTTAACTTCTAATAATCAAATCGACAAACATTGAAAACCTTTTTCATCTTTCAGTTTGCGGTCAAAAGTAGTGGTGTATGATGCTCCCAATTGAATAGCGAGCGCACTAATTAGATAATCTAAAAAATCGGCTCTTCCTTGTTTTGTACGTTGTAAAGCTTGATAAAAAGCTGAACGATTTTCAAACTCAAAACTCTCACAAGATAGCATCGCTTCTAAAGTTTTGATAATATCATCTTTAGTGTATTGATATGCTTCCCCTTTCAATACCCATACTATTTCGCATAAAACTATGTTAGCAATAAAGCACTGTTGACCACTTTCAATGATTTGTTGTGCTTGCTGCCATTGAGTTTCATCATCTTTTGTTAGGTAACGAATTAAGACATTTGTATCAAGTCCAATCACTTGCACCCTTCCTAATTGCTTCGTCCATGTCCTCTAGGGTGACAGCTTTTTTTTTAGTCCGCTCTAACATTCCTGATAAAGTTTTAACGTTGGTCACTAAGGGAATGACTTTGACTTCTCCTGTTTCGGTTATCACAAAATCTACTTTAGTTCCTGTGTCTAGTTTGAGATAGTCTCTAATCTCTTTTGGGATTGTTACTTGCCCTTTACTGGTTATGGTGGCATAAGGCATTACTTTTTTCCTTTCTTTTGTTCCTTACTTTATTGTAAGGAGTTTTGAGCAGATTAGCAATTGCCAATTTATATTCTCGTGTATTTGTTAGCCTAGAAAAGTTCTGTTGCAAAAACTTTTAAAAAGTACAAGTATTCTATGCTTTCGTAACTTTTAGTGAAGTTACAAAAAAATCTCCTTTATCAAAGATTAATGTATATGAAATCATCTCTTAATAATAATTGGTATGAAACTTATCTTAAAATGATATATCCTCGCACTCTAGAGCAGAATCTAGAAATACATCCAACATCATCTATGAACGAATATCTAGATAGTTGTATTTTTTCTCTAGAAAATTTAAAGTATAAAGTCTTTGACTTCAAACAATCATCTGTGAACAGAAATAGCCAGTTAGAAGAAAAAAACTTTCAGCGTGTAATTGAGTTTTTGGGTAAATTACAAACTCATATTAATAGCTCTAAGCTATCTTCAAAAGATTTACTAAAAGCTCGCCAAATTATTAATGAATTTGAAAATATTTTTCAAGCAAATGAAGAAAAAATTATAGATCTTTTTCAATCAGAGCTAGATAATGACTTACCTTCTAAACTAATAATTTGGAAGAATTTTATCGAGCAGTGTATGCAAGCTCAAGACAAAAAAAGTTCCTGGGATTATTGGTGGGATACAAAAGAGAATGAATTAGTTATGTGGGAAGGAGAAGAAGAATATGATGACTTTATTAATGGTATGCAAAACGATTCAAAATATATAAAAGCTTGGGAATATTGGGATTATATAGATCCTTTAATTATTAGAGATGAAATTTGCCCTACTATACAGTTAGGAAAAAGCTATTGTAGCGTTAAAAAATATAGCGATCAGCTATATTTTTTAGATGAACAATTTAAAAAAATACTTATCAAGAAAAAACATATCTTACCAAGTTCACAAGAACAGTATTATCCAAAGTCTTATTACTGGTGGTACTATTATATTCCGCAAAATATTGTACTTTGGAATGAAAGAGATGATTAAGCAAGTATCAAAAATAAAATAATCAACGTTTCCAAAATCGATAAACCAATCCTATTGCTTTCCTATTTTTATTTTATTAAAGGTTGCCTAAAACGATAAACATCTTTAATCACTTGAACCCAACCATCAGAAACAGACGCTAAGATGCGATCGCCTTTTTCTTTAGTCGCTGCGGTAGCATCTCCCATCACCCCACTTGTACTTAACTCTTTAGTCAACCAAGCAAAGGGTAACTTTCCCTCCATACTCACTAAACTATCTTCTGGCAACCCTTGGGGATATTCCTTAACCGCTTGGGACATTTTTACTTGATCTGGCAATAAAGACAAAATAATACTTGTTTCTGCATCCCCTGCATGGATACCATATTCTAACTCTTGAGGGGTTAATAATTCTTTGGCAATATTAGGCACTCGCCAAGTAAAAAAAGGAAACACCGAAAAATCTTGATACTGTTGATGAATGTCCCTGGCTGCAATTTCCATAATTTGGGGTTGTCCCCCGTGGGAGTTCATTAAAATCAGTTTACGAAACCCTGAATTATAAACACTTCGAGCCACTTCTGTGATCACCGATAATAAAGTCGTTGCACTTAAAGTAATGGTTCCAGGAAAGCCAGAATGCTCATTAGATTTGCCATAATAAAGACAAGGTAAACTATAAGCCCGAATCTCTAAATCTAATTTTTCTAAGGCTTTACCCAAAACCCCTAAACTAATAGCAGAATCAACTGCGATCGGTAAATGGGGACCATGTTGTTCGATCGCTCCAATGGGTTGCACGATAACCACATTTTCCTTATCTTCCATTGAGTCTATTTCAGTCCAGGATAAATAGGGAAAAAAGCGGTGAGGAGGAATAAAACCGTGCATCATAAATTTACTTCAAAGGGGTGATCAGACTCGCATATAATTAACAGTTTACAGGGTTAGCCAAAATAGAGTAACTTAAGGTAAAAATTGTTACACACAACCGCAAGGGACAAACCAAACCCATGTTAATGCCAACAGAACTATATCATCTCGTTGCTTTTATCATCGCGCTGGTGGTGGTTTGGTGGAGTACCCCCATCATTAACGAGTTTGGACAAAGAAAAGGTCTGGTAGATAACCCAAAAGGTAATAGTAAAGAAGAAAGCGATCGCAAAATTCACCGCCGTCCGATGGTTCGTCTGGGTGGGGTTTCTATTTTTGCTGGAACTGTCATTGCTCTTTTATTGGTCTGGATTTTTGGAGGGTTTGGTTGGTTACCCCCTCATAAAGAATGGGAAATCTGGGGCGTTACTATCGGAGGAGTGGCTTTTTTCCTCATTGGGTTGGCTGATGATCTCTATAATTTAAGCCCTATGACTCGCCTTCTCTTACAAACCGTCGTAGCTAGTGCTGCTTGGGGGGTGGGAGTGCGTATTGAATTCCTATCGGTTCCGTTTGGTAGCTTAGTCCAAATTGGTGTATTAAGTCTTCCGATTACCGTTATTTGGCTCGTAGGCATGGCTAATGCCATTAATTGGATCGATGGGTTAGACGGGTTAGCCGCCGGTGGATGTGGCATTTCTGCCGTGGTGATGATGGTGTTAGCCTTATTCATGGAACAACCGGCCGCGGCTTTAATTGCGGCCGCTTTAGCTGGTGCTGCGTTAGGGTTTCTCCGCTACAATTTTAACCCTGCAAGCATTTTTATGGGGGATGGTGGGGCTTATTTTATGGGGTTTACCCTCGCTGGTGTGGGAGTCATTGGTTTGGTGAAAGTGGCAACTATGGCCACGGTAGCAGTGACGGCGGTGTTATTACCTTTTGTGGTGTTAGCTGTACCGATTTTAGATATGTCTGTGGTCATTATTTCTCGTATTAGTCAAGGAAAATCCCCTTTTATTGGCGATAACCGTCATCTGCATCATCGTTTAATTCAAGCCGGAATCTCCCACCGTCTAACTGTATTATTTATCTATGCTTTAACGTTATGGGTGGGTAGTATTGCGTTAGGACTATCTAATATTCCCAGTGGTTGGGGATTTGCGATCGCGGCCACGGTATTATTAGGATATGTAGGCTGGCAAGCTTGGCGTAAAAGCCGTAAGATTCGAGGTTGATGGCACTTTAGTAAAGATGATTTAGTGGAATCTCCTAAAAATTCTTTATTTTGATTAAGTAGTAAAGTAATAGTCTCAATCTTACCGATATTTTCTTGATCAAGATAGGGTATATGAAAATTATAAATATTACTAAATTTTTCAACTAATTTCTCTCCACAACAAGTAATAAGTTTGACAGGTTGCTCTTTATTGTCATACTCTGAGACAATTCCTTTTATTGATAGGTTAACTCAGCATTACGCTCGCTGGTTGCGCTTCGGGTGGGTTGCATTATAATTAATTGTCCGGTTGCGGTGCGCTCAAATCTCAAATCATGGTTATTTTGACAAAGCTGAAAAAATTGCTCGTCAGTTAAATCAATATCTAAATTGAGAGGTGCAGATAAACTGACGGTGTTACTGTTCATATAATCTTTTTTTATATCACTATAATTATCTAGATACCTAGTACAATCATAACGGACTTAAACAAAGTTCAACCTAACCCCTCATTAACGATTAACCTAAATAACCCATCATAAGCCAATCAAAAGTAAATAATTAACACTGTATCTTAATCAAGCTCGTAGGGGCTTAATAATATTAAGCCCATCAACAAGTTTAAAAAGCCATTAAATCCAGCAGATAAGTTTACTGTTGAACTAATTTTTCTCTCAGTTGTTTAAGTAATAATTCAGCTTGCTCTATCTCTTCTATCTCCATAGAATTCGATAGTTGAGTCTGAACATTACTGTATTCGATTTTCCAGAGTTCAGTTAATTTTTTAACATATTTTTCTTGTTTATCTTTTACTTGTTTAATTGTCCATTGCTCTTGATTGACGACATCAATAGTTAAAGGGAAAATTGTTGTGTTGCCTTCTTTGAAATACTTACTTTTCTTTTCCTCAAAATCATAATTTCGTGCAGCAGAATTTTTCTTTCTGGAAAGCAAAACTAAATTACCTAAACGATGTACCCATTTGTCTCTATCTGCCTCTGTCCAATCTTTACACCACTGACTATCTGGCTT
>NZ_PRLH01000159.1 GCF_003013815.1 Cyanothece sp. BG0011 | reverse complement strand
TAGTGTTTCTCTTAAAATTGTTGCTGATTCCTACCGAGAAAAACATTGTAAAATTCTAGGTATTATTATTAATAAAGTTGCTCATTCAGATCTTAATTTTTTAAATAACTATTTACAACAAACCTATAGTAAAAATAACTATTTATTTTCAGTTATTCCCTATGATAAAAAGTTAGATAGTCCCAGAATGAAAGAAGTAGCAGAACAGTTAAAAGCTAAGGTCTTATATGGCGAAAAACGGTTAAATAATTTAGTGTTTAATTATCTCATTGCTGCCATGCAAATGCAACACGCAATCACCCAATTACAAGATAATGATTTAGTGGTAACTCCATCAGATAGAGGGGACGTTATTATTGGTGCATTGCAAGCCCATCAATCAACCAATTATCCGAATTTAGCTGGTATCTTGTTGACAACAGAATGTGAATTAGAATTGTCAATTGGTCAATTAATTGGAGGATTAAATGATCCCTTACCTATCCTTTGGGTGGATACTTATACTTATCCTACTGCATCTCGGTTACAAACCGTCGATAGTTCTTTAAAAGCAGGAGATATTGAAAAGATTAATTGGAGTATTGAACTATTTGATAAATCGGTTAACTTACCTATTTTAGAACATCTGATTAATAAAATAGAAGTTGAGGGAATTACCCCGAAGATGTTCACTTATAATTTAATCCAAAAGGCACAATTAAATAAACGTCATATTGTTTTACCCGAAGGAAAAGATCCCCGTATTCTTAAAGCAGTGGCGACCCTTTTATCTCAAGATATTGTTGATATTACAGTATTGGGAGAAAAAACTCGTATTGAACGCACAATACAAAGTCATGGTATTCAATTAGATATTAATAATCTCAAGATTATTAATCCTTTGCATTCTTTGAAGTTAGATGATTATGTTAAAAGCTTATATGAACTTAGAAAACATAAAGGAATAACCTTAGAAAATGCCAAAGATATGTTAATGGATGTGTCTTATTTTGGTACAATGATGGTATATTTAGGGGATGCCGATGGTATGGTGTCAGGGGCAATTCATACCACAGGAAACACCATAAGACCGGCATTACAAATCATAAAAACTAAACCCGAATATCAGTTAGTTTCCTCGGTCTTTTTTATGTGTTTACCCGAAAAAGTGCTAGTGTATGGAGACTGTGCGATTAATGCGAACCCTACCGCCGAACAATTAGCAGAAATTGCCATTATTTCGGCAGAAACCGCTCAAACCTTTGGTATTTTTCCCAGAGTTGCTTTATTGTCTTATTCCTCTGGAGAGTCAGGAATAGGAGAAGATGTAGAACGAGTCAAACAAGCCACCATTCTGGCTAAAAAACGCCGTCAAGACCTTTTGTTTGAAGGGCCGATACAATATGATGCTGCGGTAGATAAGACCGTTGCAGCGCAAAAAATGCCCAATTCAGAAGTGGCAGGAGTTGCAACCGTATTTGTGTTTCCTGACTTAAATACAGGGAATAATACCTATAAAGCTGTCCAAAGAGAAACCGGAGCGATCGCCATTGGTCCGATTTTACAAGGATTAAAAAAACCCGTCAATGATTTAAGTCGGGGTTGTACGGTAGAAGATATTATTAATACTGTGGTCATTACCGCCATTCAAGCAAGTGATAAATAAATGGCTTATAAGACTCTAAAAATAAAAGGATAACGATACACTTGATTAGGATCACTCAACACCTTAATAATGGCAAGAATAGGCATCACTAAAGTAACGATACCTAAAATAGCTAACAATGGCCAACCGATGATAACAACGGTTAAAATTCCGAAAATAATACCATACACCCAAGCATTTAAGTGAAAATTCAACGCCTCTTTTGCATTGTTTTGGACAATCTCATCATTGGATATGAAAAAGATGGCAATGGGAACCCCAATAGAAACAAAAGTAGCACTAAAAAAAATAGAACCGTGAGAGATAGCATCTAATAATTTTCGTTTTGTAATCTCATCATTCATATTAATAATCCTCTTATTGGCTCACCGATATGATAACAAGAGTCCGCTAAAAAATAACGCACTCTTGCTTCTATTTCTAATTAACTGTAGCAGCACAAACCTTATTAATCGCTGTTTCTAAGCGATCAGCTGCTTGATTAATTTCATCTTCTGTGACAATTAAAGGGGGAACAAAACGTAATACTTTCGGTCCAGCCGGGGCTAATAATAATCCTTCGTCCATAGCAGCTTTAACAATATCAATGGAAGTAATCGACATTTCTTCGTTAATTTCCATACCATTAATTAATCCCCATCCTCTAACATCGGTAAATAAGGTGGGATCTTTTTGTGCGATCGCCCGTAAACGAGTGCGTAACTGTTCGCCTCTGGCCTGTACGTTGTTTAAGAGATCATCAGTTTCAATGGTTTTGAGGACCGTCAAGGCTGCGGCACAAGCTAAGGGGTTGCCCCCAAAGGTACTGGCGTGGGTTCCAGGGGTCAAAACGTTACAAAACTCTTTGCACATCATCGCCCCAATGGGAACCCCTCCGGCTAACCCCTTGGCGCTGGTTAAGATATCCGGTTCAACCCCTAGGTTTTCATAACCCCACAGTTTGCCACTGCGGCCCACTCCCACTTGTACCTCATCAAAAACTAATAAGATATTATTTTCGTCACAAATTTTTCTTAAACGGAGGAAATACTCGATTTCTCCCGGTCTTACCCCTCCTTCTCCCTGTAAAGGTTCCAACATGATCGCAGCCACCCGACGGTTTCCTTCATCGAGATCAGCGATCGCGTGTTCTATGGCTTTGATATCGTTGTAGGGAACGTAGGCAAACCCTGGCATCAAGGGTTCAAAGTCCTGTTGATATTTGGGTTGACCAGTGGCGGTAATGGTGGCTAAGGTTCGTCCGTGGAAACTGGCTTTAGCGGTTAAGATAACCGGTTCTTCTAGGAAGTCAAGAACCGTATGGGAATATTTACGAATGAGTTTTATGGCTGCTTCGTTAGCTTCGGCGCCAGAATTACAGAAAAATACTTTATCAGCACAAGAATGCTCTACTAGCCACTGTGCCAGTTCTCCTTGTTGGGGGATATAGTATAAATTAGAAACATGGTGCAAAGACTGAATTTGTTCGCTGACGGTTTTGACTAAAGCAGGATGGCCGTGGCCGAGGGTACAAGTGGCAATACCAGCCACAAAATCGAGATATTCCTTGCCCTTGGTATCCCAAAGACGACACCCTTCACCCCGATCAATGGCGATGGGAAACCGTCCATAGGTGTGCATCACATAGTTATCAAAGTGTTGCGGGTCAAAGGATTTGGCGGGGTTTTCTGTGAGGGTAGTATGGGTCACGATTGGCTCCTGAAAAAGTCGCGTTACGCCGGTTTAGGCAATTGTCGTCAATCTGAAGAACAAAATTAGAGTTTGTTTAGGGTTTCCCCAGATGTGATCATTATCTGATTATAAATTATCAATTATTCAATGGAGATCACAACAGTTGATAAAATAATTAAGATTTTATCTATGTTTCATTGATTATTTGTTTATGACTTCATTGACTCCTCCTATCTATGGTTTAGGGTTACATACCACCAGTTCACAATTGGGACTTAGTTTCAGTAATTTTTCCACAGAATATTATACCAAAACTTGGAATTTAGATCGACAATTATCTAATTATTTACATCAATATTTACAAGAATTTATTCAAGCGAAAAGCTGGCAAGATTTTAAGTTTATTGCTGTGGCAACCGGCCCAGGAAGTTTTACCAGTAATCGCATTGGTCTGGTTACAGCCCGTACGTTAGCTCAACAGTTAACTATTCCTTTATTTGGCATTTCTAGTTTAGCGGCTTTTGCTTGGTTTAAGGGGAGCAATTATCAAGTTAATGAGCCTATTTATGTACAGATGAAAGCCTCACGAGGTCAATTTTATGGAGCAATTTATTGTAAAAATAAACAAGACAATGGCTTAGATATTATTGTCAATGATACCGTTATGCTCCCTGAAGATTGGGCGAAAACTCTACAAGATTTAAATCTTTCTTGTCAACCGTTAATAACCCCATCACAATTAGGAATGACAGTGAGTAGTGTTTTAGAATTGGCCGATTATCAATGGCAACAAGGAAAGCGTCCCCATTGGTCAGAAGTTATGCCTTTTTATGGGATGTCTGTGGTTTAATATTAATACTTAGGACGAACTTATATGAATACGTCTACCTCCCTTGCAGCTGCTTTAAACCGTTACAAAAGCGACGTGGCGGACTCTCTAGCTATTTCTGAGAACTGGTATAAGATGTTATACTTAAAAATAATCAAGTTTGTTGTTAAGCTTTAGTTGAAACGAGGAACATTAGATTATGTCCACCATAACAGAAAATGACATCAGAGAACTAAAAAGCTTTATTCTAGAACAATTCAAAGAAGTTAATCAAAAGATAGATAAATCTTCTGAACAAGTTAACAAGAGGATAGATACACTTTCTAAAGATGTTGATACCAAAATAGATAAACTATCTGAAAACCTTCATAAAGAAATAAAACAATTATCTGAAGATGTGAATAATTTAAGAGTTGAAGTAGCAAATGTCAAAGGAGAATTAACAGGAGTGAATAAAAGACTTGATAATTTAGATTTTACCAATCGTACTATTTTTGTTGCTATTGTTACCGCATTAATGGCAGGATTAGTCAAGTTGTTTTTACCGAACTTTACTAGCTAATTGATTATTATTTTATACTATCTAAAACTATGAATAACTTACTATTACCTCATTTTAGGTGAAACGGTTCATTATTCATTAAAGTGTTCATTGCGAGGGGTAATAGAAACAGCAACCTTTGATTGTTACTAAAAACACACCGAAGCAATCTTTGATGTTGTTTGTATAATTGCTTCGGAGGATTTTCAATAAGAGTGAAAGGTTAATTGTGATTTTCCCTCGCAATGACAACGTTAAGAATTGGTGTTACTTAAATAAATAAGGATTTTGAGCGGTTAAAATACCCTGTAAATAAGGAATCACATCAGGAGAATTGATATTTTGTTTTAACCACATTTCTTTTTTTAGATCCCAAGTCCAATATCTTCGTAAATAGGGATTAATTCGTTTTGTTTCTTCAGGAGAACTCATAAAAGATGCTTGTACCATTGGCAAGGTTAACGCTTCTGTATTCATCCATTCTCGCCACTCTTTTTCTATTTCTTCAATGGGTTCTTTAAATAAAGTTTCTAGTTGCAGAATACCATCATTTTTCGCACCATGAAGACGATTTAATAACGGGACTAATTTTTGTTGATGATGTAAAAATAAAAACAAAGAACGAAATAAACTTTGATCATCATGTTCAATTAATGCGGTTTTTAAATCAATATAATTTAATCTTTCTCTTAACTCCACATCTCGCCAATTACTACGATATCCCCAACTAAAATTAACCTTTCCTTCTTCTTCTAAAGCGAGAAATTTCTCTACGAAACTCGCAGCCCCTTGTGCGGCCCATCCTGGAATTCCTTCAGGATAAGAACAGCCTAAATAATGATACATCATCTGATGGGTAAGGGTTCCTAGTCCTGAATCTTCTCTCATAATAACTAAAGGAGAACGAACTAAAGGGCGAACTAAAAAGCCATAGTCTGTATTCAGTCCAAAATAATTTGCAGCAGCATAATAGTTTTTATCTTCCCTAAAAAAATGCACTTCCGTTGAACAACTCGGAGAACCTGGATCAAACAGATAACGATTAACTTCGATGCGAAATTGATTTAAAAATTCTCGTAATTGTTGATCTTTTTGGGATGATGGGCGATCGCTATATAAGGTAAAACCGACCCCTTCTGCTACTTTATAATCTCTGGGGTTCCATAAATCAACTTTAGAATAGTGAGAACCATTAATAATTAAAGCCGGGTTAATAATTAATCCTGTGGCCAAAGCAGTTAAAATGACCCCAAATAGACAAGAAAAAGGAGGAATACCCAAAAAACCAGAAGAACGACGAGAGGTAAAGATTAAACTCAGTCCGAACCCTAAAATTATTCCTAGTATTAATCCTAATCCTAACCCCTGATGAATCCATCCCCAACTAATACCGACAGTTAAACCGATGATACTGCATAGGCCAATGGTTTTCCCTCGGTGAGTAGAAAGGGGGTTTTCAGAGGTTTTAAGGGGTTTTTGAGATGATTTAGTTACAGAGGCGGGGGGAAGCATTCTTAGAGGTAATAACCCTTGTAACGCCGTTGTTGCGTCGGAAAAGCGATCGCTTGGGTTGGGTTCTACCATTTGTGATAACCAAGTCATAAACTCTTCACTGACTTGACTTTCTAAACTAGATAAATCCATTGAACCACTATGATCTAAATATTTGGGCATTTCTGTTGAAGATAAACCTTTCATTTGACAAAAAAGTGTTACCCCTAAACTATAGAGATCAGACGCTTTTGTTAATCTTCCTGATAGTTGTTCGGGAGGCATAAAACCGAGGGTTCCTTTAACGGTACTACTCCCTGAAACTTCTTCTATTCCCACTCTTCCAAAGCCAAGATCGATTAAATAAGCATTCAATTGATCATCAATTAAAATATTATCGGGTTTAATATCTCGGTGAATAATCGGAGGAATTTGTTCTTGAAGATAAACCAGAATTTCTAACAGGGAAATGGCGATAGTTTTGATTTGAGTGGGGTTCAGATGACCAATTTTTGATAAAGATTCTGCTTCGATATATTCGAGAACTAAACCCATACCTTCTGGACAACTAAATGAGTTTAAATAATGGGGAATTCTGGGATGATTCAGTTGTTGCAATAATTCTATTTCTTGTTCTAAGGTTTCTAGTCCCCACCAAGGGTTTGCTTCTGAAATAAACTGAAACTGTTTAATAATAACTGGATGATTTCGGTTAATATCTTTAGCTAAATAAGTGAGCCGTCCCCCGTGTCGGTTTCGTCCTATCACTTTTATTAATTCATAACCATATTCGGTGAAGTTGGGAAGATTAGCACTCATCTGTTTACTATCCTATAGCAATTTATCTTATGTGTATTATTCCCAGTTTTTAAAATTTGATAACAAATAATAACTACCTAAGCAAATATTTTTCTTCTAAATATTGAGAAGATGTTTCTTGTTCACGAGGTAAATAAATAGCAACATTCATACCAATGTCATGTAAATAATGACACATCAATGGGCCTACATCAGACCAACTTAAATTCCCCAATCCACATCCTAATTCTGGCAAAGCTAAAGATGTAATTCCTTGTTTTTTTGCATTTTTTTTGATCCAATCTAAACCTCCTTCAATATCTTCTAATCGAGAATTTTCTCGCCATTTTCGTTTAGTAGCAAATAATAAAAACCATTTAACAGAGTTAGGTGTATTTAAGGGTAAACTGAGATCAGCAAGTTCTTCATCCATTGATGTTTTTCGTTTATAAAGACAAGGTTTAATTTCAGTTATTTGTTTTGCTCGACACATATCTTGATAAACAACATAGACATCAGGAAATTGATATTTTACTCTAGATGCTAATCCCTTACCCATAATTCCTTGAAGATTGACACTAATAGTTAAAGTTTGCATATTTGAGAAAAACATATCCCCACTAATTAGCGAAATATTCTTACCAATTCGTTTTGCCAAATTAGGTTGGAAAAATAGATTAGGTTCAGGAATAACAGGAATTTTAACATTACCAATTATTTTTTGGATTTTTTTTGTGTATCATAATTTGATACATATATGGACTCAATCAGGTTCGGGTTAACTTTTTCGGGGACTAAACATTCAGACATAATAATACGTTTTGAACCATCTGAATCGTTCCACCATTCATTTTGAATAATTTTCCAGTTTTTTTGTAAGACTTTTTTCCCTTGTGGCAAGGAGTAAAATTGAGTTGTATTATTAGCTGTATTGCCATCAGTTATTTTTATATCTGATACTGATAAAAGATTAGGTTTAACTGAGATAATAGCAATATTATTATGTGTTTTTTCATGAACAACTCGATACATCATGGGATTACGAGGTTGAAAATACAAATTAGCATAATTCCATAAACTTTGCCGATCTGGGGTTGCTTTATTTTGGCGTTTATTAACAATTTCATTATCATAGATAGGAGTGAACTGAATCTGTTGTTTCTCTACTTGTCCATGAGATAAAATTCCTTCTTGAAGAATGGAAGAAATATTCTCAATATGAGTAATATAATAAAGATTTTTAATATCAAATTTAGGCATTATTATATTATGTAATTTTTTTAAAATCAAGACTGGTGTACTATATAATTTATTATATTAGCATAAATAATAATCTAGTCTAAGTTTAAATTCGAGTCATCACAGCGATCGCGCAACAGTATAACCCCTAAGTACGTCTAATAAGGAATAACGTTATAAATTATTACTATAGAGATGAAATTTCAAGAAATCGTTGAAAAACTCAGCCCATTAGTGACTGAACATAGTTTAACCACTAATGAAGATCATAACCCTGAGATTACAGGGGTTGCTGCAGTTAACGAAGCCCAAACCCAACAATTAAGTTATATCGAAGGGCCGAAGTTTGCTGCAATGGTGTCCAAAACCGCAGCCAGTGCCTTAATTTTGCCCTGTGACGAAACGTTACAACAAGAAGCGACAAAAAAAGGTCTTGCTTGGTTATCCACCCCAGAACCTCGTTTAACTTTTGCTCACGCTATCAAACTCTTTTATACTCCCTTTAAACCCTCCCCTGGTATTCACGAAACCGCCATTATTGATCCCAGTGTTACCCTAGGCAAAGACGTTTATATTGGTCCTCATGTCATCATTCAACAGGGGGTTAAAATTGGGGATAATGCTTGTATTCAGGGAAATGTGGTTATTTATCCTGAAGTAATTATCGGCGATCGCACTTTACTCCACGCTAATTGTACCATTCATGAACGGGCCCAAATTGGCAATGATTGTGTGATTCATAGTGGGGCCGTTATTGGGGCCGAAGGGTTTGGCTTTGTACCTACCCCCGAAGGTTGGTTTAAGATGGAACAGTCCGGTTATGTCATCTTAGAAGATGGGGTAGAAATCGGTTGTAATAGTGCAGTTGATCGCCCTGCGGTGGGAACCACTCGCATAGGGCGTAACACCAAGTTAGATAATTTAGTGCATATTGCCCATAACTGTCAAATTGGCGAAAATTGTGTCATGGCCTCTCAAGTTGGGTTAGCTGGTGGTGTTACCTTGGGTAAACGGGTGATTTTAGCAGGACAAGTGGGTGTGGCTAACCAAGCTAAAATAGGAGATGGTGCGATCGCCACTGCACAAACTGGTATCCCTAATGATGTGGCGGCCGGAGAAATTGTTTCGAGTAGTCCGGCAGTTTCTAATAAGTTATATTTAAAAGCATCGGCTATTTATAAAAAGCTGCCTGAAATGTATCAAACCTTGAAACGGTTACAAAAAAAATTAGAAGAATAACTTCTTATTTCTAGTTTTTATTTATAATTTATCAAAAAATTTTTATTGAGGTTTTAATCATAATGACTCACTATGGGCTAATTTGTCCGCCATCCACTGGCCATCTGAATACCATGTTTCCCTTGGGCAAAGAACTACAAAGGCGTGGTCATCGCGTTACTGTATTTAATATACTGGATGTCGAATCAAAAGCCCTAGCATCTGGCCTAGAATTTCAGGCTGTCGGAGACTCTGAGTATCCCAAAGGAATAACGCCAAAAAAATTAACGGAGTTAGGTCAACTTAGTGGTCTTGAAGCCTATAAATATACGATTAACTGGGTCAAAAACGATATAGTCGTAGTCTTGCGAGATACCCCCAAAGCCATCAAAAAACTAGGCGTAGAAGCTTTATTAGTCGATCAAGTCTCTCTTGGAGGGGGTTCAGTGGCAGATTATCTCAGTATTCCCTTTATTAGCATTTGTAGTGCTGTCGTCTTGAACCAAGAAATAACGGTTCCGCCCTATTTTACTAACTGGAACTATAATCCGTCTTGGTTGGGACAACTGCGTAACGGGTTAGGTTATCAAATACGAGGTCGACTAATTAAACCCATCATAGAATCAATTAATGAGTATCGACAGCAATGGAACTTGTCTCCTCTCTCTCATCCCAGTGAATGCTACTCTAAATTAGCTCAAATCAGTCAACAACCGGCAGAATTAGAATTTCCCAGAAAAGAATTACCCCCGTGGTTTCATTTTACAGGACCTTATCATAGTTCGGTGGGTCGAGATGTGGCTGATTTTCCCTATGAAAAATTAACCGGACAACCCTTAATTTATGCGTCTTTAGGAACTATTCAAAATCGTTTAATTAAGGTTTTTCAACAGATAGCAGAAGCTTGTGTGGGGTTAGATGCTCAATTAGTCATTTCTTTAGGGGGTTCGGCTAAACCTGAGTCTTTGCCACCCCTTGCCGGTTCACCCCTGGTGGTCGAATATGCGCCCCAGTTGGAATTGTTACAAAAAGCGGCTCTAACCATTACCCATGCAGGGATGAATACCACCTTAGAATGTCTCAATAATGGAGTCCCTATGGTTGCTATTCCCATTGCCAATGATCAACCAGGCGTTTCCTCCCGTATCGTTTGGACAGGATGTGGTGAAGTTGTACCCCTAAAAAGTGTCAAGGTTTCTAAATTGCGAATTGCTATTGAAAAGGTATTAACCGAAGAGTCTTATAAACAGAATGCTTTAAGGTTACAAGCAGCCATTAAAAAAGCAGGTGGTGTGAGTCAAGCCATTGATATTGTAGAACAAGTTCTTGCCACTGGAAAACCGGCTTTCTCTAAAAAACATTAATAAAATAAATCGAGAATATGCAATCTACAAATGAGTAGAGCATTGCCGAACAACCTTATCTAAATTTACTTTCAAAAGTAGATTTTAATCCTATTGTTATCTTAGGAGATCATCGATCACGAACTACTTGATTATACTAAAGTTGGGTGTCGACAGAGTCTTTTAACATAGTGACATTGATTTTTTAGTAGAAATGGAACCAGGTAGAAACTTATTAGATAGAATTGCCTTAATTCAAGACGGAGTCATTGGTTGTTTTGAATTAATAGGAGAAGCAGTTAAACAACTTTCCCCAGAAGTAAGAGCAAAGTATCCACAAATAACTTGAAGAAAAATAGCAGGATTTAGAAATATTTTAATTTCTAATTATATGGGAATTGATTAAGATGAAGTTTGGGGAGTCATTAAAAAATTTTTACCAAGCTTAAAACAAGCAATTATTACTATCATAGAAAAAGAACATAATCAAAATAACTCTACTTAAAGAATTTCAAAGTCTTCTTCTGGTTGGTTCATTTCTTCTAGAGTTTGCCATCCCGGTTGCCATAAAGATCGATCTTTAAATTGTTTTGCATTGATCCAAAAACGAACATTGTCATCACAAGAAGCAACCATTTCGGCAAAGACAAATTGTCCTTGATTTTTGCGGTTAACCACTTGAAAATGTCGCCATCCCCATGTTTTTTGTTTTGCTGTCCATTTTGATCCTAATAAGTGAGGAAATTTTTGTTTTTTGGCCATTTTCTTAATAACTAAATAATCATCTTTTCCCATGACTTACCCTTAGTTTAACTCAAGATGAGTTAATCACTGGTCATTGGTCACTGTTCACTGATAACTAACTAAACGGGGAACATCCTCCTGTCAACATCCTTCTAAAACATAATAAGCGTGATCCCTTGTGTCATTGCTCAGTAGGTGAAAGTGGCGACCTGAAGTAAACAATTAATCACTTCATAACTTTTAGCCTCTGACTTCTTGTTTGTGGTGTGTTGAGGTAATTATGGCCAATAGTGTGAACAGAGTGTCTAATAAATCTGGTTTTCAACGAAAATCAGGGTCTCGTAAATACAAATCCCCTAAATACCATAACCAAATGGTAGGAACCAATCATTTACATAAACAAGGAAAAAACAAGGGAGTGAGTCCCCTTTTTAGAGGGATATTGTGGGGAATGGGTTTTGGCTGTACTGCTGTGGTTTCAGCCACCGCAGGGGCTGCAATTACTCTATTGAGTCCCCTATCAGAGAGGATTTTACCCTTAACTGAAAAGATAACCAATCCTTGGACAACTACCACTGAAACGCCTTCTAACGAGACATCTACCCCTGTGGTGGATAATACGTTGCTACAATATCGCTTATCCCGTCCCATTAATCTTTTAGTATTAGGAATTGATCGGGTGTTAGATACCCCTCCAGGCAGTCTTGAAGGGTTTGGGGGACGCAGTGACACCATTTTACTGTTACGCTTCGATCCAGCTGATAATTCCGTTAAAATGCTTTCCGTTCCCAGGGATAGTCGGGTTCATATTCCAGGGTTGGGTTACACTAAAGTTAACGACGCTAACATTCATGGGGGACCAGGGTTAGCGGCTAGGGTACTGAGCAAAACCCTCAATGATGTTCCCATTGACCGCTATGTTCGGGTGACGACGGATGCTTTCATAGAATTAGTCGACTTGGTAGGAGGGGTAGAAGTATTTGTCCCTTATGCTATGGAGTATGAAGACAAAACCCAAAACCTGAAGATTGATTTACAAGCCGGTAGGCAAATTCTTAACGGGGAACAGGCCGAACACTTTGCCCGTTTTCGTAAAGATAGTTATGGTGACATTGGCCGAGTCCAACGACAACAAATCCTGCTTAAAGCCCTGCGTCAACGCATTACTAACCCCACTATTATACCCCGAATTCCCCAAGCGATCGGTTTAGTAGAAAAACATATCGATACTAATCTCACCTGGGAAGAAATGTTGGCCTTGGTGAATTTTGGTCGACAAATTGACCGAGATCAAGTGCAAATGGTGATGTTACCGGGTCGTTTTAGTCAAGAAGAAGAATTTGATAGCCGTAGTTATTGGGTGATGTCAGAAAGGGGACGGGATCAAGTGATGGAACAATATTTCGGGATTACTCCCCAATGGCAGTCTTCTTCTCGTCGTTCCCCTAACCGTGTGAGAATTGCCCTACAAAATGCGACCGATGATCCAGGGTTAGCGAATCAAGTTAGGGAATATCTGGCTAAACAAGACATTCATAATGTTTATACTATCTCCGATGCGCCTCAATTATTACGAGAAACAGAAATTGTGGTGCAACAAGGGGATTTTGAAGCAGCTAATTACTTGCAAACCACTTTAGGAATGGGTAGAGTAGAAGCATCTTCTACAGGAGATTTAGACTCTCAATTAACTTTACGCATTGGCTTAGATGCTAAAGATTTAGTCTTGGGGGATAGTTTTCTGAAAACCCGTGATCAATGATGATGAAACAAGTTAAAGCCCTATTGTTCCGTTTATTGGCCTTAGCTGGTCTACTATTAATCGTGAGTCTTTGGATATTGTTGGATGCTCGTGTGGCGATCGCCCAAGATAACACGGTCAATTATACTTATGGAGAATTACAACAGCAAGACTTCTCTGATAAGGACTTACAAAAGGGTGTATTCGCAGCAGCAGATATGCGAGAAGCCAATTTTGAAGGGTCTGACCTCTCTTATGGCATTTTTACTGAAGGAATCCTCTTAGGGGCGAATTTGAAGGGGGCGGATCTCAGTTCATCTTTACTCGATCGCGTAACCTTAGATTTTGCGGATCTCACGAACGCTATTTAGTTGATGCGATCGCCACTCGGACTCGTTTCTATGATGCTACGATTACCGGGGCCGACTTTACCAATGCCAGTGATTGATCGTTATCAAGTTTCTTTAATGTGTGAACGGGCCGAAGGGGTTAACCCAGTCACTGGGGTTTCCACTAGAGATAGTTTAGGGTGTCGTTAACTTATCATTAGATTTAAGTTGTTTTGAAACGTCATTATTATGTATCAAACTGATGCCCTAAATGATCCGAAAAAGGTTCTTCCCACCATGTATGATCTCCCTAGCGAAGATCCGGAGGAACCCGGTGTGCCAGATCAATATCATATTCTACAACCCCGACTCCTTGAATACACATTTCATCCTGCTAATTATTCTCCCGATGAAGTGTTTATTGCTACGGATATGAATCTTTATTATGATGTGCGTCATACCGGTTGGTATAAGCGTCCGGACTGGTTTGCGGTGGTAGGGGTTGATCGCTTATATGAACAACAGGATATGCGGTTGAGTTATGTGGTATGGCAAGAGGGAATTAATCCTTTTGTCGTGGTAGAATTACTATCACCTGGAACAGAAAAAGAAGACTTGGGACAAACATTACGAAAAGCAGAAAATTTCCCCACGAAATGGGAAGTTTATGAGCGTATTTTGAGAGTGCCTTATTATATTGTTTTTGATCGTTATACGGATCAATTAAGGGCATTTCAGTTAACCGGAAGTCATTACCGAGAATTAGAATTAACTGAATCTCGCATCTGGATGGAGGATATTGGCTTAGGGTTAGGACTTTGGCAAGGTTGTTATGAAGGATAGAAAGGCTATGGTTACGCTGGTATGATCCTAATAGAAATTGGATTTCTACCCCTGAAGAAATAGCCCAACAAGAAAAATTAAGGGCTGATAAATTAGCACAAAAACTAATTGACATGGGGATTGATCCAGAAGACATTTAATGGATTTAGATTTTTTGTCCTCCAATAAGCAAGGCCCCTTCAAAAAACTCAGAAGACGGGGTGATTTTTTGTAATAAACCCCTTTCGGTACTTAAACCAGCTTCTTCAATATAAGTTGCTAATTTTTCCATACTGGCGTTACCAATATACCATTCATTGTTGCCACGGATATCTAATTCACGCCATAACTTTTGAAAGATATTAGTGGGGGCTATATAAGTTCCACCCTCCATGTGGGCCATAATTCCACCCGGAGACAGTAAGCGAGAACATTCTAAAATGACTTTACGCCTGATACCATTGGGTAATTCATGAAAGACAATATTACTGACAATTAGATCAAAAACTACCCTCGGCAAAAGTCGTATGACTGGCATCCATTTGGTGGTAATAGATAGGTAAGTCAAGGGCAACAGATAAAGCGTGTCCACACCGTAACTGACTAGAAGATACATCAATACCATGTATCTCTGCTTGGGGAAACTCCATGGCCATAGCAATAGTTGAACCACCCGCAGAACACCCCATATCTAAAATTCGTCGGGGCTTAAAATTAGGAAACCGTTCTAATAAATAGTTCACCATACGGCTTAATCTTCCGCTTCCTACACTGTAATGACGAATAGTAGGAGATGATTGACCCATAATACTTGTACCCATGTCCCAGACACAGCCTAGAAATTGTTCTTCCCAGTCATTGGTCGCAACATAAGGACACCAATGAAAATTAGGCTGAGTAACATAGAGAGGCATTTCTAGTTCAGGGTTCAAGTTAAGACGCTCTTTTGCGGTATTTTCCCATTCTTTAATCTTTTGTTGATAGTCTAAGTCAGCATTAATATCCGCACGGGCCGCATTAAAAGCAAGACCTGCCGGTCCAGTTCGCATCTTTTCAAATTCTTTAACTAAATCATGGGTTAATAACTGTCGACGAATTTGACCGTAGGTAGGTTGTTTTCCTGTTGTTGTAGTCCATTGTTCAACTTCTGTTTTGACTAACTCAGCCACTTGATAAAAGACTGATTTGGCAGCACTGTATTTTTCTATCCACTCTTGGGTCAATTGTTGTCCTTGAGTAGAAATTTTCGGGCATAAAGATTTTAGATTATCTTCCTTTGTATTCAGACCAATTGATTGGTTTGTCATAATGGTTTTATTTGAATATTTCTAGATAGTATTTTCAAGATAACTAGATTAAGTATGACTGATCTAAAAAAAGTTAGCGTAAATGTAACCCTCCATCAATGGGTAAAGCAACTCCAGTAATAAAGGCAGCTTTCGGAGAACATAAAAAGGCAACCAATTGACCAATTTCTTGAGGAGAACACCACCGTTGCATGGGTGTATTGTCTATCATTTTTTTGATCATTTCTCCTTCTACACCACCATATTTTTCCATTGCTTTATTCCAAGCTTCGGTTTTTGTATAACCAGGGATAATAACATTAACGGTAATTTGTCTTGAGGCTAACATTTTGGCATAATATCGAGTCAAAAATTCTACAACTGTTTTCCCTGTTCCTGGCATAATATAAGACAATCGTGGGGTTTGGGTCATATTACAACCTGGGGAAGAAGTGGCCACAATATAACCGTTTCCATCTTCCATATAATTAATGGCTTTTTCTACACAACGAATAAAGCATTTAGGATAGACATTTTGATAATAATCATATTGCTCTAAGCTGGTCAAATTTCCATCAGCTAATAATTGTTTTTGTTTATCTGCGGCTGCTTCTGCTTCTTCTGATGTCGGAGTTGTAGTAATTCCTAAATACAATCCTGCGTTATGAACTAATGCTGTTAATTTTCCCTCAAATTTTTCTTCTAAACAAGTAAAGTATTGATTAATGGTTTCTTCTTTCGCAATATCTCCTTTAACAGTGCAGACTTTAACTTGATATTCAGTTTCTAATCTTTTCTTAGCTTCTGCTGCTGCGGTTTCATCACTATTAAAGCCAATAATCAGATCATAATTATCGGCGGCTAGTTGTTGTGAAATACCAAAACCAATTCCACGGGTTCCTCCGGTAACGATTGCTACTTTTTGAGTCATAATGAAAGAGACTTGTGATCGTTTAGATTAATTAGATTATATAAACTATATTATAGAAAGATTATTGTCGTTTTTCACCCTAAATCATCAAACGTTATGGATCTTAAAGTACAAAACTGGAAAAATTTTACCGATCAACATTTGTATGATTGGCATGGTGTTTGGACTAGATATACACCCACAGGAGAGGTTTTAGGGTCATTTCGGAGTCTTAGACGTTTTGAAGGCAACAGTGATCAAACAGAAGTTTATCAGCTAAATCGATATATGTATGCTGAGGATAATATTAAAGAAGAAAGTTGGAATTATAATCAATCTGAGCATAGTTTATCGGATGGTATGTTTCATCCTCAAACTAATTTAATGCGAGGTTATTTTTTCCCTTCTGGTCATGCGACTTGGACAATGACACAATTACAATCAGGATCGGGTTTTGGACTGGAATTATTTTTTAGATACCAACATCTTAGACATAGTGTCGGTATTGTTTATGATGACCAAGGAAACTTAATGAGAACGGCTAATATTAGAGAAGATTCTGACGGCTATCCTTCTTCTTTTTGGTCAAGAAAATTAGAACAAGTATCATCAAGAAACTTAAACAAACATTGGCAAGGAACTGCTACAACTATCACTCCTAATTTACAAATTTCCGACCCTGTTGTTACTCAATTTAATTGGGATAAAGAAGATCATAAAATTTTCTATTTACCTGATGGCGTTTCTATTAGTTGTCCTGAAAAAGTTACCGTTGGAACTTCTTTTTGTTGTATGGCTAATTGGTTAATTAATGAACAAGAAATGCAGGAATTAATAGCTGATTATGATGCTTCTGGAAACTTTCAATCTCTAACCCTTAAAAGATATAATTTGGAACAATAATAATGTGCTTCTAAACTAAAGTATTAGCATAGATAAACTGATATCCTTCTTCTTTAATTTTACTGTTATCAACCCTTGCATTTAAAGCACTAAAAGGAGGTTTACTTTCATCCCAAGTAACCCGTTCTAATTGTTGGCGATCGCAAATTAAATCACACAATTCTTTACTGGTTAATTTCAGATCATTAACTAAATTATAAATTCCCTCACATCCCTTTTTGTTAATAAATTCAACAGCAGAAACAATATCATCTAAATGTATCCAAGCAACATAATTATTGCCATCTCCTGGTAAGTTTTGTCCTGCCATTCTTCCTATTCGTTTATTCAACTCTCTTCCGGGTCCATAAATTCCCCCTAAACGCAACACACAAACATTAATATCTTCTCTGTTTAACCCTAAAATAATCTTTTCTGCTTCAACTAAAACTTTGTTATAATTAGTCTCAGTATCTAAGGGTGAAGTTTCATCAACCCATTCTCCTTTTTTATTCCCATAAACGGAACCACTACTCAGATAAATGACCTGTTTAACGGTTGAATTATTCTTTAATGCTGTCACTAAATTTTTCGCGGTTGGTAAATAGGTTTGTGCATAAGCTTCTGCATCAACTTGGCGATCGCTAATTGGGGCAATACTGACTAAAATTGTCTCTTGATTATTGATAACTTTTTCTACCGCTTCTAAGTCATCTCCTCTCATGACAATAGGACGATGAGTAATGGTTTCTAAGTCTGAAATCTTCTCTTCTTTGGTGGTAGTCCCTGTGACATAATAACCTTTTTTATACCAATAGCTTACCACTGCTTTACCCACATAACCACAACCCATTACTGTCACTTTTTTACCTAGGTTTTGCTGTTGCTGTTCTGTCATAAGGGGTTTAAATGTGTTATTTTTACGTTAACATTTTTGATCGTTTTTTGTTACTATAACAAGACTTTTTGAAGATAGCAAAGATCACAGTGATTGACTCGCTCATCTCTTCAATTTAATTAAGAAAAGCTTATTAAAATTATTTTTAAGTATTTAATATTTTTATTATAAAGCCCTTGTTACAAACGTTAATCAAATTTTCTTTTTCCCTGATTTTGCTAAAATTTGCCCAATTCTTGACTTTCGGTTAGTTTTGTTTTATATTAGTCATGGTATATAGTTAGGATAATTATAAGCAAAATTATTGTTCAGTCCTGAAACCCAGACACAGATTAGGTTCTAAAATTTAAAGTTATCTGCGATCGCTTCACTATTCAGCAGTTTCACCAAATTTTCAAATTAGAACAAATAAACTATAAATAAGATTTGTAAACTGAGCTTGACAAAACAAGAATAAGTTACCAAGTTTAGAGAAATTGTATATTAATCGTAAAATTGACTTTAAAATAAGGAAAGGAGAACATCAAAAATGGTTCAATTAGGCAATAAAATCTATTCTTTTGAAGAATATTTAACTTATGACGATGGGACGGACAATAAGTATGAATTAGTCAATGGAGAATTAAAAATTATGCCCCCAGCGAGTGGATTTCATGCTTTAATTTTGCACTTTATTTTCAAAATTCTAGACCAAGAAATTGACCGAATCGAACAGCAATGTAAAGTGATGCCAGGGACAGTAGGGTAAGAACAGCGAAAAATAAATCAAGAATTCCCGATTTAGTTATTTTATCAGAGAAACAATGTCAAGAAATAAGAGAAATGTCCACAGCCGTTTTAGAATCACCTCCCCTTTTAGCGGTAGAAATAGTGAGTCCTAATAATGCTGATGATGACTATCGTTATAAACGTTCTGAGTATGCCGTCAGAGAAATTCCTGAATATTGGATTATTGATCCAGAGGCTAAAAAAGTATCGATTTTGTTATTAGTTTCTGGATTTTATGAAGTTACAGAGTTGACCGAAGAACAAGAAATTAAATCCTCTCTTTTTCCTGAATTAAAGTTAACAGTTAAGCAAATATTTGAAGTGTGATTAACAAGACAATGAAAACCCTGATCAAACCCCAACTATAACAGTATTAAGTTGGGGTAATTCACATTAATTAGGATTCATACTTAGTTTAGAAATTTCATCTTGTACAACCCGATGATCGTGACGTAAGGGTATTTGAACCCCTTTAGGAAGTTGATCCACTTTAGTCATAGCTTGTTCAAAGTAAGTATAAGCTTCTTTGAGCAACACTAAGTCTTTCGGTTGACCGTCTTTGCTTCTGCCTTTTTTCCGCAATAGTTGACCTTTAAAATAGAGGAACTCAGGGTTATCAGGGCTGTTAGCTAAAGCTTGATCGATATATTGCATAGCGGTATCGTATTGATCCAAGTCCCGATAAGCTGCAAATAAAGCCCTATCCACCATATAGTTAGGGGCTGCATATTGTTGAAAACGGGCGATCGCATCTTCTGGGGAAGAAAAGGGTAAATTAACCGATAAAATTAAATCCAGATAGCCTTTGAGTAAGTTTAATTCTGGGTCATTGGGAGAGATTTGTTCTGCTTTATCCAGGTGATCAAACACCAATTGTAACTTATTAACGGCCCCTAAAGGACCCTTGGTTTTAAAGGTGTAGGCCCCTTGTAAAAAATGTCCCACTGCTTGATATAAGTTACCCCGTAAGGGATCAGTGGCCGTTAATTTTTAGCCGTGGATAGGGTTCGATCCGCTGCATTTTTCATGACATCCCAGTCTTCATTAGAGTAAGCCAAAGAAGCTTGAATAGCGAAAGCGAGGGGTTCATCGGTTTCCGTTTGAACCGCTTGTTGTAAATAGGTTTTCGCTTCTGGATAATTGCCATTTTTGAAAATTTCGACAAAAGCGGCTTCGGTATTGTCTCCAATGGGACGGGGGTTACTACTACGGAAAGGATCACCGGCCCATGAGGGGGTTGCCCAGAAACTTAATGCTACTGTACACACCACAGACCAAGACATAGAAACCTTTTGCAGTTTAATCAATGGGTTCATCATAATTGTCTCCAAGCAACATTAATAAAATACATTTATCTTGATCAGTTCAGATTGTGATCTCGATACTAGCAAAAAATTTTCATACTATAATTACTTTTTAGCAAAACATCAAAAAGATAAAGCTTAAGACTTAGTTTAATTTTGAACCATCCAGAGATTAGGGATAATAGAGACGGTTTATTAACTGTCTCTCAAGAAAAGAAAAACTATCTTATGTTGACTAGGTTATTAAGAGTATTGATCGATGGAAAAAGTTCCTTTTAGTCATCAGACTTCTATAAGTCTTTTCGGGTAATGTTACCGATAGACTGAGGTAAGGTTTGAATATCAATGACTTGTAAGCTTTTCATATCATAAGTTGTATAGCGAGTTGCTTCTGATGCTAAAGCAATATCAACAATGGTGAGGGTTTTTTGGGGAGATAAATTACTATTTAAGAGTTGACGGGGACCCCCTCCTAATGCCCCACTATGAAGTAATTCTAATTGTCCTGTTTTGCCTGGATAATAGGCATGATGATGACCACTAATATAGGTGTGAACGTCATATTTTTCTAAAAGGTTTTGTAACTTTTCTCCCTCTGCCATATAGTTTCCTGGGGTGTTTCTTCCCACTGCTACAGGATAGAGAGGAAGATGACCAATAGCAAGGCGTAATTTTGCTTGTTTGGCTTGTGAACTATTTAAACTATTTTTCGACCCAAGTTAACTGGTTTGGATCAATCATATGGGTTGAAGCATCCCAAACTAAGTAAAAAATATCTTGTTGTTGAAAGGTATAATAAAAAGGAAAATTAGCTTGATCAATAAAGTTTAATCCTGGGTTATGATTCGGATGATTCCAATAGGCAGAAGCGAGGTTTCTTTCTTGTTGAAAATTGTATTTCCCCCCACTCATGGAACCTGATCCGTCGTGGTTACCAATGGTAAAACCGAAGGGTAGTTTTGCTTGTCTTAAAGGGGCAGCAATATGAACATCAAATGCTGACCACATAGCCTCTATTTGTTGCTTTGTTAAAGACCGTTTTTGCCCGGCTACCATGTCCCCCCCACAAAGGACAAGATCGGGCTTCCATTGGGGAATTAACGTGATCGCTTTATCAATTTCTGGATCATAATCAGTCGATCCATATTGACTGTTTAAATCACTAATAACGACAATTCTAACATCCTCTTTAATAGGTGCATATAAGCCATCAGGGGCAATAGCAACCGGTTGATTAATCGGAGATAGTTCGGGGGGTTAACTGCTATATCTTGAGAGTCATTAGGTTGAGATTGACTAAAAAGTTTGTGACTTGCTGTAGCCAATGTTACACCAACTAACCCACCTGTTAGTATTAAAAATTGACGACGATTATAAACCATTTTCTGCAGTTACCAGTGACCAATAAACAATAGAATCCATACTAACATTAAGGTGATGACTGATAATGGGTAAAACTATAAATGGTTTGTCGTTCCCAAGGCAGAGTACATTGAGAGGGTTTTTTATTAATAGAAAAGGGACGACGATCTAATTTGACTTGTAGTCCTAACATGGGATCATCCCCCGAGGAAACTAAAAATTCTAATCGTTTAATATTGGGCCAAGTGACTAACGTATCGAGAATATTAGTAATGGCTTGAACATAAGGATGGTTCATATTTTTATACCAGTTTCCCTCTACCATTTGTAGCTGTTCAAACCCAGATGAAAGATCAAAGAAGGTCGTTCAAATAAAGCGATCGCCACCGGTCTTGCTTCTTCTTGTAAGACTAATTGAACGGAACGACTTAACTGACGCACTTGCTCTAAATTCTTATATCTTTCCTTGACTGAGATGTTTTCATTTTTCCAGTCAATAGCAATGGTAATCAAATAAGTTTGTAGGAATAAATGACCTAGTTTTTCGGCTTTAGTGGATAAATAACTAGAATTATAATTATTGGGTTCAATTAATAAAGGAAGTCGTTCAACCACTTCTAAACCATAGCCTTTTAATCCTGCAATTTTTCGGGGATTATTAGTAATGAGACGAATTTTTTTGATGCCTAAATCGTTTAACATTTGGGCCCCCATACCATAATCCCGTAAGTCCGCAGGAAACCCTAATTTTTCGTTGGCTTCGACGGTATCAAGGCCCATATCTTGCAGAGAATAGGCTTTTAACTTATTCACCAAGCCAATGCCTCGGCCTTCTTGTCTGAGATAGAC
>NZ_PRLH01000203.1 GCF_003013815.1 Cyanothece sp. BG0011 | reverse complement strand
GCAATGACTTAAGCCGCTTCAATCAGTTTTTCTAATGATTGCCAACGAAAATAACGTTCTCCTCCCAGTTCAACCACCACTTTAATGCGAGGTTCTTGTTGAGGCAAACTAACTAAATATCCTAATTCAGCTTGAGAAAGGATATAACCCTCTAAAATCCATAACACTAACCCCTTGGATTGGGGCGATAAACTTTCGAGTTGATAAGCAGCAATAGGAGGGACAAAATAAATCGGTCCAACAGCCGCATTTTGACCAATATTCTTTTTTCCGAGATGGGGAGGTCGTACCCCATGAACTCCCATTAAATAGGCACTCACATCCCCTAATCCTCTAGCCGTCAGAGAAAGACTCTCATAACCGTTGGTACGCAAACGCCGTTGATAACGTCCTTCAAACCCTCCTTCTAAAGGGGCATAAACTCCTAATGCGCCCGACTTTTCTAAAGCGCGAACAAATCCTTTACCAGTAGTGAGCAGTGCCATGTGATTAATACAACTAATACGTCTATAAATGCTTTTCTTGAATTATAGAAGAAAGACTGCTCTTAAAGAGAATCTTCAGTGTTAAATTAATAATCAAATCCCTGTCTTAATGATCCATCCACCAAGACAAAACCGCCATTCATAGGTTAAAGTCAGATAGGAACCATTAACATTTGCTCGCTAATCAACTCCCCATAAGGAGAACTAAATACTATGCTAACCTTGAAAATTGCTGTTTACATCGTTGTTGCTTTCTTTATTTCCTTGTTCGTTTTCGGCTTTCTCTCGAGTGATCCCACTCGTAACCCCGGACGCAAGGACTTTGAATAAGATTCAATCAAGTTCTGGCAAGCCTTGGGTCTAATATTTCCCAAGTCTTCACCCGACGATAGTTGGGTTTTACGTTAACTTAGGTGAGTAAAACGATAGGGGCGAGATCTGGCTCGTCCCCGTCTCATCTCATGTGATCACGCTGCAGGTAGCCACTAAACCTTTGAGCTTGATATTATCAATTTAAGATGCCCCCATTCGTTCCACCACCTAATCCCCCTGCCGAAATTCAAGTCGTTGTTTCTCAAAATTCGAGCAAACAGCTAACTGAGTTAGAAAAATTAGGGAACAATTCTTTAGAAATTAGCAAAAAAAAGCCTTTATTAGCACAATTATCCTCTGACAACTCAGTCGTTCCCTCAGTCATTCCGGTTTCTCCAGCCCCTGAGACCAAAGCTCCAGAGGTAGTTGAATTTTATTTATCCCCACCCGGAGAACTCACCCACCAACAATCGACCCCTTCGTTGCCCTCTACAGGACAAACTGCCGACTTGCTAGGAGGACCGATTAAGACAGAAAAGTCTCCAGATCAAGAGTCTTCTCCTGTTATCTCCAGGGATAGACCGATGATATCTGAGATTAGAGCATTAAATGGCCAAACCCCTCAAGCCAGTCGTTTATTACTCAAACCTAGAGATCCCCAAGCTCAACCCTCAGAATTTTTAATTCCCCCATCCCCTGCTTTAGCTCAAGGAGAGGGAGACGATGGGGACTCAAACCCTCAAAACACCGACACCTTAAACTTGGTGGAATTGGTGTCTGATCGCCAAGAATATGATGCCCAAAGAGAGGTGGTTTATGCAGAAGGGAAAGTAATTATGCGCTTTGCCAATGGAGTTCTCTTAGCCGATCGCCTCTGGATTAATCTGCCTGATCAATTTGCCGTGGCCGAAGGGAATGTGGTCCTCGATCGCGGCGAACAAACCCTACGGGGAGAACGATTTGAATATTATTTCGTTCAAGATAGTGGCGTGGTGTTTGACGCCAATGGCGAAATCTATCAACCCACCACTGGCCGAGACTTTTCGCCAACCTTACCCACCTCCGTCGATAACAATTTAATCCCCAACCAAACCTTAAACGAACGACTGGCACAACAACAACCCCTACAACGGGTGACCAGTGCCCAGGGAATTAGCTACTCGTTTGGCCTGTCTTTTGGAGAAGGACAAAACCTTGCAGGAAACCCAGGACAAGGGGAAGGGGGCCAAATTAACCGCATTCGCTTTGAAGCCGATCGCATCGAATTTGATGCCGAAGGTTGGCGGGCCACCGATGCCCGTTTAACCAATGATCCCTTTTCTCCCCCTGAAGTCGAAGTACGGGCAGAAACAGCAACCTATCGCAATATTGCGCCTTTAGTCGACGAACTGAAATTGACCAATTCACGGGTGATCCTCGATCAGGCCAACTCCTTTCCCACTCAAGATCGTTTGATTTTTGACCGACGCGATCGCCAACCTGGGGTAATCGGTTTTGGCTATGATGATCGCGATCGCGGAGGCTTCTTTGTCGAACGAGGCTTTAATGTGATTGACACTAATACGTTTAGTTGGCAAATCACCCCCCAATATTACCTACAAAAAGGGATTGACCCCGACGGACTAACGGTCGATGATCCCAATACGGATTTATTTGAAGAAGATAAGGACGATATTGATGCCATTAGTCCCCCAACCTTTGGCTTTGTTAATGAATTAAACGCGAACCTAAGTCCACAAACCACCTTCTTTTCTCGTACCTCCCTAACCAGTTTAGAATTTAGTGATATTGAAGATCGGGTCCGCACAAAAACCTTTTTACAATACCGTTTTGGTGAGCCGATCGCTCCTTACGATGTCCGATTAGAATACAATTATCGTGAACGTCTATTTAACGGCTCTTTAGGGTTTCAAACTGTCCGTAGTAGCGTCGGGTTGCTCTTCATTTCCCCTCAAATTCCCATAGATGACACCGGTATACAATTCAGTTATCAAGGCTCCCTTCAAACAGTTAATGCCTTTACCGATCGTCCGAGTCTCATCGGCCCTGAGTCTGATGATCGTCGCGTTAGCTTAACTAGAGTTCAAGGGGCTGCCTCTTTAAATAAACCTTTCTTATTATGGTATGGAGAAGCTTTACCTCCTACCCCAACGGAAGGATTAAAATATACCTCCACCCCAGTGCTACCCTACTTAGTGTTATCCACTGGGGTCACTGGAGTCACCAGTGTTTATGGCAATGGAGACTCTCAACCCTCTATTTCAGGCACCATTGGTTTATCCGGACAAGTGGGTAATTTTTCTCGACCTTTTCTAGACTATACAGGATTCAATATTAGCTTTAGTCAAGCCCTACGGGGTGATCCCTCTCCTTTTTTGTTTGATCGTTATGCCGATCTCAAAACTTTAAACTGGGGCATTACTCAACAATTATACGGACCGGTTCGGGTGGGGGTTCAAAGTGCCTACAATATTGACACCGACGAAGAGATTAATACTGACTTATTCGTTGAATATAGCAGGCGTACCTACAGCATTCTCTTGCGTTATAATACAGTTCTAAAAGTGGGATCGCTCTCCTTACGCATTAGCGACTTTAATTGGGGAGGCAATCCCGGCCCATTTGATGGCACGGGCATTCGCCCAGTTATTCAAGGGGTTCCCCGTTAAAACGAGCCAATTATGATATAATAAGGAGTTCGAGTTAGAAAAAAGATCCAGTCAATCCCACTAGGAGCCAAGCAATTAAAATGATTAAATTACGATTGAAAAAATACGGCAAAAAGCGAGAAGTGAGTTATAGAATTGTGGCCATTAATAGTGCCAGTCGTCGGGATGGTCGTCCCTTAGAAGAGTTAGGATTTTATAATCCCAGAACCGATGAAACCAGATTAAACGTTCCTGCCATTGTCACTCGTCTCAAACAAGGGGCCCAACCGACAGAAACGGTACGGAGTATTTTGAAAAAAGCGCAAGTATTTGAACAAGTTAATGGTTAAGATTGATACCTCTAATTTATCCTATTCGGTTCCTCCCAATTACTTAAAACTCATTGCCTTTTTAATTGAACCCTTACTAGACTCTCCAGACTCTCTGAAGGTCGACTGTGAACAAATTAATAGTACAAAACGAGTTTGGATAAGGTTGGCAGTTGATGAAGAGGATAAAGGGCGAGTCTATGGACGAGGAGGACGCAATATTCAAGCAATACAGACAGTATTAGCGATCGCAGCCAAACAAACGGGGCAAACCCTTTACCTCGAAATCTATGAAGCACCAGGGGAAAAAAGCCGTTCGACGAGTTCTTATGGACGCTCTGAATCAAATCGAAAATTTGTTCGTCGTCGTTCTCGTTCCCAGGGTCAAACCAAACCCAAACTTTCGGTTCGATCCCGTTGGCAAGAGCCATGAAACCCATTGATATCCTTATTTTGTCCAACGGGCCAGGGGAAATTACCACCTGGGTCCGGCCCGTGGTCAAAGCGTTAAGGAAACAATTAGGGGATGATTCGACTCAAACGAGAATTTCAGTGATGTTATCCCCTTGTCCCCATAGTACAGGGGAAGAAGCCGCCATCGCTCGTCGCTATCCTGAAGTGGATCGAGTGCAATCGAGTGAATCCTTTTTTTCCTTTCTATTATGGGGAAAAACCCCTGATCATTGGGACTGGCGAGAAAAGGGAGTGGTGTTATTTTTAGGGGGCGATCAGTTTTATCCTCTGATCATTGGAAAACGGCTAGGATACCGAACGGTGATTTATGCTGAATGGGAAGCCAGATGGTATCGCTGGCTAGATTATTTTGCCGTGATGAACGAAAGAGTCATCGAGGGAATACCTGAGCCTTATCGGGATAAACTGAGCATTGTCGGGGACTTGATGGCAGATTTTTCTCCAAAATCATTAAACTTTGTAGAAATGTCGGCCAATCCCATCATTGGCATTTTACCCGGATCAAAAGCCGGCAAACTTACTCAAGGGGTTCCCTTATGTTTAGCGATCGCTGAACACATTTATCAGCATAAACCCCAAACTCGTTTTATTTTACCGATTGCCCCTACCATAGACAGAGATACCCTAGTTAGCTTTGCTGATCCTGTGTCTAATCCTTTCGTCATGAAAATGGGGGGTGTTAAGGGTGAATTGGTGGTAGAAAACAAAGAAGAAGAAGAACAATATTATTTACAAACGACAACAGGGCTTAAAATCCAACTGATTAGCCAATTTCCCGCCCATGAACAGCTGCAGCAATGTTGTTTAGCCTTAACCACGGTGGGGGCGAATACGGCAGAATTAGGGGCTTTAGGCATTCCCATGATCGTCCTATTACCGACCCAGCAACTCGATGCCATGCGAACCTGGGATGGTATTCCAGGGATTTTAGCCAATTTGCCTTTAGTAGGTAGTCAGTTGGCCAAATTGATTAACGCTAGGGTGGTTAAAATGGGACGTTTATTTGCCTGGCCCAACATCTGGGCAAAAGAAGAAATTGTCCCAGAATTAAAAGGAGAATTACAAGGAGAAACGGTGGGAAACTTAGTGTTAGATTGGCTAGGAAATCCCTTAAAATTAAATCAAATTCACCAACGCTTACTACAAGTTAGAGGTCAGCCGGGGGCTGCTCAAAAAATAGCTGAAATTGTCCAAAAACAACTATAAAGCAGTGATCAGTGATCAGTGATCAGTGACCGAGTCGGCAAGACTATTAAGAAAAAGATTAGATAAAGCTTACAGAAACAGGGAAGAAACAAAAATTTTTGGGTAGAATTAGACTATGGGTGATGGCAACCTATTTTCTTCTTCTGTGAATTGAAATATCAATTCTTTAAATATTGGAAACAGTCATCAAAGACTTCAGAATCATTTTTACTGACGGTTACTCATCCTTCTATTAAGACTATGGTTGACAATAATCAACTTAATTTTCCTATTCCTTAACCAAAACTTATACAGATAACAATCAGTAAGACAAGAATTATTGTGACTAGAGTTATTTTGTCATGTTAAAGACCTTATATTTGAATTTAATAAAAACTGGTTTAGGAATTATAGTATCCTTTACCAGTATTCATCTACTTACAGCCAGCAGCCAAGCAGCAACCTTGCGTTTAACTTCAGATAGTTCATGGGAGAATTTGAGTACAACCGAAAATTTCCTTGAGTCTGATCTTCTCAATCAATTAATTTCTACCACAGAAGAAATAACCACCGTTACTAATTCTTTCAGTTCACAGGTCATTACGGAAGCCGTTTCGGAACCCTCAACTATTTCTTTGGAGTCTGTGGTTTCCTCTTTAAGTCAAATTAGTTTAGAGACAGAGACAGATGGTGAACCCCAAGAAGTTCCCATTTTACCCCAAGTTGATCCGGCTGATATTTATAAAGAGGTTTATGATTTTGGCACCACGGCGGCCGAGGATCTCAGTGATCCCATTAGTGCTGGTATATTACCGGCCTTAGAAGGTATTCCCGCCCCAAGAAGTGGTGTCGGAATCAGAGAAACGGGAGGCCAAGTAGCAGGAATTCCCAGTCCAACCCGCGAACAGCCATCTTTGCCCCGTTTTGGTGGTCCAGTGCCGATGATTGGCAATCCCTCAGCTAATTTTACCAATCCTTTACGTCAAGTTGCTTTACCCTCAGCAACCACTGTTCAGGCCAATAATTGGGGGGATAACCAAGTCGATATGTTCTTTGCTTCCTTACCGCAACAAGAAGTTGTGGATATCGATACATTTATGAGAACAGTGTATCGAACCAATATCTCTGATATGATTAAACAAATTGACGAAAGCTTAGATACGACTATCGATACTGAGTTTCACTCCATGCCGGCGGAGATTTTTCCGGTTAATCCCATGCCGTCGGGAGAATTTAATAGAAGTCTTTAATTATCCTATTATTTACTCAAAAACGAATGTTTTGGACGAATGCCCTCTCAACCCAACCTTCTCTAGAAGGTGCTGTGACAGAAGTAACCCGAACCATTGGAAACGCTTTGTCAAGTCCTGCTGATGTGGGCATTTTTTTTATCTCGTCTGCTTACGCTAGTGATTATCCTCGGGTAATTCCCTTAATCTTAGAAAAGTTATCCTTACCCATTTTGATCGGTTGTGGTGGGGCAGGTATCACAGGGAGAAACGAGGATAAAACAATATGCGAAATAGAAAATAATCCGGCCTTTAGTTTGATGGTAGGTTGTTTACCCGAAGTTCAGATTAACCCTTTTTTCCTGAGTGCTGAAAGTTTACCTGATCTCGATAGTTCTCCTGACACCTGGCACAGATTAATAGGGGTTTCACCTCAAGAACAACCTCACTTTATTCTCTTGTCTGACCCCTTTTCGACGCGAATTAACGATTTATTAGCGGGTTTGGATTTTGCTTATCCTGAAGCGGTAAAAGTGGGAGGATTAAGCAGTAGTAGTTTAATGGGGGTTCCGGGAACGGTATTCTATCATCAAACCGGTGATCCTCAATCCGGTTTTTATCATCAGGGAACGGTCGGCTTAGGGTTAAGCGGTAACATTGCCATTGATAGCATTGTTGCCCAAGGATGTCGCCCCATTGGTCAAGCGTATCAAGTGGTTAAAGGGGAACGAAATATTATTTTAGAATTGTCACAAGATGGGGAAACGCGATCGCCGTTGGATTGGTTACGAGGGTTAATGGAGAATTTAGACGAGTCTGATCGTCAACTCGCTCAGCATTCTCTGTTTGTTGGGGTGGTGAGGGATGAATTTAAACAAGAATTACAACCCGGGGATTTTTTAATCCGTAATCTCTTAGGGGTTGATCCCCAGTTAGGGGCCATTGCCATCGGCGATCGCGTTAGGCCAGGTCAACGGGTACAATTTCATCTTAGAGATGCTCAAACCTCTGCCGATGATTTAGAAACCCTCTTAAAACAGTATAATCAACCGACTCCCATTCAAGGGGCATTCATGTTTTCTTGTTTGGGAAGAGGACAAACTTTATATCAAATGCCCAATTTTGATTCTCAGTTATTTACTAATTATTTTCCTGGGGTTTCCCTAGGGGGATTTTTCTGTAATGGGGAAATTGGCCCAGTAGGACAAGAAACGTTTTTACATGGTTATACTTCTGTCTTTGCTTTAGTAAGACAGTTAAAGTAAATTATTTGATCAATGAAACCACTTGATTCTAGTTCTTTGGGAGTCGTTTTACAAAAAATTATTGATCAATTGGGGCAACTTTTAAAAGTTGATTGTTGCATTTTACGTCCCTTTGATGCTGATTGTTTAATAAAAGATAGTATTTTTTATAATAAAAATAAAGAACAAAATATTAAAAATATAAGTTTATTAGAAAAAACAATTATACCCATTGAAAAGATAGAAATAATTACCTCGACTGATCATTTTTTTTCTTTAAGTAAGAGTAGTAGTAAACAAAAAAGACAAAGAAAAAAAGCCTATGAGTTGACAAAAATTGGAGCCTCTTTATTAATTCCATTAACCTTAGAAAATAAATTTATTGCAGTCATGGGATTACATCGTTACTGTTCTTTTTACCATTGGCAAGACCAAGAAATTGCCATAACTCAAATGGTAGCCGAACAAATAACCTTAGGAATTTCTCAAGCTCAAGCTTATCAAAAAGTAAGAGCTTTAGCCCAAAGAGAAGCATTAATTAATCGCATTACTAACGCCATTCGTTGCAGTTTAGATCCTCAACTAATTTTTACGGCAATTACCCACGAATTAGGTAAGGGATTAAAAGTAGATGGTTGCGCCCTTTCTTTGTGGACAAAAACGGATAAATTTGTTCAATGTGTCGGACTTTATGACCCTCATCAAGGCAGTATTAACCCCCTTCCTCAATCAGTAGTTCCTATTGCTGATAATCCTGTTTTACAAGAACTCATTAACAGCAAAAAACCCGTTGTTTTAGAAGATATGGATCGTCATCCTGAAATGACGCAATTTGATTTACCCTTGCGAGAATCAGCGCAAGCTCTGTTAATTGTGCCATTAATGGTGGATGATGAGATTATTGGCAGTATTTCCCTACGACAAACCGATCATTCTCGTCGCTGGTTATCAACAGAAATTGAATTAGCTAAAACCGTAGCCTCTCAAGCAGCGATCGCTGTTCAACAGGCCCGACTTTATGAGACAACCAAACAACAGGCCCAACAATTACAAAAAAGTGAACAGGAAGTTAAACAACTGAATCGATATCTCACAGAATCGGTCTTAAAACGCTTTCTACCAGCCTCTATGGTGAATAAGGTGGCGACAGGGGAGTTAAGTCTTGATTTGACCCCAGAACCCCGTTTAGTGACCATTTTATTTACGGATTTAGTCGGGTACACCCCGTTAGCGAGTCATTTGGGAAGTCAAGGGGTGGCCACTTTGCTTAATGAGTATCTAGAAGCAATGACGGCCGTGGTGTTTCATTATGGGGGAACGGTAGATAAGTTTATTGGGGATGCGGTGGTGGCTTTATTTGGTGCGCCAGAAGATTTGCTCCCACAACAACAAGTTTATCAAGCGATCGCCGTGGCGAGGGAAATGCACGCTCAATTAGATAGATTAAATCAAAAATGGCAGTCTCAGGGGTTAATTGAGCAACCGGTACAGTTTCGCTGCGGTATTCATCAGGGAATGGCGGTGGTGGGGATGTTTGGGGGAGGGCAACGGTCTGATTATACTGCTATTGGCCCGGCGGTTAATATTGCGGCCCGTCTCCAAGAAGTGGCAGACAGTGGCATGATTTTGGTCTCTTCAACGGTGGCAGCTTTTTTAACATCTACGGAAATTACGGCGATTCAACCGCTAGAATTAAAGGGGGTTGAGGAAGATATTAAGCTGTTTTCTGTAAAAATAAGTGGGGTGTAGGGTGTGGGGTGTGGGGTGTGGGATATAAAAATAAAATACTATTGCCTGTTGCCTACCCCCCCTGCCCCCCTTATAAAGGGGGGTGTGGGGGGTGTGGGGGGTGTGGGGGGTGTAATCGAAGGTGCAAGATATGAGTTTAAGGGAATGAATTACAAAGAAATGTAAAAGACGTTAAGATTAGAGTATAGATAACAAGCAAATTTTAAGATGATGTCTCATAGTAATCCCACCGAGCAAGAACTGCTCAAAACCATTCTTGAACCTTTATTGGAGGATTTCCAATACTGGTTTTCTCGCGCTCGTCATTTATTAGAAAGCGAACGAATTACATTTTTATCCGTTGAAGAACAAACGGATCTTTTAGAACGGGTAAAAAAGAATCAACAGGAAGTGCAGACGGCTAAAATTTTATTTGAAGCGACTGGAAAACAAGCAGGGATCGATACTAGAGCATTAGTGCCTTGGCATAAGTTAGTGGCAGAGTGTTGGCAAGTGTCCATGAAATGGCGATCGCATAAACAAGAAAATCCCCCCACCGCTTAATAAAATAGGGGTTGTTAATAGATGCAACAATCCCTATTTTCCCTAGACACTTCTTGGTAAGCTAGGGAAGGACAATCTTAAGAAAAGCTTATGTTGGTTAGAAAATTTTTGTCTTAAAATCTAGAAAACCAGCACAAACTAAGATCACAGGGTCAAAAACCTTGTTAGTTCATCCTTGCTCTCAGCAAAGGTTTAAAACAGAATGTTTTTCAATGGGAGTGTCAATCTCTGCGATCAAAACAAATTCTGATTTCTAATTTCTGACTTCGTTAACGGAGAACTTCAAATGTTACATTTAATTTACATCGTTGCTTTTACTATTATTGCTTTTCTTGCAGTTAGCAATCTTATTCGCAGTTTAATTACGGTAAGTATGGACTCTCAACGTCGTTATCCTAACCGAGGTAATTCACCGTCTAATAAAGCCAAAACATCTTACAATTATCAAAAAACGGTTCATCCTGAGTTACTTGATGAACGGGGTAAACCCATTAACGAACCTTTGTTAGTGATGCGATCGGTTAGTGTCGAAGATGCTAGACAACAACTCGATGCTATCTATAATGCTTCTCCTAATCCTAACAAGGAAACCGAAGACGAATAGAGCGAATTGTTATAGGAAATTTTATTATTTTAAGGGTGAAACAATCTCCTAAGATTACTGAGAAGTAGATTGATTAGGAGATTCTTTATAAGTTTCTAGAAACTTTTTTAATCTTTCATTGGCGTTAGGGGTATGAATGGGTAAAGGAACGGCTTCTATCCTGTGGCATCATAACTGACTAATAACCAATCTCCTTTTTAAAATTTTACGGTTTGACGGAACATTTCCTCACTAATTCCGAAAGCTTCTCTTATTCTATCTTGGTCAGATTTTCTGGGTAATTTAGAGACAAAATAAGTGTGAGGTTGAGCTAAAATACTGGTGTCTAAATAGGTTCTTCTTTGGTTCATCACTCTTCGCAATTTTACCTTTTGGAATCCAAGAAGTCTTAATAATTTCTCCTAGACTACTAATGCCTAACTTAACTAAGTATTTACAACAAGAATTTATAAATCATTCTCCTGAAGGATGGATCTGTCATAAGGAAAAGCATTTATTATCTTCTAAATTAGAAAATAAATTAGGCTATAAACCACAAGCTGATATTTTGATGGAAAGTATTGATAAGAGTAAAAGACTATGGATAGAATTTGAAATTAGCCGTGCAGATCCAGTAGCAAATCATACTAATAATTAACCCATATCCAGCGGAAATAATAGCTACATCTACAGTAAAAAGACTATTGTTACTATTTTTTACTTTTGCTTTACGTAGCAACTTAACCCCTTCCATCAAGCGTAAATGTTGCTTTCCGGTGTACATTTCTCCTGCACAACAAGCAAATTCTTTTAACTCTTTTGAACGATATTTTAATAAGTTTGACTCTTTAAAATCAGAAAGGGTTAATTGATTTTCGGGTTTAAACTGCTTTTCTCCTGTACAGTTAGTAACAATTAAAACTCGCGGAATTGACATACATTTTAACTCTCTGTTATTAATAGTAGAAATTAGCTTATTTTTCTAAGGCAAATTGTACTAATTGATCTACTAATTGTTCAAAATTGATCCCTGTGGCTTTCCAAAGTTGAGGATACATACTAAACTTAGTAAATCCTGGGAGTGTGTTGATTTCATTAATATAAATTTCTTCGGTTTCTTCGACATAGAAAAAGTCCACTCTAGCGAGGCCAGTAGCATCAACCGCTTTAAACGCTTGGATCGCCATTTCTTGAATTTGAGTGACAATTTTGTCGGGTAAGGTAGCAGGAATATGAATTTGCGATCGCCCTTCGGTATACTTAGTTTCATAGTCATAAAAATCCCCTTCAAAGGTTACTTCTCCAACGACAGACGCTTTAGGATTATCATTACCTAAAACAGCGCATTCTAACTCTCTAGCGTTAACTCCTGCTTCGATGACGATGCGTCTATCGTAACTGGCGGCACTATCTAAGGCAGTTTCGAGTTCAGAATGCGATCGCACTTTAGCAATACCCACCGATGACCCTAGATTAGCTGGTTTAACAAAACAAGGATAACCTAGGTCTGCTTCAATTTCATCACAAAGTTTCGGAAAAATACAGGGATTAGACCATATTTGCGATCGCTCAACAGCCCTATACTTAACTTGAGGGAGTCCAGCTTGAGCGAAGGCCATTTTCATGGCAATTTTATCCATACCTACGGCCGACCCTAACACACCACTACCCACAAAAGGAACTTGCATCAGGGTTAATAACCCTTGAATGGTTCCGTCTTCTCCATTGGGACCGTGTAACACAGGAAACCACACCTCAACGTCTTGAACTTGGGGGGGGAACTGCCATAACTGGGAGGGGTTGGTGTCTTCGGTGGAAAGAGGAGTTTTGCTATCTAGGACTTTATTTGCGGTATCTCCTGCTATCCAGACACCATTTTTTTGAATATAGACGGGAAGGATATCATATTTATTGCCATTGTCCCCTGTTTGTAGTGCTTGAGCAATGGCGGCAGCAGAGTTGATAGAAACCTCATGTTCTCCTGATCGTCCACCGAATAATAATCCTACCCGCATTTTAGCCATTGTCACGACTCCCGTGCTTTTCTTGTTAATTATCGTTATAATTGACCCTTGTTATGGGCTTGACGTTCCCTAAATTTAATTTACCTTAAACTAAGATACCGTATTGTAAATCCTAATTTCTAGAATACTTATTATGTTATCTCCTATAATAGCTCCTTTTGGTTCTTGGAAATCGCCGATCACATCTGATTTAATTGTAGCCCAAAGTATTAAATTAGGGGGTGTTGTTTTTGATAATAATGATATTTACTGGTTAGAAGGAAGACCCCAAGAAAAAGGACGTAATCTATTGGTTAAATACAGTCCTGATGGTCAAGTGACTGAAATTACCCCTCAACCTTTTAATGTTCGGAGTCGGGTTCATGAATATGGCGGGGGTTCTTTTTTAGTTAATAATGGTGTTGTTTATTTTGTTAATTATCAAGATCAACGTCTTTATCAACAGTTACCTAATGAAGAACCATCACCCTTAACCCCAGAAAATCAATGTCGTTATGCTGATTTTGTTGTTGATACGAACCATAATCGCTTAATTAGTGTGTGTGAAGATCATAGTCATACTGATAGGGAATGCGAAAATAAAATTGTTTCTATTGATATTGAGACAGGAGACATAAAAACCTTAATAGAAGGGGATGATTTTTATTCATCCCCTCGTTTGAGTCCCGATGGTACAAAACTAGCCTGGATTAGTTGGAATCACCCTAATATGCCTTGGGATGGCACAAAACTATGGTTAGGGAATATTGAAAGTGATGGCTCTTTAAGCCAGATAAAATCCATTGCAGGGGACATAGATGAGTCCATTAGTGAACCAAAATGGTCACCAGATGGTCAGTTATATTATGTCAGTGATCAATCTGGTTGGTCTAATATTTATTGTTATAAGTCTAATGTAAATAACGTCCCGATATTTCCTTTTACGGCTGAATTTTCTTATCCTCATTGGGTGTTTGGATTATCCACTTATACCTTTGTCTCCGAGAATAAAATTATTTGCGCTTTTACTCAGGATGGACGTTGGTATTTAGGCACTTTAAATATTCCCAATAGACAGTTCAGTATTTTAGAGCTTCCTTACAGTAATTTGGCTTCTCTTCATAGTCAAGGTAAAAAGGTTGTATTCCTTGGTTCATCGACTATTGAGCCAACTGCAGTTATCTATTTAGATTTGAATTTGAGTCAAACTGAAGTATTAAAATCTTCTTGTGTGATTGATGTAGATTCAGGATATTTTTCGGAACCAGAATTAATTGAATTTCCCACAGAAAACGACTTAACTGCCTATGGTTGGTATTATCCCCCTAAGAACAAAGATTATAGATTTCCTGATGGAGAGTTACCTCCTTTATTAGTCAAAAGTCACGGAGGACCTACGGCAGCAGCGATCCCTAGTTTTAGTTTAAAAATTCAGTATTGGACAAGTCGAGGTTTTGGGTATCTTGATGTTAACTACGGGGGAAGTACAGGGTTTGGAAAAGCCTACCGTCAACGGTTAGAAAAAAATTGGGGTCTGGTTGATGTAAATGACTGTATTAATGGGGCAAACTATTTAGTAAAACAAGGAAAAGTAGATGGCGATCGCTTGGCAATTTCTGGAGGCAGTGCCGGGGGTTATACGACTTTAGCAGCGTTAACCTTTAAGGATACATTTAAAGCAGGAGCGAGTTATTATGGAGTGAGTGATTTAGAATCATTGGCAAAAGATACCCATAAATTTGAATCCCGTTACCTAGATAAATTAATTGGTCAATATCCCGAAGAAAAAGAAATTTATGAACAGCGATCGCCTATTAATTTTACAGAGCAATTAAATTGTCCTGTCATATTTTTCCAAGGATTAGAGGATAAAGTAGTGCCTCCAAGTCAAGCAGAAATGATGGTAGAATCTCTTAAAAATAAAGGAATTCCTGTTGCTTACATTCCCTTTGAAGGAGAACAACATGGATTCCGACAAGCTGATAATATAAAATATGCTTTAGATAGCGAATTTTATTTTTATTCTCGTATGTTTCACTTTACTCCTGCTGAAAATTTAGAGCCTATTAATATTTTTAACTATGATTCCTAAACAAAAAATAGCCCTATCTTTATCTAATTTATTTCTTATCAGTGGTGCTGCCTTTCTGCTATTGTTATTATGGCAATTAAAAGGATTAATTATTATTCTCATGATTGCCATTGTTATTGCATCCACCCTTAGTCCTTTGGTGGGAAGTGTAGAACGATTAGGACTGCCTCGTTGGTTTTCTGTTATTTTTGTTTATTTACTTCTGGTGTTATTATTGACAGGAATCGGTTTATTATTAGGCCCAACAATTGTTGCTCAACTGCAACGTTTATTAGAAAAACTACCAGGATATATAGAAATTTTAGGCCAACAAATTCAAATCTTTATGACAGAAAAGGGATTTACTGAACCAGAAATACTAGAATTTCTTAACAGACAATTTAATTTACAATCTATTGTTTCTTGGACATTTCGTTCTAGTCAACAATTATTAATCGGGGTAAGTGGACTAACAAGAGGTATTGTAGGAGGGGTTCTAAATGTGTTTTTAGCTGTCCTATTATCGGGTTATATGTTATCAGGTTCGCAAAAATTAATTAATGGTATTGTTAGCTTATTTCCTACCCCTTGGGATAAAAAATTAAAAGACCAAGTTATACCCGTTAGTCAAAGAATGGGGGGCTATATTCAAGGTCGATTATTAGTGTCTTTTATTTTAGGGTTAGCAGTTAGTTTAGGGTTAAAATTTTTAGGAATCGGGGAGTTTGCGTTAGGGTTAGGAACCATCGCCGGAATGACCAATTTAATTCCTTTCTTTGGTCCCGTTTTAGGGTCAATTCCTGCTTTAATTGTAGCGGTTGCTCAAGGGGGATGGTTATTTCTTTGGGTG
>NZ_PRLH01000173.1 GCF_003013815.1 Cyanothece sp. BG0011 | reverse complement strand
ATATAGCGGCGGGCCGTCTTTCTTACTTGTTTAATCTACGGGGTCCGAGTTTAGCTGTTAATACGGCTTGTTCTTCTTCCTTGGTGGCAGTGCATTTAGCTTGCCAAAGCATTTGGAACCAAGAGGCAGAAATGGCCTTAGCAGGAGGAGTCAATGTCATTTTATCTCCCATTGGTAATATTGCCTTGAGTCGATTAAAAGCCCTATCTCCCGATGGACGGTGTAAGACGTTTGATGCTAGTGCTAATGGCTATGTGCGTAGCGAAGGGGCTGGTTGTATTCTCCTTAAACCCTTATCAAAAGCGATCGCCGATCATGACCCTATCTATGCAGTGATCCGAGGCAGTGCCATTAATCATGATGGACGGAGTAAAGGCTTAACGGTTCCCTACGGACCAGCCCAAGAAACCTTAATTCGTCGGGCATTGCACAGTGCTGAAGTTCAGCCCAAAGAGATCAATTATGTGGAATTACATGGAACTGGCACCCCGTTAGGTGATCCCATTGAAGCCATGGCCTTAGGTACCGTTTTAGGAGAAGGGCGCAACCCTGATGATCCTTGTTTAGTGGGATCGGTTAAAAGTAATATTGGTCATTTAGAAGCGGCCGCTGGCATTGCCAGTGTCATCAAAATGGCACTATCTCTGAAATATCAACAAATTCCCCCTAGTCTTCATTTTAATCAGCCTAACCCTTATATTCCTTTTGATAAATTACCCCTTAAAGTACAATCGACTCTAATTCCTTGGCCCCAAAAAGAGACGCCTGCTAAAGTGGGTATCAGTTCCTTTGGTTTTTCGGGAACGAACGCTCATATCATCTTAGAAGCCGTTACCTTATCTCAAACGACTCAGCAACCCCCCTTACGGTTTCCCCATTTACTGCCTATCTCAGCCCATACCCCCGAAGCAGTCACTAACCTAGTGCAGGGGTATCAAGGCTTAATAGAAGACAAAGAACTGACCCCAAACGATGTACAGAATCTTTGTTATAGTGCGAGTACAAGGCGGACGCACCATGCTCACCGCCGAGCTGTGGTGATTAATTCTCCCCAAGAATTACAAGCTAGTTTACAAGAACTAGAAGCCGTTGACTTAGACAGTTTACCGAAACCCTCGAAACGTAAACCGAAAATTACCTTTGTCTTTTCCGGTGTCGTTAACGTGAGTCCCAACCCATTAGCAATAATCCCTACATTACCTCCTTTTTCTTTACTCCCCAGCCAACGGGGTTTTTGGGGAGGGGTGATCACAATGTTTCCGTTAGGGGTTACGGTAGAGGGATGATCGCCTTTGGGAGAGAGAAACCCTAACAAGTCTAAGTGACGGGACAAGGCCATATCATTAACGGTTATTTTCCCATCTAAGGCCATCACTTCTCCAGAGGCACTTACTGCTAGAGGGTTAATCTCGATCAAATCGAGGTCTTTTTCAATAAATAATTGATACATTTTTTCGATAATCGTACTAACCCCATGAATGAGACGACCTTGAAGACCCATTTTTGTGGCTAACCGACGGGCATAAAAGGGAGAAAACCCTTGATCGAGAACCACTTTTTGCATATGTTTTAATAGGGTTTCTACATCAATTCCCCCTTTCGCTGACCCCATTAAGATCGGTCGTTGTAGTTGATAATCCAGAAGAATGGATAAGAAAATTTCTTCTTGGGTGTCATAACGGGCTTCAGCGAGAATCACTTCAGGATATTCTCCTAAAATGGGTAAACTAAAAATGGCTTGGGCCGCCGCCACAGCATCAATCGTATTCTGCACAAAACGAATGCCCCCGGCCCTACCTCGACCTCCCGAATGGACTTGAGATTTTAAGACCACTGGATAACGAATATGCAAGTGTTTGAGTTCACTTAATTCGGCGATGGGTTGGGAGGGTAAAACGGGAATGCCTACCTGATGAAACAGTTCTTTTGCTTGATATTCCAATAAATCCATTTTGTTTGTTTGTTTGTCCCATTAACGAACTTGTTTGAGACTTTCCACTTTTTTATTGAACAGTTCTGTTATTAAACTTAACACTGTCCGATTTTCCCGAACTTTAATATTAGCTGTCACAGACATTCCTGATTGTAAAGGAATTTCGCGATCGGCGGTGGCCAAGTATTGTTGATCCAGTTCTACTTTGGCGGGAAAGCGATAAAATTGATAGATTTCATCGGGTTCTAGGGCATCAGAACCGATAGACATCACTTCTCCTTTAATATCCCCAAATTCACTAAACGGAAAAGAATCAATTCTCACATCTACTTTTTGCCCCACTCGCACAAAACCGATGTCTTGGTTCGTAATATTCACTTCAGCAATTAAATTGTCGTCGGGGACAATTTTTAAGAGAGGTTCGGTTTGGTTTGGGGGAGGTTACATAACCGGGCCCGGCTTTGAGATCGAAGACGGTTCCTCCTACCGGTGCTTTAATTTCTTGATATTTTAGAGTCACGTTGGTACGACTGATTTGACTGCCTAATTCGGCAATTCGTTTATCATTTTCGACGATGGATTTATTTAATTGACTATCAATATCGGCAATTCTTTCGTTGTTATCAGAAACTTTATCCCTCAAGTCTTTTTCTGTGAGTTTAACAGTATTGACTAATTGAGCTTCTGCTTGATTAATGGCAATTTTTAAGCGTTTTTCTTCTTCGCTAAACCGTTCAATTTCTTTGAGACGATCTTGAACTTGTTGGTTTTGGCGATCGCGTTCAATGGTTCCGTTGGATCGCAGTTCTGTCAGTTGTTGTCTGCGTTCGGCGATGGTTTGTCGTTGTCGTTCGACTTGCAATCTAGCGACCCCTCCTTCTTCGGCCAACGGTCCAATATCGCCTAAGATTTTTTCTTCAATTTCTAGGGCTTTTCGGCTTCTGCGATCGCTTTTTCGTTTCTTTGTTCGATCTCGGCCAATACTTTGCGATCGTCGGTCAATTGTTGTTTAGCATCGGCTAACTCAACTTGTGTTTGTCTGAGTTGTCTTTCTAGCTGATCCATTTCCAGTTGGGCGGCTAAGGCTCTTGAAGAAGATTCCGCTTGAGAGGCTCTGAGTCTAGCGAGTTGTTCGGGACTTAAGGCGCTTCCTGGGCTTTGATTCCCTAATTCTGTTTGATAGAGGCGATTTTCTGCAATTAAGGCCGCACGGTTACGGGCTAGAGCCGCCACTTCTGTGGGTAAATCCAGTTTAACGATCGCCCGTTCTACGTCGGTGGGA
>NZ_PRLH01000117.1 GCF_003013815.1 Cyanothece sp. BG0011 | reverse complement strand
CATGCGCCCTCGTTGTTGTTTACGAAATTTAGTTCTTCTAGGACTTAACATGGGTCGTTAATGTAGTGGTTTAACTTAAAGGGTCTTAATTATTCTTCGTTAGAACGGTCTTCAAATTGTTGGGGTCGCCGTTTCTTCCTCGGAGTGGGGGCAGGAGCTGCCATGGCGGCTTCTTCTTGTCCTGGAATAATCTCTCCTTTGAATACCCAGACTTTGACCCCTAAAATACCGTAAATGGTTTGGGCTGTCCGATAGGCATAATCGATATCGGCTCTGAGGGTATGTAAAGGCACTCGTCCTTCTCTCACCCATTCGGTTCGGGCAATTTCAGCCCCGTTTAACCGGCCACCCACTTGAATTTTGATGCCTTTAACTTCAGCCCGTTGGGCCCGTTGAATGGCCTGACGAACGACTCGACGAAAGGACACCCGTCGTTCGAGTTGTTGGGTAATATATTCGGCAATCAGAGCCGCATCAGCATCAACTCGTGACACTTCAATCACGTTGATGCGGATTTGACGATTTTCACCGAGGGTTTGCTGTAACCCGGTTCTTAACTGTTCGATGCCGCTGCCCCCTCTTCCCACTACCACACCGGGTCTAGCGGTGTGAATGGCGAGGTCAATTTGATCGGCTTTTCTTTCAATGCGAATATCGGCAATTCCCGCGTTACTGAGATTTTTTTCAACATACTGCCGAATGGCTAAATCTTCTTGTAATAGTTCCGGATAGCGTCTTTTGTCGGCGTACCAACAGGATTTATGCTCTTTGGTAACGCCGAGACGGAAACCAATTGGATGTATTTTTTGTCCCATATTTTTCCTGAGTGTTTAAGGTCGTTAGTTGTCTTCTACTTGGGGCGCGACGGCGATGGTAATGTGACAGGTGGGTTTACGAATTTGATAGGCCCGTCCCTGGGCTCTGGGTCGATACCGTCTTAAACTCGGTCCTCCGTCTGCGTAAGCTTTACTAACGACTAGGGTGCTTGGCTCAAGTCCTTGATTATGTTCGGCGTTGGCTACGGCGGAGCGCAGTAGTTTTAAAATGGGATCACAGGCTCGATAGGGCATAAATTCAAGGATAATTAAGGCTTCCGATAGGAGCGGCCTCTAATTTGATCTAAGACCCGTCTGACCTTTGAGGGGGACATCCGAATATAACGAGCGACGGCTTTGGCTTCTGTGGTTGTATCAACTGCCATGATGTTTGTGTCTATCTGTAACTTGTTATTAGAACAGGGAAGGAATTATCTTCTTGTTGCTTCCTGTTTGACGATGGTTATCGTCGAGCTTTTTTATCCCCTTTAGAGTGTCCTCTAAAGGTTCGGGTGGGGGCAAATTCTCCGAGTTTATGACCGACCATTTGTTCGGAGATAAAAATAGGAACGTGCTGTTTCCCGTTATGGACAGCGATGGTGTGACCAATCATGGCAGGGATGATGGTAGAAGCTCTAGACCAGGTTTTAATCACCTGTTTATCTCCTTTTTCGTTGAGCTTTTCAATTTTGCTCAGGAGACTATCTGCAATAAAAGGGCCTTTTTTTAAGGAGCGACTCATAATAGTTTCAACTTACTCTATGGTTTTAACGGCGACGGCGTACAATCAGCCGAGAACTGGCTTTTTTCTTATTTCGGGTTTTTGCCCCTAAGGCTGGTTTACCCCAAGGGGTCATCGGTCCGCTTCTTCCCACCGGGGCGCGGCCTTCTCCTCCGCCGTGGGGGTGATCCACGGGGTTCATGACGCTACCTCTAACATGGGGTCTGCGTCCTAAATGACGGGTTCTGCCTGCTTTTCCGAGTTTGATGTTGCGAGCTTCGGTGTTACCAACGCGACCAATGGTGGCGTAGCATTCTTTACGCACCATGCGGACTTCTTTGGAGGGAAGTCTGAGGGTAACATAGTCCCCTTCTTTCGCCACGACTTGAGCCGCTGCCCCGGCAGCCCGTACCATTTGACCGCCTTTGCCGGCCACTAATTCGATGTTATGAACTTCTGTACCTAAGGGAATTTTAGACAGGGGCAAGGCGTTGCCGACTTCAAAGGGGGAATCTTCCCCTGAGACCACTTCTGCGCCGACTGTAATGCCAGCCGGGGCTAGAATATAGCGTTTTTCTCCATCTTGGTAAAATAATAGAGCAATTCTGGCGTTACGGTTGGGATCATATTCGATGGCTGCTACTTTGGCAGGAACCCCATATTTATCCCGTTTAAAGTCCACAATGCGATACAACCGCTTATGTCCGCCGCCCCGATGACGACTGGTAATCACGCCTCGGTTATTGCGGCCTTTTTTATTGTGTTTGTAGGTGGTTAGTGATTTTTCCGGCTTTCGTTTGGTAATGTCCGCGAAATCTGAGACAGATGCCTGTCTGGTTCCGGGAGTGTATGGCCGATAAGTACGAATACCCATGATTATCTTTTAGGTTTGGTCTGCTAATGAGTCGTTGGCTGATGCTTTGAAGATCCGCGACTTCTGTGTTTATCTATTTGACGGATAACGTTATACGTCGGGGAAGAGATTAATGCTATCTCCTTCTTCTAGGGTAACGATCGCCCGTTTATAGTGGGGTTTATGACCGATAAATCGGCCTACACGACGCTTTTTCCGAGGGGGCTTAATGGTGTTTACCCCGGTTACTTTGACATCAAATAAACTTTCGATCGCTGCTTTAATTTCTGGTTTGGTGGCTTTGGGTAGCACATCAAACACATATTTATTCTGTTCTAGCAGTAGGGTTGCTTTTTCGGTAATAATGGGCTTAATTACTAAATCTGCTAGGTCACGGGGATTATATTCAGTCATTGTAAACCTCCTGAATTTTGGTTAAGGCTTCGGAGGTAATGACGATTTTATCAGCATCGAGCAAATCATAAACATTGAGACTATCTGCTCTCAAAATCTTGACAAAACAAATATTTCTGGCTGATAAATAAATATTTTCATCTGTCTCTACCAGTACCAAAGCCACTTTTTGGGTTGGTTCTACACCCCAACGGGTTAAGGCTGAAGCGAGTTCTTTTGTTTTAGGTTGAGGGAGTTGCTCGGCGAAATTTTCTACCACTATCATGTCTTCAACGCGACTGCCGATAGCGGTTCTCAGGGCTAACCGTCTTTCTTTCCGGTTCATCTTGAGACTAAAGTCTCTGGGTTTGGGTCCAAAAATGACCCCACCGCCTCGCCACAGGGGAGAACGGATCGATCCGGCTCTAGCTCGACCGGTTCCTTTTTGTCTCCAGGGTTTACGGCCACCCCCTCTAACTTCGGAGCGGGTTTTGGTCGAAGCTGTCCCTTGACGAGCATTGGCTAAATGACGGACAACGGCGCGGTGTAATAGATGGGATGCGCTTTCTTCTTTGGCCACTTTTAATTCTAGGGTAGCTTGGCCGACTTCTTCCCCTTGCCAGTTTTTAACGTTACAATCAACCATTTTTTTTGATTCGTTTCTCGTTTACTTATGGGTCAGTCAATTTTATTTACCGACGGTTTTGGCCGGGGTAATATTTACAAGACCCCCTGGTTTACCGGGAACGGCTCCTTTAATGAGTAGCAAGTTGCGTTCTGGGTCTACTTTGACGACTTGTAAATGACGGGTGGTGGTTTTCACTGCACCATATTGACCGGCCATTTTTTTCCCTGGATAAACCCGTCCTGGGGTGGTTCCTGCGCCGGTTGACCCGGGTAAACGATGGTTTTTAGACCCGTGAGTCATGGAGCCTCGTTTGAAGTTATGGCGTTTCTGATAGCCAGCAAACCCTCGTCCCATAGAGGTTCCAGCAATGTCAACTAAGTCCCCTACATTAAAAATGTCGGCTTTGACGGCTTCTCCTAATGTATAAGAAGCGGTGTCTTCTACCCGATACTCTTTAAGATGACGTAAAGGAGACGCTTCTGCTTTTTTTAAATGTCCCAACTCTGGTTTGGTTAGGTTTTTTTCTCTAACTTCTAAATAGCCGATTTGGATGGCACTATAACCATCGGTTTCGGCGGTTTTAATTTGTGTAATGGTACATGGACCCGCTTGCACAACGGTGACAGGAATGGCCAGGCCAGATTCCTCCTCGAAGATTTGGGTCATACCGAGTTTGGTTCCAAGAAGACCAACAGCCACGGTTTTTTCCTCTATAGGCTAGACAACATTATTTAGGGAGATTACTCACCCTAAAAGCGCGAGATAGTGTTTCCTCGCTTGTTTTTATGAATACGCACTAATTGCACATTAGGCGATTTCAGTATAGACAGTTAACGATAGATTTAACCTGTTTTTGATAACGGGTTAAGTTGTTTGGGCCGTGACTCTCCAAGACTTAAAGCTTAGTCTCTTCAGTATCTTGAAGCGGCTTGCTTCGGTTACGTTGAGCCAAGGTCTATTAATTAGCTTTTGGCCACGATCAAACATTGTATATGATATTAAGTATAAAAAGCAAGGGCTAAGCTGATTTTTTTATCTTCGTTTCGCTCCTGGGTGTAGGGTTTGGGGTGTGGTAACGCTTAATCCTCTACACCCTACAAGATGTTACGGTTGTCTGATTGAAGGAACTTCTTCAAAAGACTGGGTTGTGGTTTGACTCTCCTTAGGAAAGAGAGCATAGCCTAAAATGCTTACAGTTAAGACCAAAGCAGCTATTATTTCTATTTTTGCCCAAAGGGTCATCAAGCGTAAGGTGTTATTAACAATTTTATTCATGATCAGTGCTTAATTTTTCCTCTATTATAGAAGCTAGACTCAGCTATTTTTGAGAATACTATGATCATCGCTCTACATATTGCCCCATCTTAATCGTCCGTACCAAAAAAGAATTAATAATGCTAAGGCTAACCAATCGCCTCGAATTAAACGTAATTGGTGCCATTCAACTCGGTGTTGATTGGGACTTAGAAAACCCCTAATTTCCATAGCGATCGCAATTTCTTCAGCCCGCATTAAAAGATTTTCTAATAATTTTTCTACCACCACTAACCAAACTTGTAAACTTCTTTTGATGCCTAATTTTTTCCAATTAATTGCTCTAGTCCGAATGGAACGAATTAAATTTTGCACTTCTTCTAATACTAAAGAAATAAACCGCAAAGATAAAGTTAAGGTTAATAAAATTTCAGTAACCGGAATATTAAAACGACGCAAGGGAGATAATAAATCATCTAATCCTGCGGTAATTTCTTCGGGAGCAGTGGTTAACAAATATAAGTTTGTGCTATAGATTAATATAAAAATTAAGGTGCTAATTCTTATTCCTAATTCTAGAGAACGACGGGTGATAAATAACCGACCTTCATCCACTAAAACATAATTATAATCTGTGGGTTGAGGTAAAGATAAATTGTTAGCAGGTAGTCGCGGTTGGGAAGTCACAGCTAACCCATCGGGGGATAATGTTGTAATAATAAGTATGAGTAAGGTTAAAATTAATAACCATCCCATTTGTTGTTTCCAGACTCTTAAAGGAATTTGAGCAATTAAGGTCAAAAACATCAAAATTCCTACTAAGATTAATCGCCATTCTGGATTAGATAAAATAGGGGCTAAAAGAAAGGATAATAACCAAGCTAATTTAACTCTGGGATCAAGTTTATGTAACCAGGTAAAAGGGTTTTCTAGGTAAAGTCCAATGGGAAGCGATCGCAATAAATCCATAATTTATAATTAGTTTAATTTTGGCTAAATTTTAAGTGTTAACTTTAATTATCTCATAAGAAGTGAGGGTCTTGTTTATTCGTATAATGAGGTTACTAACTTAGGGTTTAGACAGCATTCATAAAACCATCTCTTATGAAAAGATTTTATCAGAAAAGTTTACAGTTTGTTGGCTTATTATTATTCCTATTTTGGGGAACCATTGCTTGTCATGATGATGTGAAGATGAAGCGATGGCAACCTCTGGCACAAGATCCTTTGATTGAGGTCTATTTTAACTTAAATCACGCTAAATCGGCCGATTATCGTGATCCTTATCGTAATATTGATCGCCCTGGGGATAATCTAGAACAAATTATTATTAATAGTATCAATTCTGCTCAATCTACCATTGATATTGCTGTCCAAGAATTTCGTCTTCCTAATATTGCCAAAGCGTTAGTTAAACAAGCAGAAAAAGGAGTAACAGTTCGTGTTATTTTAGAAAATACTTATCATCAATCTCTTAGTGATTTTACTCCCGAAAGGGTTAATCAGATGACAATAAGGGAAAAACAAAGATATGATGGTTATTTCCAATTTATTGATCTTAATAATGACAATGAAATTAGCTCTGAAGAACTGAATACAAGGGATGCACTAACTATTTTAAATCAAGGTAATATTCCCATCATTGATGATACGGAAGATGGGTCTAAAGGAACGGGTTTAATGCACCATAAATTTGTTATCATTGATGGTCAGATAGTGATTGTTACTTCAGCTAATTTTACCTTAAGTGGAATTCATGGAGATTTTAATAACAATGAAACGAGAGGAAATGCTAATAATTTACTCAAAATTAAATCATCAGAATTAGCGACTATTTTTCAAGAAGAATTTGACTTAATGTGGGGGGATGGTAAAGGGGGAAAAAAAGATAGTAGATTTGGTATTAATAAAGTCAAAAGATTTCCTAAAAGTATTAAGATAGGACAATCTGAAGTGATGGTTAAATTTTCTCCGAATTCTTCAAAAGATGATTGGCCAATTACGACTAATGGACTAATTGGTAACGTACTAAATCAAGGAAAACAATCCATTAATTTAGCTTTATTTGTCTTTAGTGATCAACAAATTGCTAACTCCTTGGAAAATAAAAATAATCAAGGAATAAATATTAAAGCGTTAATTGATCCAGAATTTGCTTTTCGTTATTATAGTGAAGGGTTAGATATGTTAGGGGTTGCTTTAAGCAATAATTGTAAGTACGAAATGGATAATCAACCCTGGCAAAAAAAGATTAACACAGTTGGGTTTGCTAACCTTCCTCAAGGAGACAAATTACATCACAAATTTGCTATTGTTGATGATAATATAGTTATTACAGGTTCTCATAATTGGTCAGCCTCAGCTAACTATCAAAATGATGAGACGTTATTAGTGATTGAAAATCCTGTTATTACTGCTCATTATCAACAAGAATTTGATAGATTATACAATAATTCCAGTTTAGGTATTCCCGAAAATATTAATAGTAAAATTGAGGCAGATATTAAAAATTGTCCTAAATTATTAACGCCAACATCAACGGGAATTATTAATTTAAATACGGCAAGTTTAGACGAATTAGAAACATTACCAGGAATTGGTGAATCCTTGGCAGAAAGAATTATTGAGAGTCGTCAAATTCAACCTTTCACTTCTGTAGAAGATTTAACAAGGGTAAAAGGAATTGGAAACAGTAAGATAAAAGAATTAGAAGGAAAAGTAAGTTGGTGAGATTCCTCGTTCCTTGGAATGACAATTAAAATTCTAATTTATGTTTGCACTGTTTCAATAACTTGCATTTTTACGCCCCCTTGAGGACTCATGGTAAACCCTCGTCTCACAGGTAAAATAGGCTGAGAGTCAACTAATTTTAACTTAACCTGTTTCAAGACGGTTGCTAAAACTAATTTCATCTCATATAATGCTAATGCGTAACCCAAACAGCGACGGTTACTGCCACCAAAAGGTATAAATTCGTAGGGAGAAAATTGACGATCTAAAAAGCGTTCAGGTTGAAATTGTTTGGAGTTGGGATAAACATCAGGGTGATGATGAACTAAATAAATACAAGGGGCCAAAGACATTCCTTTATCTAAAGAATAACCCATAAATTCCCAGGACGTTTTCAGGGTTCGACTAAAGGTAAATAAGGCAATAGGATAAATCCTTAAGGTTTCAGAAACCACGGCATTTAAATAGGGAAGTTTGGCAATTTCCATCGGATCAGTATCAACATCAATCGTATCTAATTCATCTTGGAGATTATGATAAATTTCAGGATGAAAATGAATCCAATAAAATGCCCAAGCTAATGCCGAAGCGGTGGTTTCATGACCAGCAAATAATAGAGTCATCAACTCACTCATCACTTCACTTTTAGTCAGATGTTCCCCTTCTTCATCAGTTACGGATAACAATAAACTTAGAATATCTTCACCATCTTTTGTGGTTGCCCGTTTATCAATTTCTTGACTGAGTAACTCATATACCTTATCTCTTTGATCAATAAAATTTCCCCAAGGTGTCCAGGTTCCCCAGTTTTGCTGTAAAACAGGAAGAAACAAAGTAGAGGTATATAAAGGAGAATTGAACAAGTCTAAATAGCAACTTAATTCCTGTCTTAATGACTGATAGTTGTCCCCTTGAGTAATGCCGAAGACTGCTTGAAGAATGACACTCAAGGTAATTTCTTGAGTCACTTCTCTCATGGAAAAAATGTCTTTTTTTTGCCAACTATTGAGTATGGCCTGAGTAATATTGGTAATAATTTCTCCGTAAGTTTGTAACCGTTGACCATGAAACGATGGCATTAATAACTTACGTCTTTTTTTATGGGGTTCCCCATCTAATTGTAAAATAGATTGACTACCTAATAAAGGTTGAAAGGCAGCATTAGAAGTGCCAGAGTTAAACAAATCAGGATCAGCCGTGAATAAAGCTTCAATTCCTTCTGGGTTACCAACTACAATAAAAGGAGGGAAACTAGAAAAAGCAGGAGAATAATAAATATCGCCGTAGCGATTGCGGTATGTTTCTAAAGTTGGTAAGGGACGAAAAATGAGATTTAAAATCCCTTTTAACCCATAACGTTTAATTCCCTGGGGAAAAGCTAAATTATTACTTTTTTCAGCTTTAATGGTTGCTGTCATCCGAGTTGTCCTCACGTTTAAATCTTGTTTTATCGTTTATTCTTTTTATCGACTCAAGATGGTTAGGGAACAGGGAACAAACAGTATAGAGGAGCATATGATTATCAATATAACAAAAAAAAAGAAAGCCTGCATCAGCAAGCTTTCGTAAATTGTTGTCGATTAAGACTAGGTAAATTGTACTTATCGAACCGTTCCCCGTAAGGCTTCAGCATCAATGGGTTTGATTAAATAAATACGCAGTAAATCTCCGACAATTCCTGCAATTAAAGGCAGTTTACGCAAGGTTTTAACGAATTTAGGAGCGTTGCTTTCTCCTATTTCTTTCATCTTTAAATTACGTTGAGAACACCGTTGTAAACGGGGATAAAATTCAGGATGGTCTACGTCTAAGACACTAGGAAATGCTCTGGCGGAGGTTTCGTTTGTTTTACGAATAACCTCTTTATCAAATTCTGTAGCATTTAAGCCTAAAGACTCATAAAAACTAGCTCTTTCATGAACCGTTAAGGTATGGGTTGCAAACACAGATAAGAGGAAAAAACGACTCCATAACCGTGCTTTCCAGGTTTTCCAAAGTTTAGGTTGAGACCTTAATAAAGCGGTGAAAATATCGCCGTGACGGTTCTCATCTTGACACCAGTTTTCAAATTTTTTGAAAATAGGATAAAATTGTTTTTCTGGATGTTTTTCCAAGTGGTGGAAAATGATAATATAACGCCAGTAACCGATTTTTTCAGAGAGATAAACGGTGTAAATTACCCATTCTAGAGGGAAAAAGGTATAGGTACGGGTTTTAGTGACTTTTCCTAAATCTAAAGATAGGTTAAAGTCGGCCATGGCTTTGTTTAAAAACCCTGCATGACGGGCTTCATCCCGTGCCATTAAATGAAACATTTCTGATAAAATGGGGTTACGGCCTTTGAGTTTTCTAGACAATTCTTTGAAGAGTAAAAAGCCAGAAAATTCAGAAATACAAGACCGTTCTAAATACTCAATAAAACCTTCTCTGGTGGTTTCATCTAAATGATCCCAGTTACCGGTTTTAAATTCTTCATCTCTAACAAAATGATGACGGTTGTAGTCGTTACGCATTTCCGTCAACATGGCGTTTAACTCGGTTTCCTGTTCCGTTAAAGAAAGGTTGGCCGCGGTTTCAAAGTCTGTAATATAAAAGCGAGGAGTGAGGAGGGTTTCTTTTGAAGGGGCTTTTGTTCCTGATTTGGGCTGATCGGGTTTAACAGGAGTCTTAACCATAACCATTCCTATATAACTGGATAGTTATATCATCCGATGTCGAGGTAATTTTGTCTATGGTTGTTCGCAAAAGTTTAAACTTTCACCAAATCTCACTTAAATCTAAAATAAACTCAGGTAACACCGCTTCTCCTGAGAGGGTTTGAGGTTGATTTAAAATCTCTTTTTTTTGTCCTAATCGATAGATTTCTACTGTTTTGCTTGATGGTTCGATTAACCAACCTAATTTAACCCCATTCTCTATATATTCCTGCATATTTGCTTGTAAATCAGAGTATCTTTGATTTTTGAGATCACTAGGACTGACTAACTCGATAACAAAATCAGGGGAAAGAGGGGGAAAACCGTCTTGTTGTGCTGTGGTTAATTGATTCCATCGTTCTAATTTAATCCAACTGACATCAGGACTTCTTCTGGCACCATTTGGCAAGATAAAAACGGTAGAAGAGTCAAAGACTTCTCCTGTTTGCGCTACATCCGCCCAATTTCTAAGTTGTTGAATTAAACGGCTATTTTTGCGGCCTGCGGTTCCACCCGTGGGACTCATAATAATTAATTCTCCCTCTTTTGTTAACTCTATTCGGGTTAATTGTTCGGCAGAAGCAAGCAGCTCAAATTGTTCTGGAGTTATTCTAAATCCTTTGGGAATGGTGATAGTTTCCATATTTTAGATAAAAACTGATTTCTTTACTCAATATTATAGAAAATGACTAACTTTTTGAATTAAATTGATGTAAGGCAACTGTATAATGTCTCAGTTTTTCTTCATCTACCTCGAAGTCGCTCAAAAAATTAGGAACTTTTACTGTTCCATTTTTTGCCAGACATTTATAAGTAACAATATCATCAATGTAGTCATTTGTGTTTAAGGCCGCAGGATAAATAAACTTATCTAAAGTCGCAAGAGAAAGATTAAAAAATGCTCCGATAGATGATTCTAACATTCCTCCACACCAAAGACCAATATTATTTTTTTGACATAAATCATGTATTTTTTTTGCTTTTGTAAGTCCCCCAACTCTTCCCGGTTTAAGATTAATAATTTTACAAGCATTTGTTTTAATGACTTTGCGAGTATCGTCTAAAGATAAAATACTTTCATCAAGACAAATAGGGGTTTTAATCTGTTGTTGAAGTTCTGCATGATCAATAATATCGTCCCATCCTAAAGGCTGTTCTATCATCATTAAATTAAAGTTATCTAAGGTTTTTAATGTGTCAATATCTTTTAAAGTGTAAGCAGCGTTTGCATCAACCATTAAAGGAATAGTAGGGAACTGATTTCTGATAATTTCTAAGGGTTTAATATCCGAATCTGGTTTTATTTTTAGTTTAATTCTTTTGTAACCTTGTTCAATTTTTAAACTAATTTCTTCTAATAGCTTATTTTTATCTTTGGTAATGCCTACTGCTCCACCTATTTGAATGGGTTGGTTAGTTCCTCCTAATAATTGATACAAAGGAGTTTTTAGTTTTTGCGAATATAAATCCCATAACGCAGTTTCTACTGCATATTTAGCAAAATTATAACCCTTAATATGAGATAATAATTGATTAATTTCACTAGGATGGTTAATATTTTTGTCAATAATTTTAGGAATAATTAAGTCTTTTAAAACAATATATGAAGTGTCAGTATATTCTGGTAAATAGAAAGGAAACGGTAAGGTTGATGCTTCACCATAACCCGATAAATCAGAAGTTGATAGTTTAACGATGATACTTCTTTTTTGATTCATTTTACCATAGCTACTTTGATAGCTTTTGATGAAAGGTAATTCAAATAAAAAAAGTTCTGCTCTTTCAATGATCATGAATAATTAACTATTTAATTGATAAAATATCTTTTATTTTTTCTAAGGTTAGATTAACATATTTTTGAGTAATTGGTGATAATTCTTCACTAAAATTAAAGTTGATGGCAGGAACTAACAGCCAATAAGCTGTAGGTGATTTTTGATAAATAGCTTGAGTTAAAGATAATAATTGTTCGGGGTTATTATGATGAGCTAAATTATTAGTTTTGTTATTAGTATTAATCGTTTTTATTTGAAGATTGGCTGTATTGATATCTTTGATAGGTATAGCATCTATAAAAAGAATAGTATCAGCTTGGGCTATTATTTCAGCTAAATCTGGGGTGAGTTGATGAACAGCAAGAGAAGTTAAATTATTATAGTCCCATTGTTTAATCATTTCTGCTATTTTGTAACCGACTCCATCATCTCCTCTTAGGGTATTTCCATAACCAATAATTAACGTTTTCGAGTTTTTTATGTTTGATTCTTTGCCCATTAATGTTAGATTTCCGACAATTTAATTAGAAAAAAATCATCTATCATTATTCACCATATATGGTAACAACGATTTCGCGTTGACGAGGTTTGATATCACATTCTAAATGAAAAATTTGTTGCCAAGTTCCTAATTTTAACTTACCATTTGTGATAGGTACTGTCATGGATGGTCCTAAAAGGGTTGCTTGTAAATGAGAGTGTCCATTCCCATCATGCCAAGTTTTTTCATGTCCATATTCTCGACTGGGAGGAATTAATTTGTTGAGAAATTCTGGTAAATCTTTCTGCAAACCTGGCTCAAATTCAATGGCTCCAATAACTCCTGTACTTCCTATATTAAAAATATTGACCATCCCAGTCGTAACTTTAGCTTTTTTGACAATTAAAGCAACGGACTCGGTTAAATCGTGTAAATCTCCATTGTCTTGGGTAGAAAGTTTAATAGTTTCTTGATAAATCATTATTATATTGTTAGTAACAGTTAAAAAAATCTATAGAGAGGTTAGAACAAATAATTAACTATATTCTAGTCAATTATATGATCCAAAGTCAAGTAATTTAGGGTAAAAATCAAATTATTTTATAATATGATAAAATAAAATTTTGAGAAATAATTAAGATAAAATATGAATAAACTACCATCAGAATCCATTGTAACTCACCCAGACTTTATGGTTTATCCCATGACAAGAGAGGAAGCTAATTTAACCTTTACTTGGGCAGAATCTGAAGGTTGGAATCCAGGTAATAATGACGCTCACAATTATTATACTCTAGATCCTGATGGATTTTTGATCGGAAAATTAGACGGTGTTCCTGTTAGTTGTATTTCAGTAGTTAGGTATAATCCTAACTTTAACTTTATAGGAATGTACATTGTTAAGCCAGAATTTCGTCATCAAGGATATGGCTTAAAAACATTTCAAGAAGCGGTTAAGTTACTGGATAATAAACCTGCTGCTTTAGATGCTGTTTTTCAACAAGTTGATAACTATAAAAAATGGGGATTTAACGTAGATCACCTACATTTACGCTATGGAGGAGTCATTCAAGGACACATTTCTCAAGATATTATTGATCTTACTAAAGTTAATTTTGATCAACTATGTGCTTACGATAGTCAATATTTTCCGGCTCATCGTTCTGTATTTCTTGAAAGCTGGTTCAAACAACCCAATCGTCAAGGATATGCTGTTATTCAAGACAATAAAATTTTAGGATATGGGGTCATCAGAAAGTCTGCTGAAGGATTTAAAATTGCTCCTTTATTTTCCGAGAATAAAGAAACAGCAGAAAAACTATTATTAGCTTTATCCACTTATGCTAATAATGATAATGTTTATATTGATGTTCCTGATCTTAATAGAGAAGCTATCCAATTAGTTCAAGGATATCAAATGAAATTGTTATTTGAATGTGTGAGAATGTATACTCATCAACCACCTTTATTAAATTGGAATAATATTTTTGGTGTAACCAGTCTAGAAATTGGTTAAAGATACAGCATTTTTTCTCAGCCGAGGATCAGATTATGCTAGGATTTAATGCGATCGCTTAGTTTATACTTAATCTGCAAAAAATCGATCTCATCTTATTTTAAATATTTTTTTCAACCTTTATCTAGACTATGAATGTTAATAAAAACTACTTAATTAGTTTTATTTTTTTACTTTATATTCCTCAATTTCCAGAAATCAAAAATTATTTTAATGGGTTCAATCCCATTGCTATTATTAATCCTCAACCGAGACAAAAAAGCTATACAGCAACGGCTCAATTTTGGGGAAGATTAGCAACAGGGGTTAAACAACCGGGTACTGTTACTTTATATCCTAAGCAAGAAAATCGTTTGCTAGTTATTATTATTTTACCCCAAAACTGTGGGCGATTTTTTGAGATTCATAATCAGAAAATAAAGAAAGTAACTTATAATTGTTCTGAACAAGAAAAAGACGAATCGGCTGATTATACTAACTGGAAAGTCGAGCATAATGGTTTAACCAAAGAGGTTAAAATGATTTCCCCTGCTGCTCCTAATAACCCTTTATATGTTAGAAATGAGGCGTTTTGGTTGATTGAGTATTAACTTTAAACTTACCAAAAAGTTATACCAATTTCTTAAACTAGGGGTCAACGGCCGTTGACCCCTACAATATAGACATCTGTAGTCTAAGTTGATAAAAATGATATTATTATCAGTCTCGACAAACCTCATCTAATAAGTCACCATTGGAACTAAATAATTGAATCTGCAAAGGCATTTGTCCGGCTGCATGAGTCGAACAACTTAAACAGGGGTCATAACAGCGAATTCCGGCTTCTACACGGTTTAACATTCCCTCTGTCATGGCGTTTCCGTTAACATAATGTTTGGCTATTTGTGCAATGGTTTGATTCATGGCTAAGTTATTATTTCCCGTGGCAATAATTAGGTTGACTTTCTTAATTAAGCCGTTTTCATCAACATTATAATGGTGGAAAAGAGTCCCCTAGGTGCTTCACTAACCCCTATCCCTTCTAAGTTATTAATGCCTGCTTTAGCACGGGTATGTTTTGATAAGAGATCAGGATCATTAACTAACCGTTCAATGCGTTCTAAACAACCAATAATTTCGACTAATCTGGCATAATGATAAAAGAAAGAAGACGTGGCCACACCACCAGCGCGATCGCGAAATTCTTGTAATTCTTGATCGGCTTTTTCTGTGCCAAACTGAGAGCAAATATTGAGTCTAGCTAAAGGTCCAACGCGATAAATTCCTTGGGTATATCCTAACGGTTTATAGTAGGGAAATTTGAGATAAGACCACTTTTCTACTGACTCTCCAATAAAGTCTTGATAATCTTCTTCTTTTAAATTATCAGCAACAATATTTCCTTGACTATCAGTAAAGCGAATATGTCCCTCATAATGTTCCCAAAGTCCGCCCTCTCCAACTAACCCCATAAACAAAGAAGGAAAGTCACCAAATGTTTTAACTTCTGTTTCAAATCTATCAAGAAGTCCTTTAAATAAACTAAGGGCATTATTAGCGGTTTCATACGCTTCTGGAAGTCTTTCTTTAATCCATTGTTGACTCTCTTCTGCTAAAGGGGATCTCACTCCTCCAGGTACAGACCAGGCTGCATGAATTTTTTTTGCGCCTAAAAGTTCAATTATTGTCTGTCCAAATTGTCTTAAACGAATACCACTTTTAGCTAATTCTGGATCAGATGCTATCAGCCCAAAAATATTTCTTTTGGCAGGATCACTGTCCCATCCTAATAAGAAATCTGGACTACTGAGG
>NZ_PRLH01000023.1 GCF_003013815.1 Cyanothece sp. BG0011 | reverse complement strand
CAGGTATTGCTCGATAAAAACTATGCTTATGCCGTGGATGGAGACGTTTACTTTCATGTGGAAGCTTTGGAGAATATGGCAAACTCTCTGGACGTAGCCAGTCAATGATGCAAGCGGGGCTAGTGGTAGAGTAGCCGTTAACGACTTAGAAAAAACTAAGAAAAAACATCCTTCAGATTTTGCTCTCTGGAAAAGTGCAAAACCAGAAGAACCGGCTTGGGATTCTCCTTGGGGTGAGGGTCGTCCTGTTGGCATATTGAGTGTTCTGCTATGGTGAGGGCATTGTTAGGAGAAACCATCGATATTCATGGTGGTGGAGGGGATTTAGTGTTCCCCCATCATGAAAATGAAATTGCCCAATCAGAAGCTGCCAATGCTAAACCCCTGGCTAAATACTGGTTGCATAATGGCATGGTAACGGTGAATGGGGAAAAAATGTCTAAGTCTTTGGGGAACTTTACCACAATTCGTGAGTTATTAAATCGTCCCCTCGATCCAATGGTAATTAGATTGTTTGTTTTACAGGCACATTACCGAAAGCCTTTAGATTTTACTGAAGAGGCGATCATGTCAGCTACCAATGGTTGGCAGACTCTACAGCAAGGTTTACGCTTTGGGGAAAAGTATGAGGATAGATTAGGTTGGCAGAAAAACCAAGAACTTGACTCTGCTGTTATAGAACAATTTAAAGCAGCAATGGACGATGATTTTAACTCTCCTGGGGGATTAGCGGTTTTGTTTGAACTCGCTAAAAATCTCCGTCGTGAAGGAAATCTGTTAACCCATGAAGGTAAAACCGATACTGATAGGGAAGAGTTACAACGACAATGGCAAACTTTAGTTCATTTAGCAGAGATTTTAGGATTAGAAGCTAAATCTGAAGCCAATTTAGAAGATAACCAGAACTTCGATGAGGCAGAAATTACTAAATTGATTCAACAACGTAATGCAGCCAGAAAAGTCAAAGATTATGCCCAAAGCGATCGCCTTAGGGAACAATTACAAGAAAAGGGAATTACTCTAATCGATCACCCTAATGGAGAAACGAGCATTGTTCATAGCTCATAGCCGTTCCTCGTCCAACGATTAAAGCTTTAGATTTTTTTAACAATAATAGTTCAAACAACCATAATTTTCATGCTTAAAATAAGAATGATTATTATTCTCATTTTGTTTAGGAGAAGACAAGATGTTCGATTGTCGGCAAAGTATTAAGGTATCAGTCTTTGGAGTGGTGACAAGTCTAGTTTTCTGGGCTGAAAATCCAGCCCAAGCTGTCACCTTCCAACTGTCATGGACTGGGCAAATCCTTGGTTATCGGGCTGAGGGTTCATTTAGCTATGATGAAACCAAAGATTATGACAATGGCATTGTTAGAAAGGATGATCTTGAATCTTTTGACATTGCCTTTTTTGACCCAGAGGGCAATCTCATCAAAGAATTTATCGATAATCATTTGACCTATGCCAATTTTAATTTCAATTTCGACACAACAACGAGAACAATTTTACAGGATGGTTCTTTTGACGAACCCAATGGGATTGATATTGGGGAGTATGTGTTAATTGACGAAAACGAACCTGAGGGGTTGAATTTTTGGTCAGCCGCACCCATCGGGTCAGACGGTGTTGCGATTCCTCACGTTCATTTAACCGACCGGGGCAATGATTTTCCCGATTTAGAAATTGGTTTTGGTAGTCATTTAGATGTGGCATTTTTCACCCGAACCACTGCCGAATTATTAGATGACCCAACAGCAGGGGATGAATTCGGACAACGAATGATTGCCAGTCAAGTCCCTGAACCGACAACCCTTGTAGGACTAGGATTGGTTTCACTGATGGGACTCGGAAAATGTAAAGGTTTGATTAGAAGAGGTTAAACAGTGATCAATCAGATTTTTAGCAAACGGACAGCCAGTGAGTGTGTCCTCATGGCGTTCGGATTACTGTTGTCAGTCGGTCAAGCTCAAGCTGCCACAATTTATGCTTCAGGACAGCGTTTCATTCCTGCGGTACCTGGTGAGCATGATGATATTCGAGAAAACTTTATCTACGCCATTGACTCTAATACAGGGATCGCTACCCCGGTATCCCCTGAAACAACCGGTCTTCCTTCAGCCCTTGCCGGAACGCTGAATCAACGGTTACTTGGTTTTGCGTCGGGAGGACAATTGGTAGAAATCGATCCGCTAACAGCCAATTTAACCCCGATTGGTAGTGCCAATGGACTCACTAGCACCGGTTTTGACATTCTCGACGACCAGCGTGGATTTCTTATCCCTTTTGATAGCAACTTCAACACTCAGCAAATTAATGCCCTTGACTTGACTACGGGGATGACAATTCCTAAAGGAAGTACGACAGAGGTTGGAGATGCGATCGATGAAGCACGAGGTTCAACACTAGGAACAGCAGAGCCTTTTATTATTAGCCTTGGTTCGGTTGAAAATCAACTTTACGGCGTGGATCTTGATACTGATAGCTTAATTCACTTTAGTCCTGACACAGGAGAGGCTGCCGTTGTCGGTTCGGTAGGAGCGGTAACTTCTGGCGATCGCTCTATCTACAGTGGATTTGCTGCACTGACTGGGGTAGATACGAATCAAGATGGGTCTTTTGATACTTTATTCGGCAATGTTAATTTTATTGACTCGGATAATGATCCTGATACCCCTTCTGAGCGATTGGGTGGAATTGCTCGCTATAATCTCACCGATGGCACTTGGGACTTGGTAGGAACGAATCCGGGAGTCATTTTCTTTGGCTTTGCCAGTTCACCTACATCTGTTCCTGAACCAGGGGTTTTATTTGGCATTATCACAGTTAGTCTTTTGGGGATTTGGACAAAAAGAAACGCCAAAGAGTAGCAATTGTTTTGAGCAATATTTTTTGTTCGCAGAGAAATTTACGACTCAGCTTTTTATGTCTCACTAATGGATAGATAAGTGAGTCGTTCTGCATTTTCAGCGACAGAAACTCCAATTAACGTCACATGACTCTCTAAAGGAATAGAAGCAAAATAGCAACAGAGCTTTTTCTAGAAGACAAAAACCTGTACAATACTCGACATACCTGTACAGAATGTCTAGGATGCACTATAGACCAAGTGAATTTGCCGATTTAGCAGGAGTTAGTGTCAAAACATTACAAAAGAGCTAATCATGTACGCAATTAAGAGAGAATTAAAGCTGAATAACAAAGAAAAGAGCTTTTTTGCTGGCTGTGCTGGCTTTTCTCGCTTTGTATACAATCATGGCTTATCTTTACTCAAATCCACCTGGGATATTCCCGAAATTTCTGGCAGTGACTCAAAACGGTTAGATGCTATCAAGAAAGTCTTTACAAACATTACTAAAAAGCAAACAGAATATTTATGGACAAATAAATATTCATCTCGCATTTATCAGAATGCTTTTAGGGACTTGAAAAAAGCATTTTCCCGTTGGAGAGAGCCTAAAATAAAAGCAGACTTACCTCGTTTTAAAAAGAAGAAAGATCACTGTAGTTTTACAGTAGATAGTTCTAACGGTAAGGTATTAGTCAAGGAGGGAAAAAAGATAAAAATTCCTACTTTGGGAACATTCAGATTAAAAGAGGCTATCCCTTATAACTGTGTTTCTCAAACCTTTACTATATCGAGGTCTGCAGGGAAATGGTATATAAGTTTTGCCGTTTCAGCTTGTAAAAGACCTGAGATGAAACACTGCCATAAAAAAGTAGGAATTGACTTAGGAATAAAAACTTTTGCCACTCTTAGTGACGGAAACACCTTGGAGGCTCCATCTTCCATCAAAAAAGCGAAAACCAAGCTAGGAAAGATACAATGGAGAAACAGAAATAAGGTACACAGCAACCGTCGTTCTGGAATCTCTGCATCTAAAAATGCGGTTAAATATTACCAGAAACTAAGAAAAAAGCATAAAAGAATAACCAACATTCGAGAAGATTTTCTGCAAAAAACCACCACATTATTGGCCAAAACTTATCAACATATTCTCATAGAAGATTTAAACATAAAAGGGATGATGGCTAACCACAAATTATCCGATGCCTTATCTAATTTAGGATTGTATCGTTTTCGAGAATTGTTGAGTTATAAACAAGAATGTTTTGGCTTTTTGTTAACCATAGTAGATAGGTGGTTCCCCAGTTCAAAAACTTGTTCAGTCTGCGGAAATATACAAGATATGCCCTTATTTGAAAGAGTTTATTATTGTCAAAATTGTGGCCAAGTTATGGACAGGGATCTCAACGCCTCAAAAAATATCGAAGGTTGGATCAAGAATGCCGATGGCTTATCGGTGAACGCCTGTGGACAAGAAGGAGCCGTCTCCCTTGGTTGAAGCAGGAATTGAACAACAAGCCTGTCCAGGTTTGTCTAGGTTTCATGAAGCAGGCTTATTAGAATACATCGATGAATTAGCCAGTGATTACCGTCGTCTCAATCAATTTAAGAAAGGTCAAGGGGATGACAGGGAGCAAGAACTCGCCCTATTTAATGGGGGCCATGTGAGTTACGATCGCAGCGATACCAGATTATTCATCAGACGAACCGCACTCAGTAAAACGGGAAGTATTCAATGGGACACTTTAGCTCAATTAATGAATAATGAGGGGTTTGTCGAATCAGGGTACATGGCCCGCTTTTTATTGTGCAGTATAGGGGAAGCTCCTCCAAGATTTTTAAATCTACTCTCTGAAAATAACGGGGTCCAAAAGTTGCAAAAAGCTTTGCGATCGCTTTATGAACAAATGGGGAAATTACCCAAACAAGACTACTTGTTAGATTACGATGCTAAGGTGCTGTTCCAAGCATGGAACCATACCCTTGTCGATGCCACCCGGAGAGAGTCTAACTTTGGGTTTAGTTTAGTGTACGCCAAGATTGAAACCTATACTTTGCGCTTGGCCTTATGGTTGCATCTGGTGAATTCTCTACTGAGGGGGAAAAAACCCAAATTAGTGGTTAATGGGCAAACCATGAAAGATGCCATCGAAATCGCCTCCTTCTATTTGGGTCAACAAAAATTAATTTGGGCCCATAACGATCCCCATAACAAACTAGAAGGAATGTTGCTCAAGATTCATACCAATGCACTTGAGTTTTATCAGCAAACGAAAAAGGGGGTTAGTGCATCCTGGGCCAAACAGAAATTCAATGCCCTCAAAAAAATAGCCACTGACAAAATTCGCCACAAGTATTTTCAAGTGTTAGCCAGTTGTGGTTATGGTGAACTTCAAGGAAATGGTAAATCGATGCGCTATGTACCCTATCAAGAAAGATTAGTTATTAATGGGTTAAACGAGTCTAAAAAACTTGGTGAAAATAGTATGTTAGGTGAAAACTTGGGGACATCACCAAGTTCTGTAACTAATATACAATCACTATTTCACAAAAAAGTTGGTGAAGTTGATGAGGAAACTTACCTCTCAGTTTTTGAATTACTTGAAGGTAAAAATAAACAACAAGAGGACTTTTATTCTACTTATTCAAATGGGCCTATAAAAGATCACCAAAACACCAATAAATCTGATACGAATCTTGATGATACAAGCATTATAGACCTTGGTGATCCCCCTCAAACCCCTCACCAACCACCAAATAGTGAACTATCTGAAACTAATGCAGACATCGAGTGGTTAATGAAATTGCTAGAAAATTTGGAACGAGATAATTCTCTTCATACTGGCGATGAATGGCTTGCTTTATTAAGCGAAGCAGAAGAAAAAATTAATGGTATCGATGGATTTGACGGACAATACCCGAATTATTGGCCTCGAATCTGGGCGGCTTTTCCCGATTCAGAAGATGAAACACAATCATCGCCAACACTTGATGAATTAAAATCCCTACTTCTAGCCTGTCAAACCTGGGTTCAACTCAAGCAGGTACAGAAGCAACACCCAGAACTTTGCGTAGCTGCGTACACCGCATTGGAACCGGTTGAACAACGCCAAGTTGATGCGATCGCTGCCACTGAGGTCAACCAAGAAGTTTACAAATATGTAGGACCACAGAGAAAAGTTGATGGAGTGGAAATACAACCCGGAACCCTTGTCTACTTAGATCCGCAATCCAATCAGAAAAACCGTGTCCACTTAAGAGTCCGTCTGTTGCAAGGCATAAACCAAGGCTGGCAGAAAGTAGTTGAGATATCCGCTGAGGCTCTACTTGCCGTTGAGAAAGCCGTTAACGATGGGTTAGATGTCATCGAAGGGCAACAGAGTAATCTACTCGACGAGATAAGTTAATCAGAGGTATTTCTCTCTAAATACTCATCAACGGCGACCCTTGCAAGTTCAGTGGGTCTGAGTCCCTTTGCCTCTGCCAGTTCTAAAAATTTAGGGTAATTCCGTTTAGATAATCTAATTCCAATAACTTTGCGGTGAAGGCTATCGGGTCTTTCTGAGAACTGTCCTACATCATTTCTGGCTTGTTCTTTAGCTGACATTTGTTCTAAAAAGGATGGTACAAACTTATGGTTGAACAAGAATCGAAAGCAGTTAAATCTATTGTTCTGGGAGTCGTGGAGTTGCAGGATTTGACTGACTCCGAACAAAAAGAACGATTAAGGCTAGAACGTCAGGTAGAACGTGCTTTTTATGTAGCTGGATGTGCTTTAGCCAAACTAAAAACAGATAAATTATATCGTTCGACCCACTCAACATTTGAGGATTATTGCCAGGATAGATTTAGCTTCACCAGAAGGCACGTTAATTATTTGATTGCGGCTGCAGGTGTGGTTGACAATCTGAAAATGGGAACAAATTGTTCCCAAAATAATGAAGATGCGGAAAATTTGATTTTACCTACCACTGCTAGTCAATGTCGCCCTCTGACTGCTTTAGAGCCATTAAAACAAGTAGAAGCCTGGAGTGAAGCCATAACCCAAGCTGGCGGCATTCGTCCCTCCAGCCCGTATTGTCCAAGAAGTTGTACAGAATATGCAGCAACAGAAGAAAATACCGAACCCGTGGCGTGTGGGGGAAGTAGCTCAGATTGTTGTCAAAGGGAACTCAGACCTCAAAGGAAAAGGCGGTTGTTGGGCTGTTATTGTTGCGGTGAATGATTTTAGTTGCTCTGTGCAACTATGGGACGGGGAATATCAAGTTAAACCAGAAAATCTCAAAGAATTACCCTACTCCAATGAACAACAGAAGGAAATCAAGGAGTTAAGCGATCTCATATCGAAAATAAAGCTAGATGATATCGAACAACCAACTAGGGATTTTTTGGCAGGATTAGGAAAAATTAATAGACCTTGGCTGACTGAATTAGAAAAGAGTATTTTAGAGTTTTTAGAAAAGAACTTTTTATCATAAAAATTGAAATATTTTCTTTATATATCAAATATACATAGTAAAATTAGAAGCAGAAAAGAGTATTTTATTGTTAGTATATGATCTATCAAAAAGAAGATATAAAATATTTTAAAAGTTTGTTAATATTTTAAATAGTAAAGAAAGTTATTGAAGAAAAAATAGTAACAACTACATAAAAATAAAACTTAAAAATATTATTGAAGTTTACATTACTTCTACACAAAAATAATGAATAAACAAGAAAATAGCTTAAGATTACCACCGACTATACCTAATATTAACCAAGAACTAGAACAAGCAATTACCTTACTCGGAAACCGAGTACAAACAGACTTAAAAGATAAAACTAAGAAAAAGTTAATAAAATTAGTGGGGGAGTATCCCACTAAAGAAACAGCGTATGAATGGAAACTATCGCTAAAGCAAATAGTTAAAAAAAGTCCTAGATTGTAAACTCCTAACCCCCGATCTGATACAACGTATACTTGTTCTTTACAAAAAGAATCTCTAGATCGATATAGTAATGTAACTCAAAGTTTAGGAGAAACAAGAATAATACTAGATTATATAAAATATAAATTAAAGCATTACTATTTAGAGGATGAAGGACGGTACGATGAAAATTTTCTAAAACAATTAAAATATTGGTACCAATGGTTTCCTTCTGATGTGAGAGAAGATGAATTCAGTAAAAAACTATTTAAAATTTGTTTAGGAGAAAAATCAAAAGAAACTTCTTCTGATTTTAATTACGTCAAGTACAAATATGATCTATTTCCAGAAATAATAACACCTTCTGAATCAGCTGAATTCATCGACGCTTTAGTACAATTGGCTTTATCAAAAGTGGATTGGAAACTATTAACAAAGCGATTATTAAAAACTTTAAATCTTGAAATTCGTAGCTAGCGCTTATCAGCAAGAAATTAAGAGAAAGAAACGATGCTGAAAGTTGTTATTGCTGCAAGCGATGGCTTTGGAGATTATTATTTATTAGAGCGCTCGCTAGATAAAATTCTTCAAAACCATACCGACATCGAATTGGTTTCTCTCCACTCCAAATCTCTGAATCGAATTATTGATCTTTATGCTCGGAAACGAGAACTAGGTACACACCGGTTTGTCCCCAACTTACTCAATCACGGCGAAAACGCCAAAAATATCGTTATTGAAGAAGTCATCGAATACGCTTCTCACGCTATTTTATTCGTAGATGAAAACCAGGAATTAGATACGGTATTGGCAAGGATTCGAGACAGTGGCTTACATTGGAGGGTCATTAAATATAAGGATGTACTCGCTGAGAAACTTTATAAACAAAAAGCTTAGTGACTTAAAATCTGGTATGATCAGGCACCCTGTGGTTGTGTTTTTATTCCTAGTTCTAGCTATATAATATTATAAAAATAGCTAGAACTAAGTATCATGCCTATAAAACAGTGCGCCTACGGATTTAGCTGTGCATCAATGATGATGCAATGGGATTTAGCCCCAGAAGATTGCCCTAACAAAGATGTCTGCGGATTAATCACGAAATTGACGGAAGAAGAAGAAATCGAACTCTATCAGGCTCGATTAGAGAATAATCGCCGCATTGTAGAGAGAATCCGTATCAATCAAGAACAAGCCGCTTTGTGTCTTCTTCTTAGCAGAGGGGATGCCCAAACTCCTGAAAGTTTAGGAGTAACAGACACTTTAGCCGAACTTCAAACAGCAATTTCTTTACTAGAATCAACGATCAGTGAACTAGATGAAGGATACATCGCTCCTATCGGAGTAGAAGCACATCGGTACAGGGTGAAGCGGCCTTATGGGTACTACGAGTACAATAAGCTAACCGCCAAAGAAGCTATTTTCGAGCCACAAATTAAGCACAATAAGGTAAAAGTGATTCACCTGTCAAGGAACGACGATCAGCGAAATATCAAAGGCAGATCTGGAATAGAAAAAAGAAACAGACTCCTGGCCATCAAGAGACAAATCAAAGCAGCCACTGAATTGCTGAATAACGCCAGAGAAGCGGCTAGTAGAGAATCAATCGATGAGGCTGTCGCTAGGAAAATCATCTAGAAAGGTCTTTAGTTCTAGCTATCTGTACTTATTAATATAGCTAGAACTAATACCGCTAGCGCAGGGGTGTCTGGAAAATCAAAAAATAGAGGTTTTGATCCGTGATCGAATTAACTAAAGGCATCGAACTAGACTTAGAAAAAGCATTACCTGAACTGGTTGCCGCCATGTTGGGAATGGGTTGGAATGTTAACAAAGATGACAGTCCAGATACGACAGAAGACGACTTCGACTTAGACTCTTCCGTGTTTATGCTCAATGAAAAGGGAAAGTTACCTGACAAACATCATGTTGTTTATTACAACAATTTGAAATCCCCTGACAGCGAAGTTTGTATAGAACACATGGGTGATAACTTAACCGGTGCAGGAGAAGGAGACGACGAAGTAATCTTGTTTGACCTCAGAAAAGTCCCTGATTATATCCACAAGTTGGTTATCACTGTCACAATCCATCGGGCCAAACAACGAAATCAGAATTTCGGCATGGTCGAAAATGCTTTTCTAAGGGTAGTCAACGTGAGTTCCAAAGAAGAAGTGTTGCGGTTCGATCTCGATGAGGAATTTACCCTAGAAACTTCTGTGATTTTGACTGAAATTTATCGGACTGACACCGGATGGGCAATCAAGGCACTTGCCGAAGGTGTTGATGGTGGGCTTGACGAGTTGGTCAGTAAATACACAGCGTAACCTCTCGCAAACCCGCTTAGCAACAGACTTTTAGCACTCCGCAGCAACTACTGTTTCTCTTATAGAATACAGTGGTTGCTGCGGATATTAGTGACCAAATCCTTTAGGTATAAAGTTACTCACTATGTCGTGGGTAACTCTATATTTTTGACAAAGATGTTCGATTTCTAATAATGCTGAAAATCTTGGTATTACTTTGTTTGAGGCTTCCGCAGCAACTACTATTTCTCTTATAAATTATAGCGGATGCTGCGGAAGTATCGTAAACTTTCAATAAAAATATAGCCAAATATAGTCATTCATGGTAATATATAAACATGAAGCTCTCAGACTATGCAAAAAAAGCGGGAATAAGTTATCGAACAGCCTGGAAGTGGTGGAAACAAGGTATTTTGACAGGTTATCAATCACCAACTGGCACAATTATTATTTTGACAGAGAAAATTATCGAGAGAATAGGGTCTAAAACCTGGCTTTTTAAAGCGACACGTTTTTGAGGCGAGGCTTAAATCCTTGTCTCAAAAACAACTTCTGACTTCTGACTTCGTTAAAGCGGAGTTAAGAGCAAATGGAAAAAATGAAATTAGTTGAAAGACATATTATTAAGAAAGGACACAAGTTTTGGGCAGAGATAGATGAATTATCTTGGCAGTCCAAAAATTTGTATAATGCAGCTAATTACATAATTCGTCAAAATTTTATTTATGGTCATGGCTATTTAACTTATAATCAGATGGATTCTCTGATGAAACAGACTCCACAGTATAAAGCTTTACCGGCTAAAGTTTCACAGCAAGTATTAAGAGGATTAGAAAAAAACTGGAAATCATTTTTTAGAGGATTATCAGAATATAAAGAGAATCAGTCAAAGTTTCAAGGGAAACCAAAAATCCCAGGTTATAAAAATCCAAAAAAGGGCAGAAACTTATTAGTTTATACCATTCAAGCCATTAGTAAAGTCTCTCTAAAAAAAGGATTGATTAAACCATCGAAAACCACTATTGAATTTCCCACTAAAGTAGGCCAGTCAATAGCTGAAGTGAGAATTGTTCCCAAATGTGATTGTTATGTAATAGAGGTAATCTATGAAGCCAATAAACAGTTCCTAAACAAAAATGACCATATAGGTGCTATGGATTTAGGTGTAGATAATTTGATGGCTGTAACTTCAAATCAACCGGGTTTTGTTCCTTTGTTGATTAATGGCAGACCGTTAAAAAGCTTAAATCAATTTTATAACCAACGTCGCTCAAAATTACAATCCCTACTTCAAGGTAATCGAAAACACTCTCAAAGAATTCGTCATCTTACTAGATGCCGAAATCAGAAAGTTGATGATTATCTTCATAAAGCTAGTCGTTATCTCGTGAATTTTTTAATGTCCCAAGAGATTAGAACATTAGTAATTGGCTATAATCCAGGTTGGAAACAAGAAATTAAGTTGGGAAAAGTCAATAATCAAAAATTTGTGACTATTCCTCATGCTAGATTAATTGACATGATTACTTATAAGTGTCAATTGGTAGGAATTTCAGTAATTCTTCAAGAAGAATCCTATACCAGTGTTTCCAATTTTTTAAATTTAGATCCTCTTCCCGTCTATGGGCAAGAAACCGAAAAGCCAATCTTTACGGGGAAAAGAATTAAGCGAGGTTTGTATAAAACTGATCAAGGTTTGCTCATCCAGTCTGATGTAATCGGTTCCTACAACATTTTAAGAAAAGCATTCCCAAATGCGTTTAACCGCTATGGGATAGAGAGGTGCGTAGTTCACCCCAGGAGAATCAATCTCTCAAAGTAAAAGCGAAGGAAATTTCTGCAATGAAATTTAGTCTGTCTATATTTGACTATACTTTTACTAACTATTGAACGCTTATCAGTTGCGGAATAAAAGCTGATATTAGAATTAATAACTTAGGTTATAACTTTTTTCGGTCTACGAATCGTAGACTCTTTTAGAGGCTTCATTTTTTGCGCTAATCCTTTTCGGCAAAGTTTTAGTCATGTTGTTCTACCACTAGCGTTGGTTGGTCCGATAGTTAGAAAGAATCAAAAAATGCCACCAACAAGAGAATTCTCAGACCGAATCCCTGTCGGGCGACTAATTGTCCAGAAAGCTTGCATTGAGGTAGCCGTAGACAGACTAAAAGAAATATACGAAGGAAATGAGATTGCTGCTTCTATTCTACTGGAATTGCAAATAGCTGCTAAATTAGCAGAGGTCTTTAACGAAACGTGGTCCTCAATTTACTGGATAGAAGCAAGGAAGCGAACTCGCGATCGCGTAAAAATGACCCTGAAAGACATAGCCGCAAAAATAATCGACCACGTAGAAGAAGCTATGACTCTTTTCGATGAACTTTGCGACGAACAAGATGCCAATCCAACACTAGAATTGACGAATGGATGGATAGGGTTTCAAGCAGGACTAGACCTAATAAAAAGAGACCTGCAATATCACGACGATTTTGTAAAGAGGAACTCTATTGAGTATTTGCCCTTACTCAAACTCATAGAGAAAAAATCGGAAAAACGAAAGATGTTTACCAATTCAGAAATTTGTGCAAACTGCGAAAAAGTTGCCAAAAACGACAGGCTAGCGCCAACCACAAGTGAAAAATAAGCTTAAAGGAGCAAACTGATGGAATCACTCAAAAATCACGTAGTCGATTACCTAGCCAACAATCCCGAATTAGTGTCCCCTTTCACCAGAGGGGATGAAGAAGCCCTAGAAACCGTTATCGAAAGCACCGAATTGCAAATCTTCATCAGTGAACAAAGCGACGGAAATCCAACGGATAGTGACTATGACTGGCTCATCAATTCTGTCTGGGAACTGAGCGAGGACAAAACACTTATCGATGCGATCGCCTGACAAAGTTTCCGCAGCAAGGACTATTTTCTATAAGAGAAATAGAACTTGCTATGGAAGCTATATTCCTTACCCCGTCTGCAATAGAGAGTAATACACAGTCATGTTTCATCGCCCTTTTTTTTTGCTAGCGCAGGGTTGGTTTGAAAAGCAACTATGGGAGGGCAATTCATGCAAACCTTTCAAATCACAGTCGATAGTAATGTTTTAGAAAAAGCTAAACACTTTTTCAATTCAGGATTGAACCATATTCTTAACGAACTTCTACAGAATGCCCGTAGAGCAAAAGCCTCCTGTATTTGGATTAGAACCTATATCGAAGACGGTATGCGCTTTTGTTCTATCATGGACGATGGAGAAGGCATTTTCAAAGAGGATGTCAGAATAGCTCTTGGTGGAAGTGATTGGGACTCTGAGATCCAAGAATCAGAAAATCCTGCGGGATGCGGACTATTCTCGTTAGCAAACCGAGGATGCCAAATCAAGGCTAATGGAAAAAGAGTAAATATCACGTCAGAAGCCTTTACCGGGAAAATTCCAGTAGCAATCGAAGAAACAGGATTCAGTAATGGTACAAGAATTGATTTTGCTATTACTCAAGAAGAAGCTGAAAGCCTTGCAGAAACAGTTACAAAGGCGACTAAGTATTACCCGTTACCTGTGTATTACCAACGCAATAAGGTAAAACGAGGTGATTTCTTACAAGGCGCTTTGTTTATCAAAGAGTGGTCAGGGCTAAGAATCGGTGTGGTTGAGGAAACTTACTGCTGGCATGACGGAGAAATAAATTTTCATGGTCTGACGGTAGAACAAAATTTCCCTCATATTCTTCTCAGTAAAGCCCGTGAAATTTATCGAGTAAAATACCTGACTACACGGATTGAGGTCATTGATTGCCCTGAATTAAAGCTCGTCTTACCTGCGCAGAAAGAAGTCGTGCAAAACGAGTTTCTAGCCCAACTTCAAGTGGAGTGTGAGCGCACGATTTACGAGTACATCCGCACGTTATATGCACATCGGCTCCCTTTTCAGTCATGGGAAAAAGCAAAGACTTTAGGTGTTGACCTGCCTGAAGCGGAACCTAAGTTATACACCTGGGTTCCTTATTGCCTGGATAATTACAGTGGTTGTAACGGAGAGTTAGTCGATGTCAATGACCGATGCTTATTGGTCGATGTGACTGACGAAACCTATGACCTTGCTGATTACCATGTTTTCGATCATGCGTGGAAACAATCAGGGAACGGGATTCTCCTAGAGCCTGATCCCGATTATGCAGGGTATTCTTGGTATCAGTCTCTGACGAAAATTGTAGACTTTTCGGTCATTGTCCAAGTAGGAGACGAGAAAGAACCCTTAGAACGGTGCATGGGAAGTACCAAGTTTCAGCGCCCTGACGACATCAGAATCATCTATTTCACTTTGGACAAAGAAGGAGATAAAGAACCTATAGCCAATAAACTATCCACTGACATTGCTTTCATTTCGGAACTCGATGATGGATTTTGGGAAGGCATTGAGAACATCACTCTACTCGTCACCAAAGATAGTGAAACAAGTACCGAGACACTCAATCGTTTACTTATGGATACTTACTTTACCACAAGCGAATGTACTGATGAGTTTGGCTACGAAATGCAACGCGAAATGTTTTCGAGCGAGATTAATCAACTCATTAATCTTGTGATTCACGACGAAGACTACGCGAACCGCCAGAAAATAGCTGAATTAGCACAGAAGTTTCTTGCGTGGGAAACCCCACACGGCAAAACAACTCAAATAACGATTAAGCCGGATGGCAATATCGACGTAACATTCATCGACTAGATAGGAAAGGGGAGGCTTCGGCCTCTTCTTTTTTCCGACAAAATCCCGACGAAATTAAGCATGAAAAAGTAGCTGAGTTTAGGGCATCGTAAAAGGGCTATATTCTAGCCTGGATAAGAATCACAACCTTCCGCAGCAGTTACTATTTTTCTTATACAAAATCGTGGTTGCTGCGGGTAGTTTTTGATATGTTAGGAGCCTAGCGGCTGGTCATCTTGATAAAGATATTAGGAGTCAAGCTTATGACTACTGCAAAAACGAAACAAGGGTTTCAGCCGTGGCACTTAAAATATCGCCCTCAATCAATCAATGATTTGACCGGACAAGATTCCCTACAAAAGGTGCTAACCCGATTAATCACGGAAGATTCCGTACCTCAAGCCTTGTTGTTATCTGGACCTAAAGGCACAGGAAAAACCAGCACGGCTCGGATTATTGCCATGAGTCTCAACTGTGAGGAAGAAGTCACCACAACACCCTGTGGCGAGTGCAAGAACTGCAAAGCCATTCAAACCGGTAATAGCTTAGACGTTGTAGAGCTTGATGCCGCTTCGCATAATGGCGTCGATGATATCAGAAAGTTAGTTGCTGATGCGGGCTATGCTCCGTTCTCTGCGCGTACCCGTGTATTTATCATTGATGAAGCCCATCAACTTAGTAATTCTGCACAAAATGCTTTTCTTAAGACCCTAGAGGAACCCAACAACCATACCAAGTTCTTACTAGCAACCACCGAACCTCACAAAATGCTAGAAACAGTGAGGAGTCGCTGTTTACCCCTTCGCTTTCGACGCATTTCCCAAACCGAAGTGGCTCACCGACTAGAAGACATAGCTAAGAAAGAGGGGGTTTCCATTGACGAAAATTGCTTAGAGGCGATCGCCCGTAGTTCTAAAGGAGGGATGCGCGATTCGATTCAACTTCTCTTTGAGGTATCGTGCCACAAAGACGGAGATGATCCACTCAAGGTAAATACTGTTTATGAAGTGACAAAGGAGCTTAATCCCACGCAAGTCGAGTTTCTGCTAACCTCTGTGGCCCAGGGCAATAGCTACAATTTAGTGCGATGTTGTCAAAGAATTGAAGAATCAGCCCTTGATATCAACAAAGTCTTTGATGCCTTGT
>NZ_PRLH01000024.1 GCF_003013815.1 Cyanothece sp. BG0011 | reverse complement strand
AGTTGTGTGTTGTTGCAGTTGTTTGATCGCTATTCCGGTTTCTCGGTCCCAGAGACGGATAGTATTATCCGATGCAGCGGAGATCAAATAACGATCATCCGGACAAAAGGCGATCGCTTGAATACTGTTACCATGGCCTTGAAGTTGTTGGGTTTGTTGTCGTTGAGCAATGGACCAAATACGAATGGTTTTATCATTAATGGCGGAGGCAGAGGCTAAATAATGGGCGTTTTTATCAAAACTTAATGCGGTTATCCAGTCCTGATGACCTTCTAATACTTGTTGAAATTTGCCTGAGGTAACATCCCATAAACGAATGGTTTTATCTCGTCCCCCTGAGGCTAAAATTTTACTATCTGAGCTAAATATTAAGCTGTCTACTGCCCTTTGATGGCCTTCTAAACATCGCCATTCTTGACCGGATATAGCTCCCCAAATTCTGACGATTCCTGTGTGGGAACCCGAGGCAATAAATTGATTATCTTCGCTAAAGGCAACGGCGGTTATGCGTCCCATGGGTTCAGATAATTCATGACGTTTTCTTCCGGTTTTAATTTCCCAGATAATTAAGGTTTCATCGAGGCTTCCAGAAAGTAGTAAAGAGCCATCTTTATTAAAGGCCAGGTCAGTTATTTTTTTTGAATGACCTTGTAATTGTCTTAAAAATTTTCCTTCAGTTAAATCCCATAAATAGATATTTTGTTGCCAAACTAAAGCTAATATTTTTTTATTTTCGCTGATGGCTCCCCCAGAAGTGGGACAGTCAATTTCCCAATGAGCCATTTTAGTTTTAAAATCTAATAAACAGGCTCCTCCTGCTTCTATCACTAAGACTTGATTTTGATTAATTGGTACGGCTTTTTTTAGACAACCTCGACCCAATTTATGAACCATTCCTTGTTGTTTCAATAAGGGTAATATAAATTTTCCTTGTAAATTCTCAATGTTTTTTTGATCAATTTTAATCAGATTGTCTTGTGGTTGCTTTCGTAGTTCCCACCATTGGGTGATAGTTCGGCTGCGATGGCTTCGTTGAATTCTTAAAGCATCAACGATTAACATATCCCAAGGATAGTCTAACCCTTGAGGTTGCCAAGTATCGGTTTCTAAAACACGAGTCATGGCAGGAGGGGGTAATTTTCCTGTTAATAGTTCATGGAGAATCATACCGACTTCAAATAGATCACTTTCGGGGCCAACTTCTCCCCCTGACATAATTTCCGGGGCGGCATAACATTCGGTAAAAGAGCGGGTCCTTTTTCGTTTGGCATCGCTGGCTAAGGTGGCGGCCCCAAAATCAATTAAAATTAACTGATCATCGGGGGTTAATATCATATTTTCTGGTTTAAGATCCAGATGATAAATACCGGCTTCATGAATGGCTGTTAAGGCATTAACTAATTGTCCAATTAAGGTTTCTATCCTGTCCGTAGATAGTTTTTTATGAGGCTGATTTTCCAGTTCTTGTAATAACGTTTTCCCCTTTACCAAGTCCATGACAATGTAAGCGGTATCCCTTTCTTGAAATAAGTCTCTTACTTTAACGACATTGGGATGATCTAACTTAGCTAAGATTTGTCCTTCTTCTAAAAAACGGTATAAACTTCTTTGATAGGTGTCTCGATGTTTTGCCGGAATAATTAATAGTTTGGTTTCAACATTTCGGGAGACGTATTCAACGGGATAAAATTCTTTAATGGCGACAGGATTCTTTAATGCGGTATGATGGGCGCGATAGGTAATGCCAAAACTGCCTTTTCCCATGGCATCGTCTAAACAGTATGTATGCGATCGCAGTTGGGTGCCTTGGGGTAACACTTCTTGTAACAAGGATAGGACTTGCGCCCCACAATGGGGACAGCGTTGAGTGGTATCAGGAAGGTTATCCAAGTGGCAGTTTAAACAGCGCATTGATTGGGTTATTTTAAGTCATCTAACATTTATCCTATCTTTATTTGGGTCCCCTTAAAGGAGGCAGGAGTTGAAAGGCAGAAGGCAGGAGGCCAGTTAGAGGGGGATTTTGACCTACCTCTAACTGAAGTCCACCAAATCGCAGATTTTAGTGGGGGACTTAAACCCAGTTGGGCGACGCAGAAAGGCGTACTTTGTGACAAAATTTTCCCTCCTGCCCCCTGCCCCCTGCCCCCTGCCTCGCCCGAAGGGCTGTTAAAATCAGGAAAACCCACGGGTTAGAGTCCGTGGGCCAGTTTTAACCGTAAAACAGTTTAAAGATTAATCATGCCACTGGGGGAAGTAAGGGTGAAAAAGTTAAGGGTAAGATTATTCTGAGGCATCACAATGATTTGTGTGTTGACTGTTTTTGGAGACTTCCCGATGAAATCAATTTCTATGCTTGCAATGTTAACCCTTAGTGTCGTCATGACTTCTTCAATGGGGACGAAAACCGTTAACGCTCAAATTATTGAACTCGGGGATGATGTTCGCGTGGATTTTTCTAATGAACGTCGCCGCCGTAGTCGGACTAATGTGAGGGTTTATGGTGATAATGGTCGTTTGACGGTAGGGGTCGAAGAACAAAGAAGACCTCAAACCAGAATTCGTATTAATGATAGAAATGGTTCGCCTTCGCTTGATATTCGTCAAGAACGACCCGCCCCCGAAGAAAGAGTAAGGGTGTCGTTTCCTTTTTAGCCGTAGGTACGACATTGTTTAATTAAACCGTCGAATCCTTCCCAGATTTGTTCGTTTGATGCTTGAATCATCCCGAACATAAATGAGGTTTTTTCTTTGATTTCTAGGGTTAATAATTCTTCGGATGGTTCAAATTTATAGTTTAAGGTGGCTGCAACGGTACCATCAGAAATCATGGGTTGATTTCTAACTTTTAACTCAACTTTACCTTGGTTTTCGCCTTGGTAATCAGCCCAACCTTGTTCTGAACCATTGGAACTGGGGGGTTTTATACATTCGTTGAATTGTTTGAGATTAATATTCTCATACTTTCTCAACGGTGCATTGGATGCGGAGGAACTTAGAGTCATACCTAAGAAAAAAGTAGCAGTTGTTACATAAGCCAATAAGTTATATGGCTTTCTTATGACTGTATTCATGATAGTTTTTATGGAGTAAGGTTATATGTGTGTAATGATAACGACAATACGTGAAAATGGAATCATACACAAGAAAGATTTAAAGAACGCTTAATCTTTTTTTGCAGTTAAAGAAATATGAATGGTTGAGAAAATTGTAGAAATTTAGAAAAATTATCCCATATTTTCCCGTTATCAAACCTTCATTTTTATGTAAAGAAGCGATCGCATTTCGTCGGATTCTTACTTCAACGCTCCTCAAATAATCTTAAATTGTTAATTAATATACCAATTTACCTAATCAATTTTGAAATAGTAATTTTGTATCAAGTGATATCTGAAGCTTCATCTTTAAAAAAAATCGAGTCATATTGAATAGATTAAGCTGTATTGGATTGACCAAAAACATAAATAAGAAACTCCTATAATGATCATTAGTAAGAACTGTAAATACTTTGTAACCATTGACTCCTCACGTTTAAAAATTAATCTCTAATTAATAGTTTTTGAAAAAATATAGCGTTATGCTGATTTTGGGTTTATTCTCCTACACTAGATATAACCTAAATTTAAAGAAAAGAAATCATCCTGAACTCCGAACTCCCTTAGATATGATGTTTAATTTTGCTCAACCTTTTTACCCTCTTGTCCTAGCAGCCGCGAAAAATAACCCAGAAAATGCCCATCAACAACTACTAAAAACCCTTCACCGTCTGGATGAAAATCGTCACACTGTCTGGGGAAAGTGGATATTAGGGAATATAGATCAGTCTTTTACCTTTGAGGATAGCCGTTTACAGCAAGATTTATGGGGGTTAACCTTTAAAACCCCTCTGGGGTTGGCGGCCGGATGTGATAAGGATGGTTTGGCGGCTGGTATCTGGGATCATATGGGCTTTGGATTCGCTGAAATTGGGGCTGTAACCCTTCATGCTCAACCGGGGAACCCAAAACCGCGTTTATTCCGTTTGCCCCAGGATAAAGCAGCTTTAAACCGTTTAGGGGCGAATAATCAAGGGGCCCAGCAGGTTGCCCAAACCCTCAAAGAAACTTGGCAACGGCAACCCCGTCAAATTCCCATTGGGATTAATTTATGTAAGTCAAAAATGACCCCGTTAGATCAAGCCGCCATGGACTATGTGGGCAGTTTTCGTTATCTTGAGAAGGATGCTGATTATTTTGTGGTTAATGTTAGTTCTCCCAATACCCCCGGACTGCGATCGCTACAAGAAGGGGAACAACTCAATGTTATTTTACAGGAATTACAATCGGTTAACCAGCAGAAAAAACCGATTTTTGTTAAGATTTCTCCGGACTTAAACTGGGAGTCCATTGAGTTAATTATTAAGTTAGCTAAAACTTACCAATTAGCTGGCCTGATTGCGACCAATACCACTATTAAACGGGAAGGGTTAAAGACGAATATGCTGCAAAAAACCGGTAATCCCATTGAAGAAGAAGCGGGGGGAATTAGTGGCCAACCGATTCGGAAACGGTCCACGGAGGTGATTCGTTTTATTTACGAACAAACTCAAGGAACTTTACCTATTATTGGGGTAGGTGGTATTTTTACGGCGGAAGATGCTTGGGAAAAAATAACCGCAGGGGCAAGTTTACTACAATTATATACGGGTTGGATTTATCAGGGTCCTTGGTGTATTCCTAATATTAATCATGGATTAGTTAGGAAGTTAGACAAGTATAAATTGTCCCATATTTCCCAAGCGGTGGGAATGGATTCTAATCGTCTCAGTGCCAAATAAGGGAGTTAGGATACAGTCAGTTATCAGTTAAATTCATTGATAACCATTGACTATGATTTCACTTGATTGTTATGAGAGTGATTTCTCATTTCATGTTCTTTATAAGCTTTGGCTGAGGCTTTAATCCAGATTGTTGCTGCGGTGGAAAAAGGAACAACCATGACGACAAATCCTGTAATTAATGGGTGTTCTCTCCCAAAAGGATTATTCATTAAAAAAGCGATAATTAAGCCACAATAAAGTAAGCCAACTAAGGGTAATCCTATCACTAATAAGGCAACTTGGGTGTCTTTATCCATTAGGTAACTCCTCAAAAATTAGTCAATGGTCTTTCATTTAATATGATAGTGAATTTTATCTCAATCAACAATGTTAAGTGCATTAATTTAACAAATTATTTCTTATTTCAGGGAAAGATGCGATCAACTGTGAAAGATTTTCTAAATCTAATTCTTCTAAGGCATGATTGATATTTTTCGCATAATTGAATAATTCCGTAGCTTGATATTCTTCTCCCCAGTTTTTTAAGAGAGTGATTAATTGTTTTATTTCTTTTATCGATAAAGTATTTTTAAGTATTGGCCAAGTTGTTTCTTGATAGTGATCAATTTTTTTTAAGAGTTCTGATAATTGTTCTGGACTAATTTTTAAGGGATAAAAATCGGGTTTTTGTTGGCTATGATTTAAGGATGTTTCTCTGATTAACTTCCTGGCTTTTTGGGAAGATAATCTCAAAATTTTAACAGTAGGAAAGATGACTATAAAGGTACTTCCTTGACCTAACTGACTCTCAAGTTTGATGGTTCCTCCTAACACTTGAACGAGTTTTTGTGTTAAAGTCAAACCAATACCAATGCCTTCGTATTCTCGGTTAATAGCTTCGGAAACTTGAGTAAATCGATCAAAAACTATTTTTTGTTGTTCTTGAGAAATACCAATTCCTGTATCTTTGATCGTAATAAGAATAGAACATTGATTTGGGTCAAGATTGGACTGGTTTTTAAAGAAGTTAGCCTTAACCGTAATGGTCACTGATCCTATTTTAGTAAATTTTATCCCATTATCAACTAAATTATTTATGATTTGATAGAGCCGAATTTTATCAAATGCTACTATATCGGGTAGATTGCTTTGTAAATCAAGGATTAATTGTATATTTTTTTTCTTAGCTTTGTGAGAATAATTTTGATAGACTTGTGTCATGATATCTCTAATATCAACCGGTTCATATTGTAAATAGATGGTTCCAGATTCAAGTTTAACGATATCAAAAATATTATTAATTAATTCTAATAATGCTTGTCCACTGAGCATAATAGATTGAAGGTACTTAAAGCTTTCTTTATCAGTCATTTTTTGACTCAGTAAATCAGAAAATCCCAAAATAGCATTTAAGGGAGTTTTTATTTCATGACTCATATTCGCTAAAAAATTAGTCTTAGCTTGATTGGCGATTTCTGCTTGTTTCCTTTTTTCCTCTAGTTCTATATTTTGCTGGTTTAATTTTTCTAATTGTTGTTTATTTTCTTTTAAAAGATTAGATTTAGCAATGGCAATTCCTAATTGAGAGGCGATGGCTTCAATTAATTCAATTTCCTCTCTTTTCCATTCACGATTTTGATAACATTGATGTAATTCAATTACGCCATTTATCTGTTTTTTGTAGGAAGTCCTAACCGTTAAAATAGATTTAATTTGACCTTTAAGTAATAAATGTTGACTGGACTGTAATAAAGGTTCTTTTTGAATATCATTAATAGCTTTTGCTTGATCATTTTCTAGAATACTAATTAAATAAGTATTCTGTTTATCTAAATAATTTAAAAAGCTAAAAGACGTTATATTATTTTTCTTCCATTGTCCTAATAAGTTAAGTTGAGATTGATGATTATTGGTATCAGTATAAATTGAAATTCTATCTATATTTAACATTTGACCGAGAATTTCAGCCGTTTTATCTAAAATACTTTCTAGTTCTAAACTTGCTCTAATTTTATTAGTTATTATTTGTAATAATAAAGCACGTTTTAATTCTTTTTGAAGACGAATTTCTATATTTTTCTTTTGGGTAATATCTTGAGCAATTCCTACAATTCGATAGCGATTATCTTCGCTATTTTTAATCATAAACCCTCGATGAGATATCCAGTAAATTTTTCCATCAGGTCGCAGAATACGATATTCTAAATCAAAGCTTTTTTGTTGCTTGATAAAAACTGGATTTAATCCCTGATTAACAATTCCTAAATCTTCGGGATAAATAGAGTTTATCCATTCATTAATATCTAAATATAAACCTTGACAAGTTCTCCCCCAAATCTTTTCATAAGCTGGACTGACATAAATAACTTGCTGATGATTAATATCAGTAATCCAAAACACTTCATTAATATTTTCAGCGAGTTGACGAAATTTTTTTTCTGATTTTTTTAGTGATTTTTCTGCTCTCAAACGGGCTATAATATTTTGAGAAATGCCTCTATTCACTTTCCAAACAAAGCTTAAAACTAAAAGATTAATCACAAATAATAACCAATAAAAGTGTTGTAAAGACTGAATATTTGTCATAGCCACCTCTTCTGCTGCAAAGGTAGCGTCATTGGTAACTATCCAGAACTCTTCACTAATTTTTACTAGGTTTTTAGAGTTTGTTTGTTGTTGTCTAAAGGCTTTAATAGTTGCTTTTAAAGTTTGCCATTTTTGGTCAACAATTTTTATTTTATTGAGAAAAAATTGAGATTTTGCTGGGGGAAGGTCTAAGGATTTATCTCCTTTAATTAATCCTTGTATAATTTGCTCAATTTTATTAATTTCTTGGTCATCATTATGATTAACTAACTCATTTTTAACCAGTTTTTGACTAGCACCTCGCACAATTCCAGAAAAGTTAACCACTCGACCATCTCTTGTCTTTTGATAACTTTGAAAATACAATAAGCAAGTATTAACGACAGCAAAAATCAGCAAAATAATCACAATTTGTTTAAGCTGTTTGACAATTTCCATTGTAATTAAGCTATGATGGTTAAAGAATAATTAACGACTAATATGAGTCAAAATGATTACTTGTATTAGTCACAATCAAGGTAATCAATGAACAACTTGACTTCCCGAATGGAGAGCGTCCAATCTCCTATAATTCCTATGGTAGGACAACTCATAGGAGAAAATCCTGGCACTATTTCCTTAGGACAAGGAGTGGTGTATTATCCACCTCCTTCAGAAGCAATAGAAGGGATCAATCAATTTTTCAATTATCCCCATAATCATCAGTATAAATCAGTTCAAGGTATTCATCCCCTCACAAGTCAAATTGTTACAAAATTACAAGCCGATAATAAAATAACTATTAACAATAATCGTTCTATTGTCGTAACCGCAGGGTCGAATATGGGGTTTATGAATGCTATTTTAGCCATCACCAATGCTGAAGATGAAATTATACTGAATACTCCCTATTATTTTAATCATGAAATGGCAATTATGATGGCTAATTGTCAGCCTATTTTAGTTAATACTGATGATAAGTATCAATTATCGTTAGATAATATAAAAGCAGCGATTACTTCCAAAACTCGTGCTATTGTTACCATTTCTCCTAATAATCCCACTGGGGTTATTTACCCTGAATCAAGTTTAAGAGCAGTTAATCAACTCTGTCGAGAAAAGGGAATTTATCATATTTCTGACGAAGCTTATGAATATTTTACTTACGATGGAATTAAACATTTTTCCCCTGGTTCAATTATAGATAGTGATTCCCATACCATTTCTTTATATAGTTTATCCAAAGCTTATGGGTTTGCCAGTTGGAGAATTGGTTATATGGTGATTCCTAATCATTTATTAGAAGCGGTTAAAAAGATTCAAGATACCATTTTAATTTGTCCTCCTGTTATTTCTCAATATGCAGCCTTAGAAGCTTTAAAGGTGGGTAAAAGTTACTGTCAAGAACATATCAAAGAAATTAACGAAATTAGAAAAATTTTCATCAATCATCTTCAATCTTTAGAGGATATTTGTACCCTAGTTCCTAGTCAAGGTGCTTTTTACTTTTTCTTAAAAATTCATACGGACATCAAGGATATTGAATTAGTGAAAAAGTTAATCGAAAATTATAAAATTGCTGTGCTACCTGGGGGAACCTTTGGAATAGAAAAAGGTTGCTATTTACGGATTGCTTACGGTGCGCTACAGCAAGAAACAGCAACCATGGGAATTGAACGATTAGTGCAAGGGTTAAAACAGCTAATTAACCCCGTTTAACTCCATTCAAATAACCTCGGAATATTGACCCCATTCCTAATAAGAAAACAGTGCCTAATAAAGCATGATTAGACGGTTCAGGAACTGGAGTAATTACACCGACTACCACAGGAATAGGATTGGGATTAAAATCTTGTTGACCATCCCCAGGAATTTCGTCATCTAATAACCCATAATCGTTATCATTAATGACCACAAAACTCGGTTTTTTTCCAGGAATTAAAGCTAACCCTTCCGGTTTATCCCCTGCTAAATAACCCAAGTTAGGTAAATTAAATAAGAAGGTTTTATCAACAGGAATAATTCCTGCTGTCATTAGTTCTTCTGCGGTATGCTCTTCTAAGGTTTGATTCGGTAATAGATTAAAACTATCAGTTTCTAAATTGGTCGCCTCAGATAAATCAATTTCAAACACCAATTTACTCGCATCCAAACCAAGAGCAGAATCTCGTTGAATGACAGCAAAGCGATTATTTTCTAACCAAACCGCATCCCCAATTTTATCCACATTCGTGTCATATAAATCATTATTTAATAAGTAGACAAATTGACCCGTCACTAGGGGGTTAGCCGCGTTACTAATATCTAGTTCTAGGATACGCAAAATATCACTATTTCTTGAGGTGGTATCCCCTGTATTATCGGGGTTATCAATAGGACTTTGAATGAAGGCATATAAGGTATTCGTATCCTGATTTAATGCCACTGCTTCAAAGCCTCGATTTGCTCTTCTTTGAGCATAAACTGAAGGAATAATCTCCCTTCCAAAGGTTCCTAAAGGTTCATTTCCTGCGGCTGCTGTCCCCATGGGAACAAAACGATTTAAGAGGGTTCCTGAAGGGTTAAAATGATAGATTGCGGGTCGATATTCATCCACCATCCAAAAACTATTATCGCGCTCATCAATAACAATTCCTTCTAAGTCTGCCCCTAAGGGATCATTGGCCAGTGCATTACCGAATAAATCCACTCCAAATTGATCCGTATAAGCGGTTCCTTGTTCCCCTACTTGTAAATTAGGACGGACAGATAAGGGGGTGGTTCCATCCGCTTTAAATAAATTAATGCGGTCTACAATTGTAATATTGTTATTGGTTCTATCGAGGTCAAACCGAACAATCTCAGGCTGTAAATCAGGAAAAGGTAACGGTATCGGTCCGCGATCAGGATGGGTGACAAACCGTAAATTATTACCATTAAATCCTTCAAAATATAAACCAGACAGTCCCCCTAAGAAAATATCTTGCAGCTCACCATTTTCATTAGGAACTTGCCCTAAACTGGGTCGATTATCAAAATCATAATTTGTTAATTGATAATTTTGTGCGCTGGCCAGTTGAGTTAAATTTGTGGCAATACAAACACCAAAAAAGAGTTTCAGTAAAGCTGATTTTACTGTCATTATATTCTCCCAATAAATAGATAGTTATGGTTTGATTTTTAGGGGTCAAACGTCGCATATCTTAACTTATCTATTGGATAAAAATCAAGAAAATATGGTTTATTTTAAGTTTTTTTTGTTTTAAATTAAAGTTAACTAATTTATGGTTTATTCTTAACCTAAAATCATCATCATTAACCCTACTTTATAATAGAGAGAACAGATGAGGTAGAGAGAGTCGGGGAAGAGGGGTTAGCAGTCATAATTTTAATGAGCAGTAATTAAGGGGATTTCATATAATAAAAAGTATAAGAAGAATTGATCATAAGTTGATTGTTTTTAAGGTAAAATGAGAATAGCGACCAAATAAACGATGACTTTAAAAACACCTCATTTTACTCAATTTCCTTTATCAAAAGAGCCTAGTGAAATCATAGATGTTCGCTCAGAAAATGAATTTGCTGAGGATCATATTCCTGGAGCCATTAATTTACCTGTGCTTGATAACGAAGAACGAAAAAAAATAGGAACTATTTATAAACAAGTTTCTGCTTTTGAAGCCAAAAAATTAGGTGCTTCATTAGTTTTTAATAATATTGCTAAGCAAATTAATGAGCATTTTTTAGATAAAGATCCCTGTTATGCTCCCTTAGTTTATTGTTGGCGAGGAGGACAAAGATCCCAAAGTTTAGCGGTCATTTTAGCTCAAATCGGTTGGCGAGTGACTATTTTAAAAGGAGGCTATAAAACTTATCGTTCTTATGTTTGCCAACAATTAGAAAACTTACCCTTACAATTTGATTACACGATTCTGTGTGGATTAACGGGAACCGGAAAAACCTATTTTTTACAAGGTTTAAAACAACAAGGTTACCAGGTTTTAGACTTAGAAAAAATTGCTCACCATCGGGGATCATTATTAGGGGAACAATGGGAAGATAATTTAGTTAATCAACCCTCACAAAAATATTTGATTCTTTATTATTACAAGAATTTCAACAATTTGATGTTAACCAACCGATTTGGATAGAATCAGAAAGTTATAAAATTGGTAATGTGTATTTACCAGGAAGTTTATGGAAACAAATGAAACAATCTCCTTGTGTTGAAATTGAGTTACCTTTAGAAAAAAGAGTCAATTTTTTGTTAGAAGAATACTGTTATCTAACGCAAAATCCAGACATTCTCAAAAACAAATTACACTATTTAAAAACTTATTATGGGTGGGATAAACTGAGTCAATGGTATCATTGGATAGATAATCAGCAATGGCAAGAATTGGTTGAAGATTTGTTAATCGTCCATTACGATCCTGCCTATACAAGATCCTTGAAAAAAATGTCTTCAAAAATCATGACAACAATTTCCCTATCGGATTTAAACTTAGAGCATTTAATAGAAACTCTAAGGTTCAAAAATCATTCCCATGAATAAAATATTGCCTGTTTCATTATCTCGAATAATAGAGAAAAAAGGACGATCAGCAATAAAAGACAATTCCTCGTTTGCCTTGTCTAGGGATGCTGTTTTAACCACTAAATTGTTTTGGGGAGGGGGTTGTACCCCTTGTTCATTAATCACTAAGATAGTTTGATGTTTAATCCCATTAACATAGGTAGGATGAGAACTTAACTCAGAGAATTCTGCTTTTTCAGGATCAAACATCGTTGAAAATCCTAAATTTTTTAATGCTTCTGTTAATTCGACTTCACAATCTAAACTAAAACGAGGTAACTCTAATAATAGGTCGGTTTTCCGAAATTTAGATAACAATTTAGATAGGTTTTTAGGGGTTAATTCTTGTACTATCTTCGATAAATTCTGGTCAGATTTTGGTAAAAATAAATATAAACTAAAACGTCTATTTTCGTAAGGAATCTCTACTGCTTTTAATTGAGAGGTTTCGAGGTAGTTATAGTTTCCTTGACGGGACATAAACGGATAAGTTTTCACCGATTCATCCATGAGGTGAAAAGGTTTATTTTCGATGGAATTTACATCAAAACCGGTCTGCCAGATTCCTTGGAAAGAAGCCGTATTGATCAGAAAAAGAACATCATCAGCTTGAGTGTGATCGATAATTTCGAGAATCTCCCCTTGAGTTTCTTCGGTTACCCAACGGTTCATAATTCCCCTAGCTTCAGAACTGGCAAAATCTAAATTAGTAATTTTCGCTTGATAATAACTGCGACTATCTTTAAGAAATTGATAACGAAAAGAAAAACCTTCCCTTGCCCAAAGCGAATTTGTCATGGTTAAGTAACCATAAAACTCATGAGCGTCTAACTCCTGTTGTAGGGTGTGATTAGCGCGGTTAAGGGTATCGACACTAATTCCTTTGAGGGCTAACCCCTGAGCAATTTCTTTTTGAGTGGTTCCCGTGGCTCCGTTGTAGAGCATGGATAAAGTAAGAGCGATGCTAGTTGGAGAAATAAAGCTATTTTGGTGTTTTTGGTTTTTGGTGACATGAGACAATAACTTAAAGCCAAACGCCACTTGTGCATCGACGAGTTGTCGTTCTTGTAGGGTGGGTTGAGGGAAAACCATTCTTGGGGAAACTTCCTGTAACCCTTGAACGTCTGTGAGAATACCAGACAAATAGGTTTTTGAGAGAGCAACCAAACCACTTAAGCAACAGATAGACAGAACGCCGACTGTGGCCTTCGTCATTTTTAGAGTCCTCATCAGCATCCATCCTCTTTACAATACGGCAGTGTTCATTGTGGTTAGCTTTAAAACTCGAATGTGTCTTAGCATAAATACCTATGTAATAATTTCTCCGAGTTGTGTCTTTGTGACTAAACAATGTCTCCTTCTTTGAGGATATAATTGATTGCTAAACATGAATCTAATAAATTGTAAATAAATCATTACAACTGCTAATCTGTCTTTCGATGGGGATCAGCAACGGAGGTTATCAAAACTGTGAATATCCAAGAAATCATGACAAAAGGTGGGGTGGCCATGTGGCCGCTGCTGATTTTGTCGGTATTGGCTTTAAGTACCATTATTGAACGTTCGATATTTTGGATCAGATTTCTGCTCAAAGAAGGAAAAATTTTGAATCGAGTCCTAGAAACCGCTGCTCGAAATTGGGATGCTGCGCCGAAAGTGGCTAAAGAACATAGTAAACATCCCATCGGTAGTTTTTTCTACGGGCCTCTGAGGTTAGATAATCCTGATCCGGAGGTTTTCCATTTAGCCCTAGAATCATCGGCCGATGACGAACTGGCCTTGATGAGACGAGGGGATAAGGTATTAGAAGCCGTGATCGCCCTTTCTCCCTTATTGGGATTACTGGGGACGGTTTTGGGACTGATTACCTCTTTAGGCAACATCCAAATTAGTGATCTCGGCACTTCTTCAACCACAGGTGTTACCCTGGGAATCGGAGAAGCCCTCATTTCAACTGCGACAGGATTGATTGTTGCCATTATCAGTTTGACCTTTTATCGGATTTTTCAGTCCCTGTGGTCTAATCAAGTAAGGGTTTTTCGTAAAGCCGGCAGTGAATTAGAAGTGATTTATCGTCAACGCTGGTCAGACAGCGAGGTAAATCCTTCTGCTTTCTCTGGCAATACTCCTTCTCAGTTTACAGACACTTTTGAGCAATAAGCACTAATATACTCATTTTCTTAAATATTGACCTATGACTGCTAATCATACTTCTCAGAGGAGATCCCCTAAGTCTTCGGTTCATACCCGTCCCCTCAAATTGTGGCAAGATTCTTCCGGACAGCAAGAAGTTCGCATCGAAATTTTACCGATGATCGATGTGATCTTTTGTATTTTGACCTTTTTTATCCTCGGTGCTGTGGGTTTATCCCGTCAGCAGGCCATCAGTTTAGATTTGCCCAGAGCAGCATCAGGAACTCCTCAAATGCGGGAGATGTTGGTGGTGAGTCTGGATGATTTTGGCCAAGTCTACGTAGAAAAACAATTGGTCACTCGCAATCAATTATTTAATCAGATTAAGAGTTATCATCAATTGAACCCCGAAGGATTAATGGTACTTCATGCCTCGAGAAATGCCACCTATAATGAGGTGATTGAACTGTTAGATATGTTACGAGAAGTTGGGGGCGATCGCGTTGCCTTGGCCACGCTACCAGGGGAAAATGAAGCCAGCAGCACCTGGAATGATCCGACCCTAAGTCCTTTACCATCCCAGAACGGTCTACCTGGCGGTTATCCCAATAATTTTCCTTCAACCCTGCCTAATAATCCTGCTAACGGCCTAGGTAATTATCCGACTAATCCTGCACTCCCGTCTCAACCCAACGGGTCACCTATTCCTCAAACCACTACGCCTAATAATTAACCTTTAACAGAAAAACCTTAATGTCATCAGAGGCTGACTATGTAACGCTTTTTTCGCCCCTTCTCTGTCGTCTTTTGCCTTTTCAAGGCATCATTCGACACGCTAATAATTGCTCTTCTAAGGCAGCAATGCGATTATAAGCTGCGGTTAGTTGCGCGGTTAATCGTCTCACCTGAAGATCGGTGGTTAATAAAGGTTCTTCTTCAGGGGCGATTAAAGTGTGACTTTCACTATCATCGAGTAAAATATCTTTATGCTCCATCACGGATTGATAATGGCTGCTTTTCTGCGTATTCGGAGGAACCGAAGCAGAAACATTACCTATAGAAGGGGATTGGTTATGGGATTTTTCGTTAACCACGGCCTCACTGTGCAGGTGAGATGTCCCCATCTGTAGGCTAAGCTTTTCAACAATATGATGGAGTTGCGTAACTTTTTGATTAAGTTCATTAATTTGTTGTTGTAACCCATCCATAAGAATGCCCATCACTAAAAACTGTGCTACTGTTAATCCTAGAATTACCTGAGAGAGATAGTTACAGATTCCTGATTCATTTAACGATTACTTCACTACTCTTAATTAATCGATAAGTTTAACCGTAACCTTCGATACAGTACATTTTATGCTTAGCCGTCGTTCTTTTCTTACTACCGCAGGAATTTTAGTATTAGGGAATCTATTATCTAGCTGTGCTAGTTCTAACGTTGATTTACGGGTTTTATTGTTACAAGGTTCCATCCCTCCTCAGTTACTCAAGGCGTTTCGTCAAACTCTCTCTTCACAACCGTCTCTTGATTTTAAACCTCAAGGGCAATTAAAAGACTTGTTTTCTCTCCTGGAAACTTGGCAAGGTAAAGATGAGAATAAAAAGGGTTTATGGCAAGAGATACCGAAACTTCCTGTTATTAACCCTCCCCCTCCGTCTCTGAGTGATTTTGTTACCTTGGGGGATGTTTGGTTAGCTGATGCCATTAAACAAGAGTTAATTGAACCCCTAGACTTAACTGAGGTGGAAAATTGGGATCAGTTACCCTCTCGCTGGCAACAATTAGTTAAACGAGATCAACAAGGTAATTTACAAGATAATGGATTAATCTGGGGTGCGCCTTATCGTTGGGGAACCACCTTAATTGCTTATCGATCAGATAAACTAGATTGGCAACCTCAAGATTGGTCGGATTTATGGGATCAACGATTAAGCGATCGCATTTCTATGGTAGACCAATATAGAGAAGTGATTGGGTTAACCTTAAAACAGTTAGGACACTCCTACAATACGAGAAACTTAGATAAAGTTCCTCAGTTAAAAACAGAACTGTTAGCTTTAAATAAACAAGTCAAATATTACAGTTCTGATCACTATTTACAACCCCTATTAGTGGGGGATGTTGATGTGAGTGTGGGATGGTCAAATGAAATTATTCCGCTTATTAATAATAATCGTAATGTTAAAGCGGTGGTTCCCACTTCTGGGACTTGTTTATGGTCTGATATTTGGGTAAAACCTAAAGCCAAAGAAGGCCAAACCGAGTTATCCCAAACCGCTAAACAATGGCTTAATTTTTGTTGGCAACCTCAAGCGGCTAAACTCATTTCTTTGTTTGCTGATGGTGCTTCCCCTGCGATTAATACGATAGACAAAAACGAACTTTCTCCCGAAGTCATTAATAATCCTTTATTGTTTATGGATGAGGCTATTTTCGAGAAATGTGAATTTTTACAACCGTTATCAAAAGAAGTGGAAGACCAATATATTAACCTTTGGAAAGAAGTTAGGAACAGTGAACAGTGGACAGTGAACAGTGAACAGTGACCAATAAATTTAACTATTAACTGATGACTGATAACTGATAACTGGTGACTAAATATGTATAATATTCAGTAACTATACATTACCCATTGATCTCAAATGAGTGTAAAACCCTTACAAAAGATACTTTTTGGAAGTCCAGGAACGGGAAAAAGTTATAAAATTAGACAGATAGCTCAAGAAGAGTTAAATATTGAGTTTGATGACAATAGCAAGATACTGACAAATACAGTCAAAACGGTGTTTCATCCTGAATACACCTATGCTGATTTTATGGGTAAGTTACTCCCTTTAACACAGGGAAATAATGTTATCTATAAATATTATCCTGGTCATTTTTTACGTGCGTTAGGAATGGCCTATAAAGGTTTAATTGATGGAAATGATGAGCATTATTTATTAGTTATAGATGAGTTAAATAGAGGGAATGCACCAGCTATTTTTGGGACAGTATTTCAATTATTAGATAGGGAAGATGATGATTGGTCAACTTATGAGGTTGATATCTCAGAAATGGAGTTAATTGGTTTATTTGATGCAATGGGATATCAAGCTAAAATACAACATGATGGAAATATTCAAATTGATGGAACTCGTTTTGACATATTTATACAAAATCGCGAAGATAGATTAAATTTTGAGAATACAGAAGGACAAAGAGTTTTATCCTTATTAAAAGATTTTAGAAATCCTAAAATTAAAATACCTAGTAACTTATCTATTCTTGCTACTATTAATACATCAGATGAGTCAATTTACTATTTAGATAGTGCCTTTAAAAGACGATGGGATTGGGAATATATTGAAGTGTCAACCAATAAAATTTATTATGAACATATTCCTGAAGAAATAAGAAAAACAAGTCTAGTTTTTGACGAAATATTTGAAGAAATAGAATTGGATTGGTGTCAATGTATTGCAGGAGTAAATTTTTTTATTCGAGAACATCATCAAATGATTAGAAGAATAGAAGATAAACAGATAGGATGGTGGTTTATTAAACCAGAAAATGGTCAGATTCATGCTAATAAAGTAAAAGATAAACTTATGTTTTATTTATGGGATACTGTATTTATAAGAGATAAAAGACCATTAGAGAATCTTTTAAAAGAAATTATAGAAAATGAAAAACTAAAATTAATAACTTATGATGATTTTATTTCATATACAATACAGTTAATGATTTTTTTTGAAACAATTGGTTCTAAATTAATTATTTTCTCTGAATCAGTAGAAATAGAAATAGATGAATCAAGTTCTGTTGGTTTTTAATGAATAACATAAGTGAATAATAGATATTAAATCTTTTCTAATGATAAACTTCAACCAACTAAAATTAACAGTCAATGATAACTATTCTTTTGTGGGTATAGAAAAAAAGAATAATCAACTTTATTTTTATCTACCCAAAGGTTTCGAGGATAAACTAGAAGAAATAGAAACTTTTGATGAGAAGAGAAAACTATTTTTCTTGTTTTATCGTATCTTCCATAAATTTAAAATAATTTGTCTAGAGAAAGGTTATCTAAATGAAAACTCTAACAAAATTAAATCAGATAGAGATGGAATTATTGATAATGATTTTGGTTCAGATATCATAGAAAATGAAGCAGAAGAAAACATTTTTTATTCTAAACTAACCAGTATTGATACAATTTTAGAAACCTATAATGAACCTAAAATACTTAGTTTAGTTTATCGAACCAGTAAATCAGAAATATTAGATTATAGTCACTCTTATAAGTTTCTGCATCGTGCTATTTTTTTACCAAATAATGCAGCTTATGTTGATTATATGGACTTACCCCGTAAACAAGTTCAGTTTCAATCAACTGATTTAGTTGCAATGTATTGTTATTTATTCTGGGAAGTTAAACAACAATTAAATCAAGAAGTTTCTGGAGAAATTAAAGTATTAGCTGAACAGTTTCAACACAGTTATTTAAGTGCAGAATATAGTTTATTTCATGAACAATATTACAGTCAGGTAATTGATATTTTAAAAGATACCTTAGAAATTATTGATCATAATACTCCTCTCAAAGATGCAGATTATTGGGACTTTTATGAAGCAATTGAATTATTTTTATACGGTGAAAGAAAAGAAACACAAGACGGTAATATCTGGGGAATTAGTAATTTTCATAGTATCTGGGAATCAATGTGTTTAACTTATCTCTGTAATCATAAAGATTTTTCTGAATTACTTTATTTAGATACTCACTATCTTTCTGATGATTTAGTAGATAAGATTGGTAATGTAACTAAAAAAAATAGATTTATCTAATACATTCAGAATTAATAATTATAACGTTTACCCTGATGCTGTAACTCTTGTTCATAATTACAAAATTATTATTACTGATCTAAAATATTTATCTTATAATTATATTCAAAATAAATCAAATCA
>NZ_PRLH01000020.1 GCF_003013815.1 Cyanothece sp. BG0011 | reverse complement strand
TTTGATTAAGGGATTCGAGTTGCACGGTTTCTCCCCAACCCCCTGTAAAATTTAAGACATTAATACAACAATTAGACTGTTGAATGCGGTGATAATGGGAGGGGGGAACACCAATGGCACTCATAATTAAACAACGATTAATGCCGTTATGAGCGACAATTAAAATGGTTTGATTTGGGTGCTTTTCTAGTAAGTTTTGCCAAAATTCTTGTGCTTGTTGATAAAGGGAAAGCACTGGAAAATGGTCTTGTTGTCCTTGTGAAGTTGACAAAACCATTTTAAATTCATGGGGGCGTTCTTTCCAGCATTTATAGTCATCAGGAAATTGCTGGGCTACTTTGTCTTTATGCAACTTTTCCCACAACGGAAGGTCTACTTCTCTTAGTTGTTCATTGGGTGATAGGGGGGAGCTTGTTTGAAGCAATTTTGTATAATTTCTGCGGTGGTTTTTGCCCGTTGTAAAGGACTACAATAAATAGCATCAATGGGTAAAGAACTTAAGGTATTACCAACTTTTTGAGCGTCTTGGCGGCCTTTTTCTGTTACCACCGATTCATCGCTACGCCCTTGAATTAATCTTTGAGCGTTGTAGCTGCTTTGTCCATGACGCACTATAATAACGCGAGTAGTCAATCTTCCTATCCTCTCTCGGAATTATCAATTTCTAGATTACAGGTTCTTGGGACTTTATACTAAACTTATTTTGATATTTGTCAGATTTCTTATTGATAGTTTTGAAGTATTTTTTATAATCTATGATTTTGAAAGAAAAATTTTTTTCTCAATTGTCTTCTGGGAAGGACAACAAAAATAATAGTTTTGAAATCGGTTTAATTGTTATTTTTGCCATCATCACCTTAGTGGGTATTTTAAATCATGCTATGTGGCGTGATGAGTTAAACGGTTGGTTGATTGCTAGAGATAGTTATTCTTTTATTGATTTTTTTGAGAATATTAAATATGAAGGACATCCTTTAATTTGGTATATTTTTTTATGGATTTTAAACCAATTAACAGCTAATCCCATAGCGATGCAATTATTGCATTGGTTAATTGCTGTAGCGACTATTGCTCTTTTTATTGTTTTTTCTCCTTTTACTAAAACTCAAAAAGCCTTATTTAGCTTTGGTTATTTACCGATTTATGAATATTCTTTAATTAGTCGTAATTATGGCATTGGGGTTTTATCAATTTTTCTCTTTTGTGCTTGTTTCAATACTCGCCATAAATCTTATATTCCGCTAGGATTTATTTTAGCTATGATGGCTAATACGAATGCTTATTGTTTACTGATATCTTTAGGGTTAGGCTTGACTTTAACTATCGAGTATCTGTTTAGCCATTATTTTCAGTATGAAACAAAGGCGAGTAACTATAATTTTGTTGTTGCTTCCCTTCTCTTTTTATTGGGAATATTCCTATCAGTATTTATGTTATTACCTCCTTCTGATAGTACCTTACAAGGGGGGCTAGTCAATGGTTTTTTTACTTTGATTTTAATCGTTTAACCCAAACTATTACCAGAGTTTGGCGTAGTTATATTTTAGTGATTATTCCTAGTGATTCTAAACCTTTAGATTTATTCATATTCTCGTTTTTTTCTCTAGGTTTATTCGGGTTTTCTATGTTAATGATGATTAAAAAACCCATAGCTTTATTATTTTATTCCCTAGCAAGTTTAGAAATCCTGGCTTTTACTTATGCTAAATTTTTAGGTTCTCAAAGACATTATGGCCATCTATATATAATTCTTATTGTTGCTTTATGGATAGAAAGTTATTATGCTAATTCTCAAGTTATTCTCAAATTTTTAGATAAAATCTCTCATCAATTCTCAAAAATAATTTCTCATTGGTCAAGTTTTGCTCACTATCACAAAAAATCTTTTATATTAATGATACTGTGGTTACAAGTGATTGCAGGAGTCGTTGCATTTAGTCGGGACTTAATCACCCCCTATTCTAGTAGTAAAGTGACGGCAGAATTTATAAAAAATAATGATTTATCAGAGCATTTTCTTGTTGGTAGTGAAGATTTTACCATTGCCCCTATTAGTGGTTATCTGAACCAGAAAATATACTATCCTGAAACTAAAGAAATGGGTAGTTATGTTCTTTTTACTAATGATAGAAACATAGTGGATGATGCTGAAATTATTAAGCAAATGAGTCAAATTATAGCTAGTGAAGATAAAAATATTTTACTTATTCTAAATCGAGAATTTTTAGGTTCATCCCCCAACTTAAGGATTGAATTTATAGAAAAATTTACTCAATCTTTTATTTATAATGAAAAATATTATCTTTATTTAGTCAAATCATCTTCTAAATCCAGGTAAAAAATATGTTTAAAATTAAGACAAAAAATGATACTACATGGTTTTTTCTACTGTTGATTTTAGCTTTGTTTTTATGGCTTTTAAGTTTAGGTAATGTTCCTTTAAGAGATTGGGATGAAGGCTATTATGCTAAAGTTGCACAAGATATGTTTCAGTCAGGAAACTGGCTTTTTTTAACTTATGAAGATCAACCTTTTTTACTCAAACCCCCTTTAATTATTTGGCTTATTAATATTAGTTATCACTTGATAGGAATAAGTGAATTTTCCACTCGTTTTACTTGTGCTTTGTTAACTGCTTTCGGGGTTCCTTTACTCTATTTAGTCGGAAAAAATTTATTTTCTAAACAACAGCCAGCTATTTTAGGTAGTCTAGTTTATTTAACTTTATTACCCATGGTACGTCATGGACGTTTAGCCATGATAGATGGTATTATTAACACTTTTTTGCTTTTTTCTATTTTATCTTTATTGAAGGCCAAAAAACACCCAGTATGGGCGATTGGTTTTGGTGTTGGAATAGGATTAATTGCATTAAGTAAAGGCATTTTAGCTTTAGCATTGGGTGGAATTTTGGGGATTTATATTCTTTGGGATAATCCTAAAATTTTACTAAAAAATCCTATGTTATGGTTAGGGTTATTAATTGGATTTTTACCCGTAGTCAGTTGGTATTTTTTACAAATCAATTATTATGGTGAACAATTTATTCAAGTTCATTTTTTTCAACAAAATTTTGACCGCTTATCTACCGCAGTAGAGGGAAATAGTGGTTCACCATGGTATTATGTGCTTGAATTGATCAAATATAGTTTACCTTGGTTACTATTTTTACCTAATGGATTAATTTTAGCTTGGCAGCAGCGTCGAAATAGTTGGGCAAAGTTAGTATTAACAGGGTTGATTCTTTTCTTAATAATTATAACCTTAATGGGAACAAAACTACCTTGGTATATTATGCCAGTTTATCCTTTTTTTGCTGTCAGTGTTGGCTATTATTTATTTAATTTATATGAAAAAGAAACCTATTATCCTAAATGGTTAGCTTTTAGTTTCTTTTTTCTGAGTGCTTTAATTATTATCGGAGGGATTTATCTATGGCAAGAAACCCAAGAATTGCTACTTTTTGTTATGTCTGTAATTCTAGGTATAACTTTTTTATTAACAGGGAAAAAATTTAAAGATAATTCCTCTAAATTTGCTATTATTCTTATAATTGGATTATATATTAGTTTGAGTTTATTTGTAATGTCTAAAGCTTGGGTATGGGAACTTAATGAAGCATTTGAGGTGAAACCTGTAGCGAGTCTAATTAAAGAGAATACACCTCAAAATACCATTATTTATACTTCATTTGACTATAGTCGTCCTAGTTTAGATTTTTATAGCGATCGCCAAATACTTGCTAAAGATAATAACACATTAGAAAAACTAGCTACAACATCATCTTATTTGTTATTAGATAAGGAAACTTTTGACAATTTAAAGTTAACTGATGTTAAAATACTAGGAGAAGTCAATCAATTTATTTTGATTTCAACCCATAAGCCATAGTCAAAATTATTAGAGAGAGTTTAATGACAACTAAAAGAATAATATTAATTGTTTTAACTATTATTTCATTAATTCCAGTTATCTTATCACTCATTGGTAGTATTAATCAACCACAAGTTCAGTCTAATTTACAACTTTATCAAACTAACTTAGTGCTGCAAGCTTCAGAATTTTCAGGAGATAATATTAGTGAATTTGAGCAAATTCGTGAATCAGTTTTAGGAAAAAATCCTGATGAAGCTGCCCTCAAACAATATAAAGAAGCCCTTAAGCTATCACAGAAAAACTTAACTCAATTAGAAACTAATTTAGAAATTATTAATCAACAATCTGATCTTATCCAAGAATCAGAAACCACTATTAATTCTATTCCTATTTTTTCAGCAACGAATGAACAACAAAAATTACAAACAGAAGTTAATCGACAAAAAGAAGAAATTGAAACCATAAAAATTAAAATAGGACTATTAGAAATTGCCCAAGGAAATCGAACCCAAGGGTTAGGAACCTTAGATAATATAGAATTATTATCTTTCTCTCCTTCTGTCCATTATACTGCGGATATTCTTAGCCATTTATGGGATGATAAACCTTCGGTTTTATCTGACTCAGAATCAACAATTAAAAATGAACTCAATGGATGGTTTCGCTATTATTCTCTCAATCAACTTTACCAAGTACAAAATAGAAATAATGATTTAGTTAGTTTACAAGAAAAAGAACAAGAAGCAGCCCAAAAAGCCCTAATTAAATTAACCATTGTTGCGATTATTCCGGTATTAGGAGGATTAATAGGAATCGGAATTATTATCTTTTCTCTGGTTCAATTAGCCGTTAAAAAAGAATCTTCTATTTTAGCTATCGATGAAAGATTCAAATGGAAAACTCCCTGGACATTAGAAATTCCTTGGCAAGTTTTAGTCGTGGGTTTTCTCTTTTTTGGACAAATTGTTTTACCGATTCTTGTTAGCTTTCTCAACATCAATTTAACTGAATTAACCCTACGAGGAAAAGCTTTTTATGTTTTAGGTAGCTATGTTGCTATGTCTATAGGAGGGATAGGAGTTCTTTATTTATCCATCAAACCTTTTTTCCCTTTACCTAAAGGTTGGTTTAATTTTAATTGGTTAAGTAACTGGATAGTTTGGGGAGTTGGGGGTTATTTAGTCGCCTTACCTTTAGTGGTCATTATTTCATTAATTAACCAAAATATTTGGGATGGACAAGGAGGAAGTAACCCCTTACTTTCCTTAGCTTTAGAAGGGCAAGATATCGTGGTTTTAGCTATCTTTTACTTTACTGCCGCCATTGCTGCTCCTTTTTACGAAGAAATTATGTTTCGTGGCTTTTTATTACCCTCTTTAACTCGGTATATTCCCCTATGGGCAGCTATCGGAATTAGTAGTTTAATCTTCGCCGTTGCTCATCTGAATCTTTCAGAAGTTCTGCCATTAACTGTTCTCGGAATTGTATTAGGAATGGTTTATACAAAGTCCCGTAATCTTCTCTCGTCTATGTTATTACATAGTCTCTGGAATAGTGGTACTTTAATCAGTCTTTTTTTATTGGGTAGTGGTTCTAATTAGGTTATTTGAGCAAAAGTTAACAAAATATTGAGGAGTGATAATAAAGTCACTGTTTCAGGGAATAATAGAGATGATAAGACCTCAATATAATAGTAGATTGAATCATCAATGAATAGCACATTACCCCAACAACAGTTAGGAAAAATGATAGGAACAATAGCCATTATTGCCCTCAGCTTAACTGGGGTAATTTGGCTACAAAAATCTTTAATTAATCCTAGCAATGAACAGTTAACAAAAGAAGAGTATGAAAAACAACAACAACTAGAAAAAGTACAATTAAATGTATATAAAGGGTTACCCAGTTTAGGGTATGGTAACTTACTAGCTGATTGGTTTTACTTGAGATTTATTCAATATTTTGGTGATGGAGACGCTCGTAAACAGACGGGATATCCTCTAAGTCCGGACTATTTCGAGTTAGTGGTGGATAATGATCCCCGTTTTGTTGATGCTAATCTTAAATTAGCGGTATCTACTTCTATTTTTGCCGCCTTTCCTCAGAAAAGTGTTGACTTATTACAACAAAGTTTAGAAAAAACCCCTCCTAAAATGACCTCCCCTGTCTATCCACCTTATTATTTATGGATTTATAAAGGGGTGGATGAATTATTGTTTTTAGGGGATGTAGAAGCAGCCAAAAACTCTAATACGATGGCTGCAAATTGGGCTGATACCTATCCTGAAGACGATAAATATAACAGTAAAGCCGTTGCCCAAAGAAGGCGACAAACGGTTAAGTTTTTAGAAGAAAATCCTGACAGTCGTAAGGCTCAAATTGGGGCATGGTCTCAAGTTTTATCTGGTGCGACTAATGACGAAATGATTGAGCGAGCATTAGGAGAAATTCAAGCGTTAGGGGGTGAAATTTCTATTACTCCGGAGGGTAATCTTAGGGTTCGTGTTCCTGAATGGATTGATTAAATTAACTAGGTAGAGATAATAAAGTTATTGTAAGGTGGGCAATGCCCACCCTACATGATTGTTCTACTCAATAGCTACTCTTAACCTTTCGATTCCTCTAAACTGATTAGACTTAAAAACTTAAACAGATTGATAACGAGATCGCAATTCTAAATAAACCAATAAAGCGTTAATATCAGCAGGATTCACGCCACCAATACGAGAGGCTTGTCCAAGGGTCAAAGGACGCACTTTTGTCAATTTTTCCCTCGCTTCCATAGAAAGGGTGTCTATAGTCATATAATCAAGGTCTGAGGGCAATTTTTTATTACTATGTCGGGTAATTTGATCAATTTGAATTTGTTGACGTTTCAAATAACCTGAATATTTAATGTCAATTTCTGCCCCTTCTTTTTCTACTATGGTTAAGTCTTTATTTCCTAAGCCATATTGTTCTAAATGTTGATAATGGAACTTAGGACGACGTAATAAGTCTGCTAAAGTTGCTGACCCTTTGATCTTCTGTTGAGTATCATTAACAATTTTAATGGCTACCTCATCCCTTTCTTTAATTCTTGTTTCATAAAGTCGCTCTTTTTCAGCTATAATATTAGCCTGTTTTTGTTCAAATAATGCCCAACGACGATCATCAATCAGCCCAATTTCTCGGCCTAATGGAGTCATTCTTTGATCAGCATTATCAGACCGTAAAATTAAACGATATTCTGACCGAGAGGTTAGCATTCGATAGGGTTCTCTGAGGTCTTTGGTACATAAATCATCAATTAACGTACCGAGATAACTTTCTTCTCTAGGGAAGATAATCATCTCTTCATTGTTAACAAATTTAACCGCATTTATTCCTGCCACAATACCTTGTGCGGCTGCTTCTTCATAACCGGTTGTTCCGTTAACTTGTCCTGCACAAAATAAACCTTGAATCTTCTTAGTCATCAAAGTAGGGTAACATTGGGTTGCTGGTAAAAAGTCATATTCCACGGCATAAGCAGGACGCAACATGACACAATTTCTAGCCCTGGAAGGGTTCTTAACATGGCTAATTGTATGTTTTCCGGTAAACCAGTGGAAAACCCTTGAATATACAATTCTGGTATTTCTCTTCCTTCTGGTTCGATAAAAATTTGATGGCTTTCTTTGTCTGCGAATCTAACAATTTTATCCTCAATAGACGGACAATAACGAGGTCCTTTTGAATCAATAAAACCGCCATAAATAGGAGACAAATGTAAGTTATCTTTGATCAATTGATGAGTTTTAGAAGTGGTTCGGGTGAGATAACAATTCATCTGTTCTTTTTCGACCCAAACATCAGGATCAAAGCTAAACCAGCGTACCTCTTCATCGGGGGGTTGAGGTTCTAACTTAGAATAGTCTACCGATCGCTTATCGACTCTGGCCGGGGTTCCGGTTTTCAGTCTTCCCGTTTCAAACCCCAAGTCATTAAGGGTTTCCGTCAAACCCACCGCAGCAAACTCTCCGGCCCTGCCTGCTTCCATGGACTTATTACCGATCCATATCTTCCCCCTAAAAAGGTTCCGGTGGTCAAAATAACGGCTTTGGCCTCGAAACAAGTCCCGAAATAGGTTTGTATTCCAATAACTTCATCATTCTTACCTAATACCAGATCCGTGACCATTCCTTCACGAATGCTTAAATTATCTTGATTTTCGACAATTTCCTTCATCACTGCCGAATATTCTCGCTTATCCGTCTGCGCCCGTAACGCCCAAACTGCCGGTCCTCGTGAAGAGTTGAGAACCCGTTTTTGTAAATAGGTGCGATCGGCCATTTTGCCGATCTCGCCCCCTAAAGCGTCCACTTCATGGGTTAACTGAGACTTTGCCGGTCCTCCCACTGCGGGGTTACAGGGTTGCCAAGCAATGCGATCGAGGTTGAGGGTTAACATTAGGGTACGACACCCTAAACGGGCTGCTGCGAGGGCTGCTTCACACCCAGAATGGCCAGCACCCACTACGATGATATCAAAGCTATCCTGGAAGTCAACGGGAGTGGTAAGGGTCATAGTTTGGAAGTCAGAAGTTAGAACTCAGAAGTCAGAAGTAAAACAGTTTATAGGGTTTGTTTATTTTTTGACTACTATATTTTATTGTAGCGGATGGGTTTGATAGTTATTGTGATGTTGAATATTTATTTATCGTAATAAAGCTTGAAAACCTGCTTGAACAAAATGAATATCTGAGGTAAGCGCATCGGTTAATTTTTGTTCGTCCATAACTATAAATGAAATACAATCAACTAAACCCCAATATTTGTCTTGTCTAGAACCATATAATGTTAATCCTTCTTGAAAAAGTTGAGGAGTAATATTAACAACTGAAATGTTATCAGTTGAATAACATTGTTGAATAAAGGCAGAAACTTTTTGACGGTTATAGTTACTAAGTGCGTTACCAACTTCCATAAAAATAGCTTCTGTTATCCAAACCTCTTTTGCATTTCGTACACGGGGTAAAAATTCTTTTGCAAGTTGATGATATTGATCACGGGAGTTAAGAATAGCCTGAATAAAAACAGTATCTAGAAAAAATCGATCTTGAGTCATTAATTATCACTTTTTTTCGGTGTACCATATAGATAATGATCATGTTCACTTGACCAGTCTTCGGGTGCTGCATAAGATCCTTCCATTTCTTCGAGGAGATCCCAAGCATTTTTCGTTGTTGTTTCTTGTGGTTTTTCTTGAGAAATAATTTGAATGGTATAACGGGTATTAGGTTCTAATGTGATCTTTTCTTCTGGATAAAAAGCTGAACCATCATAAGTTACTATTAATTGTTCTTGCATAATTAAATCTTTCCTTTCTACTGGTTAATTACAAGGCTAACATAAGATGATTATCTTTTGTCCCTTGATAATATTCAGCCCTAGGACATTAGCAAACAAGACGGAAACCGTAATTACTTGCCTTAAAGCTAGGAGTAAAACTATTATATTGAGTCATCAATATATCAAAGAATGTCGATTAATAATTGATTGAGATGAATCACTTATTAAATCCTAGCTTAACTCTGCTACAATTTGATTCTCAACTAAACTATTTTGTGTTAATAAATCCTCAACGCTTACCCTTAAAAATCGCTGTTCATCGACCCAAAATTGTAACTTAATTCTATCACTTCCAGGCATCCCTAAAGGCTCTAATTTAGCCAAAGTTCTCGCCCCATCTCTATCGTTTAAAGCTTGTACATTGCTTTGTTCATTGCCTAATGAACGAGTGACTAACCTATCCCCATCAAAATAGACTTCTGTTCCCCCAGTTTCTGACCCTAATTCCCCAATAATTAATTCAATACTGAGTTGATTTTCAATAGATGCACCTAACTTAATTTCTATCGGTTCATTCATAGGATAAGATTGCCCTGATTTAATAATAGAATGCCAACTATGGCACTTTTTACGACGGTTCCAATATCTAATACCATAACTATGATAAAGGAAGTCTTTTACCTCAAATCCTTCAGCTAATTTTAACGCACCTTCAGCAATGGCAGAAAAGGGGCGATCGCATTTAATTTTATCTTCATCAAAATATTGTTTTACCCAGGTTTGTACGGCCGGAATTTGTACCGTACCCCCCACTAATAAGATCCCGTCAATATCATTTTTTTCGATACCATTTCGTCTTGCTTGTTGCAAAACTTGGCTCATTAATTCGTCTAATTTAGTAAAAAATTGTTCTTCTTTTAAGATACTTTCAAATTCATCTCGATCTAATGCTAACTCATAACTGTCTAAGGTTTCATCATTAAAATAAACTTCGTTAGCTTTTTCTTGAGAAGATAACTTTATTTTCAGTCGTTCTGCTAACCTTAATGTTAAAGAAGAAACAGGAACATCTTGAGTTTTTGTAAAATAATTAATGAGCAAATTATCAATATCTGATCCCCCTAAATTTGCCCCTGCTTTAGCTAAAACCCGAGCCATTTTAGGCTTTTGGCTTTTACTTTCTCCTAAAAACTTTTGACCCCATTTTAAAATAAATCCTTGGTTTTTTTGTAAATTTTCTGAGCCTAATTTAACCAAAGATAAATCAACGGTTCCCCCACCAAAATCTAAGACTAATAATAATTCTTCTTCTGTGGTTCCGTATCCTAAAGCGGCGGCTGTGGGTTCATCTAATAATCTAACTTGGTCAATATTCCACCCTTGACAAACATTCCCTAACCAGTGGCGATAGGTTTCAAAACTATCCACAGGAACCGTTAAAACCAAGGAATCTAAAGGGGTTGCTGATTCATTTTTCAACTGTTCAATGACATGATTTAAAAACCATTCCCCTATTTTTTCAAAGGTGACAGACGTTTCATCTAATTCAGGTAAAAACCCTTGAATATTCGCCCCTATTCCCCGTTTAAACTGTCGAAAAAATCTCGAATTATTGGATAAATCTAAACCGCGATCACGCACGGTTTGACCTACCCAAATATTAGGATTCTTGGCATTTTCAACATAAACTAAACTAGGAATTAAAGGAGGATTATTTCCCAGTTGTTGAGACAACCCTGGAATTTTTACGATCTCGGTTTCTCGTGTCACGGGGTTGACACGGGTGATCACTGTATTGCTGGTACCAAAGTCAAGGGCGTAAGACACTTCTATTTAAAAGAGATTCAGTAAATAATCGTTAATCCTTTTAAAATAGCAAACAGCCTTAACCCATGACAAGGCAACGGTTAAAAAAGTTATTAATTAACCTAATTTTTTCAAAACGATTTTTAAACGAGAACAGTGGGAAAAACAAGAAAAATGTTAGTAAAGACGACTCAAAACATAATCAACCAAATCCGTTAAGGATTGGGAATATTGAGAAGGCTTTAAACAATCTAACTGTTTAAGGGCAAGTTGAGCATGATAAGAGGCTAACTCCCTAGCTCTAGCAATGCCTTGACTTTCTTTAATAATAGATAAAGCTTTGTCAATGTCCTCCTCTTCGCTAAACTCTCGTTCAATTAATGTTTTTAAATAGGGAGTTTCTTCCATGGCAAATAAAGCAGGGGCTGTGATATTACCACTGATTAAGTCTGAACCGGCCGGCTTCCCTAAAACTTCTGTCGGTGAGGTAAAATCGAGGATATCATCAACGATTTGAAAAGCCAGTCCGAGATACCTTCCGTAAGCGTAAAGACTATCAATCACTTCCGTAGAAGCATCGCTTAAAATGCCAGCAGATTTGGCACTGTTAGCGATTAAAGAAGCGGTTTTATAGTAGCTTTTGTCTAAATAAGCATCTAAAGTCAAACTGGTATCAAAGCGATTAATCCCTTGGAAGATTTCCCCCTCAGCAAAATCACGAATCACTTCTGAGAGTAATTTAACCACTTCTAGATTATCTAGGTTAGCTAAGTACCAAGAAGATTGAGCAAATAAAAAGTCTCCTGCTAAGACAGCAATACGGTTATCAAACAAACTGTTAACCGTGGGGACATTGCGCCGTAGGGCTGCTTCATCCACCACATCATCATGGACTAAACTGGCAGTGTGGATCATTTCCGTAATTTCTGCTAATCTGCGATGACGAGGGGTGATTTCACGATCTAACATTGTAGCCCGTGACACTAATAAAACGATGGCCGGACGAATGCGTTTACCCCCTGCATCAAATAGGTGTTCGGCCGCTGCCCCAAGGATGGGATGACGCGCCCCCACTAAGCGTTTGAGGTTGTCTGTCAAAAGGCGTAAGTCGTCTTCTACAGGGGAAAAGAAAGAGGTTGTTGAGATCATGCGGTTAGTCAAACCTAGTTATTCAGTTACGAAAGTTTACATATTGTTGTATTTATTTTAAGCTAACCTTCCAGACAAAGAAACTTAATTGACCATTTTCTTGCAAACAAGTTGTTAAACTCCTGTAAAATCCCGAAAAAAATTATCCATTTCCGAATTCTTGTGTTAAGTTAATAATAAGGGTTTTAAGAATTTACCCCTCTGTCCTAAAAGGCTGATAGATAAGCTATTGTTCTTAAGCAACTTTTAGGAAAGAGGTAATGGTTAGCCGTCACTGGCTAACAGCTGATGCAATCACCTGACAGAGTGACTACTCTGTTTGCAGAGAACTAGCAGATGTAGAAAACGACTAGCGTTGAGCAACGGTCGAATTCTGTTATAGTTCTGTTAAAGTGAAATATCTTAGTTGCAAGTTCATCCAAGACTTTGGTTGTTACTTGTGGGCTTAAGGCAGTAGGTGTCGTGAAACTGCTGCTACTTTGAGCTACCTGAAAAAAATCTCAACCCCTTAATTATAACACAATGTCCACCTTAGCAATAATAACTTGAAGACAAGAAGATGCCTGTGATCACACTGTTTCTCGCCGCTCTCTATTTGTTAATGATCTACGGATTGTTAATACTCGCTAAACGTACGGGTAAGTGGTTATCTCCACCTCCTCGTGATCTCGGATAAGACAATTGTTTAATCAAACCTAAGACCATAACAACTGAATACTTAACAAGGATAAAGGATTGGTAACGGTGTGAGGAGATCAGATCAATAACCAATCCTTACACTTATTCAAACACTTCGACTTGCTCTTTGGCCAGGGTAGAACTAAAACCAACGGGCAAAGACACTGACTCGACAAAGGGGCAATAACCTAACCATTGCTGAGAGAGTTTTGAGAAGGTATCCGAGCAACCACTGACCGCAAAACGGGTGGGTAAAGCCGGAGACAGTTTACTTAATCCCATCAACTCTAACTCTTTTTTAGCCGCCTGAACCACATAACTCGCTGGATCGATTAGTTTCACCGTAGGAGGAATAATCGTCTTGATCAGGGCTTCTAAGTGGCGGTAATGGGTACAACCGTAGACCAAGGTATCAATATTATGGGCGAGTAATGGGCTAAGATAGTCCTTAGCCACTTGTTTGGTATAAACATCCCAAATGCGATTTTGTTCAATCAGAGGGACAAACTGAGGACAACCCACTTGCCAAACGTGAGCCTCCGGATTAATTTCTTGAATGGCTTGACGATAGGCTTGGCTTTTAGCCGTAGCCGGAGTGGAAATAACCCCAATGCGCTTGCCTTGTTTAACGGCAGCTTTGGCACCGGGTAAAATGACCCCTAAAATCGGAATATCAAACTCTTGACGCACGGCTTCGAGGGCTAAGGCAGAACTGGTATTACAAGCCATGATCACCATTTTGACATTTTGCCCGGTCATCCAGACGAGAATTTCTCGAACAAACTGTAAAATTTCCGCCGCCTCACGATTACCGTAGGGAAGTCGTGCCGTATCAGCAAAATATAGGATGGATTCTTGGGGTAACTGTCGGTAAAGTTCCCGTAAAACAGTCAATCCTCCCACACCACTATCAAACACGCCAATAGGACTGTTTTGAATCTCTCTCATGTTGTGATTAAGTTAATAAAGGAAAAGTTAACAATTGAACCATGAATTTATAGGTTAGTAACTATATTGTAAGAACATAAACCAATTTAGAGACCTTTTTGCCGAATATAATCTAAAATTCCTTGAGCGATCGCCCTAGCCATTTGACTGCGATAAGCCGGATCTCGTAATCTAGCGTTATCGATCGTCCCCGTGACAAAACCCACTTCTACTAAAGCAGAAGGCATTCTAGAGGTTCTCAGGACGTAAAACCGAGAACTTTTGACCCCGCGATCGTTGGCAACCGTCACATTTCGTAAAATACTACGGTGAATCGCTTCAGCTAACTCTCGATTTCCCGTATAGAAAGTTTCCATCCCATTCACATTAGACCGCCCACCCCCCACCGCATTGGCATGGATACTAACGAAAACATTAGCCCTAGCCCGGTTAGCCATAGCAGTGCGACCCTGAAGACTGACAAAATAGTCAGCATTTCTGGTCATCATCACTTCAACCCCTTGCTGTTTAAGGAGTTGACTCACTTCCAAGGAAATGGGAAGAATAACGTCTACTTCCCTGAGTCCCCCTAACCCCACTGCCCCTGGATCTTTGCCCCCGTGGCCTGGGTCAATGACCACCAGAACCCTTCCCCTAGGGGTTCCTGTCACATTAGAAGGGTTAATGGGTTGAGAGGGGGTGTTAGGGGGAGGAGGAACGGGGATAGCGGTGGGATCAGTCGTGACAGGGGGGCGACTGGTCTGTAAGGAACGGACTTCGAGGGATAAGGTTTCGGCATTGGGTTGCCGTAACCCCCCAAACCGCACCCCCAAGGAAGGACGAACCTGAATCACCACCGTATCCGTATTCTCTTGTCTCACCTTTAACTGATAAATGGGGCTATTGCGCCCCAATTGAGGACCCGTGATGGGATCAGCCAGTTGAGCTTGAGGAATCCGAATTTCAAAGATTCCGGTTCGGCGATCGATACTTCCTTCTCCTTTAATCGGTCCGTTAGCCCGAATCAGTAGTTGACCGTTGTTATTGGTTAATTCAATGGTGGAAATAGTGGGATTTTGATTTTTGACAGGGCTAACGCTTACCTCTGGGGAAGGCTCAGGGGCGGTTAAATCTTCTACGGTGGATAAACCCCCTTGGGGTAATAAAACCAGTCCCCCTAGACGGGAATAATAAGCTTGCCATCCTGGACCGTCCTTAGCTACTCGCAAAGTGAGACGGCCTTGGGAGGGTGAGGGTTGTTCAAACTTAACGTCACTGACCCCATATTGATTCACTGCAAGGGTTTGATCGATCAGAGATTGGGGAAAAGATGCGCCAGGTAAGGTAAATTCTATGGTTTTAGCCTCTTCTTCTTGGCGATCTTGTACCTTAATATCCCGATTTTGTCCTTGTTTGTCCAAACGAACAAATAAACCATTACGGGTGACTTGGAAATTATTATCTTCTTGAGAGGAAGACGGAGACGGATTAAGGGGCCGTTGAGGTAACGGGTTAGTGGTAGGGGGATTGGGGCGAGGAGTCGGTCTAGAGGGAGTAGAATTACTAATCCGTTGGGGATCAGGCAATTCTACAGTCCATTGGGTTGGAGAAATCCCTCTCACCTTAACCTGGGTGGGATCAACGGTGTATCCGGGGGCTAACTCAATCACCAAACGAGTGGTTTGGGAATTAAATTGACCCACACGAACGCTTTTAATGGTTCCGCCAATCATTTGATCGACAGTAGAACGGCCTAAGGTGATTCCTGGCAAGTCTAGAACGATACGAGTCGGGTTAGGGATTAACTGGGCCCGAGGTTGAACCCGTGAATCGGTGGTGAAAATTAGGCGATTTTGATTATTTTCATATCGCCAAAAGAGGAGTCTGCCAGCTTGTGCGGGCAAGGCAAACAACAGGGTGCTGAGGATGGTTAATAGTAGCCAGTGAAATCTCACAATAGTTACTCCTATGGAGAATAACGGTTCTAATATTGATACAGGGTAATAGGAACCGTCTTACTCATCAACTCCAAACGACGAAAAAATAAGGCTAAGGTTTCGAGAATACTGCCTGATTGTCAGCAAAGCTTTATTTTTGTTACTAATCAAAAAGGGTCATTCTCACTAACTACTTTCTTGTTCTTGGGGACTGACGGCCGGTTCTTTAAAGACCATCCGTAACCAGGGAGGGGCTAAAAAGGTGGTTAAGATGACCATCATGATAATGGCCGCTTCGGTGGACTGGGATAAGGCCCCACTAGCTGAACCCACACCAGCAAACACTAAACCCACCTCTCCTCTGGGAATCATACCGACACCGATGGCTAATTTATTGAGGTCGGGTTTTCCGAAAATTGTAAAGCCGGTGACCACTTTACCCACGATGGCCACCACAATTAAAAAGAGCGCTAAGACTAAGCCTTCTCGGTTACTGGGAACCGTAGGGTTAAGCACACTTAAATCGGTTTTTGCCCCGACACACACGAAGAAAATGGGGACAAAAATATCAGAAATGGGTATGATTAACTCTTCGAGTTCATGGCGTTTGCTGGTTTCGGCTAAGACTAAACCGGCTGCAAAGGAACCCAGAATGCCCTCTAACTGAATGATTTGGGCAATATAGGACAGGACAAAGGCAAAACCGATAGACACCAGTAAGAGTTGCCCTCTGGTCTTCATTTCATCAACTAATTTGATGTAGAAAGGACTTAATAAACGACCTAAAAGAATTGCACCTATGAGAAAAATGGCTGCGCTGACGATGAGGTAAAGAATATTAAAAACTTGAATTTCCCCCGTTTTGACTAAACTGGCAACCACAGCTAAGACAATAATGCCTAAAATATCATCGAGAACCGCAGCCCCGATAATAATTTGTCCTTCTGAGGAACTTAAATGCCCTAATTCGGCTAAGACTTTAGCGGTAATACCGATACTGGTGGCCGTTAAGGCCGCCCCTGCAAACACCGCAGGCACAATCGGAACATTGAAACCATAGACTAACCCTAGGGTTCCTAAGGCAAAGGGAGTGACCACTCCCACCACTGCAACGATCGCAGCTTGGGGACCGACGCGGATTAATTCTTTTAAGTCCGATTCTAGGCCAATTTCAAAGAGGAGAATAATCACCCCTAATTCTGAGAGGACTGAAATGACTTCTCCTTGCGAGGAAAACACCGCTTCTAAGCCCTCCGGGGTGACTTCGGTGGTTCGTTGTAAAAATTGCATTAGGAGGGAGTCCCCCGCACTAAAACCCCCCTCTGGGAAAACTAATAACCCTAGGGCCGACACCCCAATGACCACCCCTCCCACGAGTTCCCCTAACACGGGAGGCAGATTAATGCGAAAACAAAGTTCACCCCCTAATTTACTGGCAAAATAGATGACCACTAAACTGAGGAGAACACTGGCTAAAACCAGAGAACTATCGGCGGTTTCTCCTTCTGTTGCCGTTGCCAGTAACGGGAGAGGAGAATAGAAATAGGTTGCAAAGTAGCTTGATGTTAATATATTCATGCAAATGGTTATATCGGCTATCATCTAGAGCAGAAATGACTTTTACTACTTTACAGGTTTCTTTCTCATCGGTGATCAGCGATCGCTAATTAATGATTAAGTTGTTTAATTATTTTCAAGTCGTTTGAAATTGTTGTAATAACCAGCGACTGACTTCTGAATGATTATTTTCTCTACTTTTTTGTAACGCTTGAACTAAAATATCTATCTCTAAGTTCGGTAAAACTTGCGATCGCGTAATTCTTTTACTGCCTCGATCTTCTATTTGAAAAGCAATAATTTTGATATTTTTTACATCAACGATCCAATATTCTTCTACGCCAAAATCTTCGTATAATAAACGTTTTTCTCCCTTATCATCTGCCAGGGAAGTATTAGCAACTTCAATGACTAAATTAGGAGATGGATAAATAGTTAAGTCAATCACACCAGTCCCATAAGGAATAACATCAACATTATCCCCTATATAAAAAGATAAATCAGGTTGTGCTTCTCTGACTCCTATTTTGCGATAACTACAAGCATCATGACCATTTAAAGGAATATTTTTGATAGCAGCATAGATATGAATAGCATAATTAATAATTGAGTGGTCTTTTGAGTGGTCATTTCCTAATGGTGTCATTTCAATTCTGGCTTTTTGGTTGTAATAATAAAACTTGGCTTTTTCATAGGTTGAATCATCCCATAACTGTGAAAATTCATCCCAAGTTAAATTAATCCAACTATCGGTTATTATTTTTATTTGGGTTTTCGTGGTAATCATGATGATACTAAGGTGTTAAATATTCAAAGGGCCGGTTTCGGAGAGGGAACGGGGAAATAGGATTTGTTTTGACTGTGACTACTTGATAATTGATTTTCTCTAGTTTGTTCTTGAGTTTTATGTAAGGCGTGCAAGATATCACCCTAACTATTTAACTAAAGTGGTGGGTTACAACGGATTTTTATGTTCTAGTTATTACCTAAAAATTATAGCCGTCTAACCCACCCTACAGAAATTATTGAACTAAAAAAGACTTGCTTTTCAGAAAAGTTTGTGTAAAAATGGAAAATGAAGTTTCGTAATGGTAAATATTACCATCTATAAATAAAAAAGGTAATATTTACCATTGTGAAAGAGTATATCATAAAAGTTATCCTTGTGGATCATTACAACTAATATTTTAGGATTTTTTTTGAATCTAAAACTAAGTACAAGTTGCTCGAACGCAAGTATATCAAGAGTTAAAGCAGTTATTAGCTATTTCTAAAAAAAAAGGGGAGATGGGAATATCCATCTCAACCCTTGAGTGATATCAAAATATCTCTACTTATTCAGAGGGTAAAATTACCTTATCGATCACATGAATAACGCCGTTACTGGTCATGATGTCCGCTTGAACTACGGTTGCATCATCCACCATAACCCCTTCCCCTAAGTCAACTTCAAGATCGCTACCTTGAACGGTTTTCACTTTGCCGGCTTGGAGATCACTAGAGGTAACCACACCAGGAACAACATGATAAGTTAAAATAGCGGTTAATTTGTCCTTATTTTCAGGCTTCAGTAACTCTTCAAGGGTATCTTCCCCTAAGGCAGCAAAAGCTTCGTCTGTGGGGGCGAATACGGTGAATTCCTGTTCCCCAGATAAGGTATCAACTAACCCTGCAGCTTTCACAGCAGCCACTAAGATTTCAAAGTTGTCAGCCGCTACGGCGGTTTCAACAAGGTTCATTTCAGCTTTTTCGCCTTCTTTTTCCATGGACATTTCATCATCATCCATGTCCATTTCCTTGCCTTCAACTGGTTCAGACATTTCATCATCCATGTCCATTTCCTTTTCCATCATGGCATCAGACATTTCATCGTCTTTTTTGTCCATGACTTCGGTTTCAGTTTCAGACACTTCTGCGTCCTTTTTCTCAGCAATAGCAGGAGAAACAGCGAAACCAAGGGCGAGAAGTACCCCTAATAAGACAGACAAAGATTTTATTCCCTTTGTTAAATTAAATTGCTTAATCATAGTTTTCCTTAATGTTACCTTTAAGTGATAGGACAACTATTAATTAAGTTTACAAAAAAAGTTAAGATTCAGATAAATCGGGAACTTTTTTTATTGATAATTAGTGGCAATAAGGAACTTTCTTTGTTGTCAATGAGGAAACAAGCCTAAAGTCTTTATTTCAAGTCTCAGAGACGGTACTCGCGGTTTCTGTCTCTCGTTTCACGCGACGAATGGGTAAATTAGCAATTAATGCAGTCATGCGTTGATCGCTTTCTAGGGAAAATTCCATTTCATCGGGGTCAATATCGACGTAACGGTTGACCACTGCGAGAATTTCTTTGCGCATGGCCTCGATCATTTCAGGGTTTAAACCGGCGCGATCGTGAGCAATAATAAATTTAAGACGGTGTTTAGCGTCCTCACCACTTTTGGTCTGACTTTTCCAGGGAA
>NZ_PRLH01000093.1 GCF_003013815.1 Cyanothece sp. BG0011 | reverse complement strand
ATATACTATAATTACCCCCTCACCTACCTGTAACATAGGTGATAATATTATTTTTCATCAAGCTAATAATGAGGATTCAGAAGCTCAATGGATAAGTTGCAAGATCAGACAATTAGCCCATAAAAAAATTGAATTGAATTATAATAAAATTGCTGTTTTATGTCGTACAAAAAATCGTACTGAAGTAATTGCAAAAAGATTAGAATCTTCGGGTGTTCCTTGTGTAACTATTGAACAACATTTATTTTTTATGTGTCAAGAAGTTAAAGATGTTCTCAGTTATTTACGACTGATTGTTAATCCTTTTGATAGTTCTGCTATGAGACGAATGTTATTAAGACCAAAACGTGGAATTGGAGCCACTACTGTTGAAAATATTACTAAAGAAGGACAAAAATATGGCTTACAATTAACCGATTTTGCTGTTAATCAAACTCTCATAAATGGTGATCCTTTTTATGAATTAATCACCGCTTATGAACAAGATATTGTAATTGTATTTGATGTGGAAACAACAGGATTAGAAATTAATAAAGATGAGATCATAGAGATTGCAGCAGTTAAGTTAGTCTGGGGTGAAAAAACTGACGAATTTCATGCTTATCTTCGTAATACAATTCCTGTCGGAAATTCAGAAATAGTACATAAATTGAGTGATCAATTTTTAGCCAAAGAAGGAAGAAGCGCAGATGTAGTATTTACTGAATTCTTTCAGTTTATAAAAGATGGGTTTATCGTTGGTCATAATGTAGGATTTGATATTAAAATGGTAACAGCACACGCTAACCGATTAGGGTTAGATATTCCTAGTTTTCAATGGGGAGATACTTGGAATTTAGCCAACCGTTTTATCCAAGCAGAGCGTTATAGTTTAGAGTTTTTAGCTAATCAATTAAATCTCACTAATTCACCGACTCATCGTGCGCTTAATGATACCAATACAACAGTAGAATTATTAGATTTATTGATCCCTAAAATCAAAAAACATAGTCAGGAACGTCAAAAATTAGTATCTCAATATGGTCAAAACTTTGAACCCTTAGCAAAACAAGTTGAAACATGGAAAAACGATATGTATAAGTTGCGTCCTGCTGATCTATTGGGTAAAATATTAGTAGAATCAGAACTTTATCGTCATTATCAACAAAAAGAAGAACATAGAACTAACAATCTACAAAGATTAGTACAAATATTTCAAAATCAAGACGATCAAACCCTTAATTCTTATGTTTCACTACGTAATATTCTAGAATATACAGCTTTATCTAAAAATATCGATCACATTTCTAAAGATAATAATCAAGTTTTAGTGATTACCATCCATCAATCAAAAGGATTGGAATTTGATACCGTTTTTCTTGCTGGATTATCTCAAGGAGAATTTCCTAATTACTATAGCATAAAAGATGAAAAAATAGAAGAAGAAAAACGCTTATTTTATGTGGCTATGACGAGGGCAAAAAAAGCCTTATATCTCTCAAGTTATTTGAAAGATAAAAAAGGTTATACTAAAGAAATAAGTCAGTTTATTGATGATATTCCCAAAAAGTATATAGGAATTCAGTAATAAAGATTTTCGTTAATCGAGAAACTCTCTAACATGACTTAAATAAGTTTCTTTATCCTCTAACATAGGGAAATGTGCAGTTTTTGCTATTTCTACATATTTAATATTATCATTTAACTTAGCGGCTTCTCGTCCCATTTCAGCAGGAATAATAATATCTTTTTCTCCAGAAACTAATAACGTCGGGACAGAAATCTCTGCAAACTTTTTCGGCATGGTTTCTACTGCTTTTTTACTCACGGATGTATAAATTGTTCCTAAGGCTGCCTCATAATCTGCTAAAATAAAATCCTCTAAAAAAGCAACTTTTTCTAACTTATCAATAGGACGATGTAAAAATCTAGACATAAATAAACGAGGGGCAAACGGGACTTTTAAAAACCAATTATAACGAAACTTAACGACATAACCCCCAAACTTATGAAACGTATCAAACGCCAACTTATTATATTCAAAAATACCGTTACAAGTAAGAATAGAACGCTCTACTTTTTCGGGGTACATGGTGCTAAATAACGCCCCAACAGAAGCCCCCATCGAGTGACTATTCATATAAACTTTCTCTAATCCTAACCCATCTAATAACGCCTTTAAATCTTCGGCATATTCTTCTAAATCATAACTTAAAGTTAAAGGAATTTCAGGTAATTTTGAACGGCCAAACCCCCGTAAATCGTACAATAAACAATCATAATTATCGCTCAAAGCTTCTGCGGTACTGCGCCAATATCTTGCCGATCCACCCCATCCATGAACAAACACCATAACCGGCTTTTCTATGATTCCTGGCTGTCGTATCCATTCATAATAATGATCCACCCCACGCACCTCAATAATGCCTGTTTTGTGCTGAATTTCTGGGGTTTTTGTTTGAGTAGTAGATAGATTATTCTCCATAATCTTTAAATAGTTAGATCAATCAAATGTGTGTTGTTGTATATTAGCTGATTATCTTCGGGGATGGAGTAAATAAAAGATTAAATCTTCTTTGAATTAATTAAAATGGTGGATTACGACGAATTTTTAGATCCTCATCTTAATCTAGATTCTAGCCGTCTAACCCACCCTACTATTTAATAACTAAACAGTTCAGATGGTGGGTTACGACAGATTTTGAGATACTCATTATTTCTTAAAATATAGCTGTCTAACCCACCCTACTATTTGATTGCTGATATAATAACTTATAATTACTTAATATTAATATTTTCATGGACTCTATTTCTTATACTCCTCCTTGGGGACTAAAAAACGGCTTATCAATGAGCGTTTATGCTGGTATCTTTGCAGGGAAAAACTGGGAACAAAATATCCAATTTTCCGAACCCACTTATGAAGAAAAAATCTTTACCGGGGCGCAAGAAACCCCCATTTTTGGGTTAGTGGCCATTCCTGAAAATCCACGGGGTACTATTGTCGGAACCTATGGTATTGTCGGGGATCTCGATAATCAATGGTATTTACGGGTATTCGCCAGAAAAGCCTATGCCGCCGGTTATGCAGTGGTCATTTTTGATTGGCGGGCCCACGGAAAAACATCCCAACTATCGCCGACATTAACCTCCGATGGTATCTATGAGGGAGAAGATTTTGTACGTATTGCAGCCCAGGCCAAGATGATGGGGTGTCCCGCGCCCTTTTGGTTAACGGGGTTTTCTTTGGGGGGACAGTTAGCGTTATGGGGGATAAAAGCAGGGCAAACTGTTTCTAGTTGGGGTCAAAACCTATCAATAGACTCATCAGATATTGCTGGCGGTGCAGTTATTTGTCCTAATTTAGATTCTAATCGATCGCTTTCTTATCTGGTTAGTAGTCCCTGGGGAAAATATATTGAAAAAAGAATCGCTAAACAGTTGAAAAAATTGGCGTGGAAAATCTATAAAGCCCATCCAGAAAACCTTGAACCAGAAGCCATTGAACGGGCCAATAGTATTTGGGGATTTGATGATGAATTAGTCATTAAAAGACTGGGATTTTCTTCAGTAGAAGAGTATTATCACGCCAGTAGTCCCCTACCTTTATTACCCAATTTATCAAAACCGACTTTAATTTTTTATGCGGCTGATGATCCCTTATTTGACCCTTCTATTATCCCTGATTTGAAGTCCGCTTGTGCGGATAATTCTAACATTGATCTTAGGGTCACAAAATACGGCGGTCATGTGGGTTATATTAGCAATAAAACTTGTCAGCGTGAATATGGAGATAGCGATCGCTGGTGGGCTTGGAATCGTATTTTAGATTGGTTTGAGTCTGATGATAATCATTAATTCTGACTCCTGACTCCTTGCCCCAAAGGAGCGATAACACTTGATTTTAACTTTATTGGTTATGAAAAAAAATGTGTGTGAGGAGACAACGAAATGAACAAAATTTGTATGTTAAAAAAGCATCTTAAGGTCAAGTCAATAATTAATCGACTACAACCGTCAAACTCAACTAAAATTCAGCAAAAGGAATCAAACCCCCACTACTTTTAGGATCACCTCGGTGACTATTTTCCCAGTCTTCATCCTCTTTTTCAACATCAGCAACAGGAGAATCATTGGAAACCTTGGGTAAGATTTCATACTCGATATTTTCAGAGATAATACCGTCACTTTCTTCGATATCCCAAGACCATTGTTCTCGTTCTCTAGTTTCTAACCCCCGTAAATCTTGCCACTGTCCCGTGGACATTTCTAAGGGTTCAACCGTTTCCACGTTGGTAACCGTCGGTTCACTGGCCAATACCTCGGGCAAAGAAGCCACGATCGCACTTAAAATCATCATACTGATAAAAGCCGGCCACAGATAATTTACAAGTCGTAAAGGGTTCATAGGTTATTCGCTGACTCCATCACAATAAGGACTAGGCTGATTAGCCCTATTTATTAAGATAATCAAAACTGAAAAAGATGCAATATATCTAAAGTGTGGGCTGCAGAAGGAGCAGAGGAAGATTAAAACTGTTGCCTGTTCCTACCCCCCTCTAACTCCCCCCTGCCCCCCACCCCCCAAACCCCCCTTTGAAAGGGGGGCAGGGGGGTAGGGGAGATTATCCAAGGTACAAGATATAAGATATGACTATGGTTAAAATGTAACTAAAGTTTCCCCTTTCTTCATCAAGAGGGTTGAGAATAAAAAAGATCCCTACCTAGTAGATTAACGTGGAACTGAAACAAGTCATCATTGCTTATAAAGCAGGAGACATCGAAAGCCAAAAATGGGCGCAACGCTGCGCTAAGGAACTAGAAGCCCTCAATTGTAAAGTGTTGATGGGGCCAAGTGGCTACAAAGATAATCCCTATCCTGTGTTTCTTTCCTCTGCTTCAGAAACCATCGATTTAGCCATTGTTTTAGGGGGAGATGGCACTATCTTGGCGGCCGCGCGACAATTAGCCCCTGAAAAGATTCCCATTTTAGCGGTGAATGTTGGGGGACACCTAGGCTTTTTAACCGAACCCTTTGAATTATTCAGAGATACCCAACAAGTCTGGCATCGTTTGCAAAGCGATCGCTATGCCATGTTACAGCGAATGATGTTAGAGGCCAGGGTATGCGAAGGCGATCGCACCTCCCCTCAAACCACTAGCGATCGCTTCTACTGTCTCAACGAAATGTGCATTAAACCCGCTAGTATTGACCGAATGCCCACCGCTATTTTAGAACTCGAAGTAGATGGGGAAGTGGTCGATCAATATCAAGGAGATGGGTTATTAGTGGCCACTCCTACCGGTTCGACTTGTTACACTGCCTCTGCTAACGGGCCCATTATTCACCCTGGAATGGATGCCATCGCCGTTACCCCCATTTGTCCTTTGAGTCTGTCGAGTCGCCCCATTGTCATTCCCCCCGGTTCCATTGTCAATATTTGGCCCTTGGGAGATTATGAATTAAATACTAAATTATGGACCGATAGTTCTTTGGCGACTTCCATTTGGCCCGGTCAATGGGTATCGGTAAAAATGGCTAATTGTATGGCTAGATTTATTGTCCTCCGAGAAAATTATTCTTTCTATCAAACCCTACGAGAAAAATTACAATGGGCCGGAACCCGTATTCATTTTGATAATAATCATCGGGTTAATTAGAGTAATAAGAATTATTACCCGTTACCAATTGTCTAAAACAACCGCTTAAAATGCTAGAGTAATGATGAACTATAGAAAATAATTAACCATGAGTTGGACAAAAGTGCTTACTGTGGATAGCCTGCCCATGAATTCTCGTCAAGTGGTAAAGACAGGGAATCATAACATATTATTGTTGAATCATAACGGACAAGTTTATGCGGTAAAAAATAGCTGTCCTCACCTGAAAATTTCTTTAAAAAAAGCTAAAATTAACGAAGATGGGGACTTAGTTTGTCCCATGCACCGCAGTGCTTTTGATCTCAAAACAGGGGCAGTAAAAGAGTGGACTCCTTGGCCGCCTTTAGTGGGAAAAGCCATGGGGATGATCGCTCAAGAAAAAGCCTTATCGGTGTTTCCTGTGAAAACAGAAGAGGGAAATATTTGGGTTGATTTAACCGATAGTTAAAATGATTTTATTTCCCTAGACAGAGGCGTTTTTAATAACGTCTCGATACCATCAAATGGATGGTTAAAATGATGAAAGCTAATGACAAATTTAATTGAATTCAAGTTATTTGCTCCTTACAATGAAAAGGCAACGGTAAAAGGGTCTTTTTCTGATTGGTCAGACATTGAAATGCAGAAGGACGAAAAGGGTTATTTTCGCACAAAAGTAGACTTAGAAGATGGGATTCATGAATATAAATTTCGCGTACAAAGTAAGTCTCCCTTTTTAGACCCCGATGAATGGGTAGAAATTAATGATCCTTATGCAAAAGAGGTAAGCAAACAATGTACTAATAGTCTCATTCGTGTTAAAAATGGTGAAAAAGTTATTGATACTTATACTTGGAAAAATGACGATCATGCCTTACCGAATAATGATAGTTTAGTCATTTATGAATTATTTATAGATAAATTTTCGGATGATTTTAAAGGGGTTATCAATAAATTAGACTATTTAAGTGAATTAGGCATCAATGCCATAGAATTATTGCCCGTACAAGCGTTTCCCGACGGTAAAAAATGGGGTTATACACCTTGTTATTATTTCGCTACTGAACCCACTTATGGTTCTTCAGAAGACTTAAAACGTCTCATTGATGAATGTCACGGGAGAGGGATTCGTGTCTTATTAGATTGTGTATTTAATCACTCTGACCCCGACGCATCCTTAACTCAAATTGATTATAATTATTGGTATCGAAAAGAACCCAAAGATCCAGAAAATAGCTGGGGTCCCGAATTTGATTATGAAAAATATGATGATAATTTAGACATTAAACCCGCTTGGCAATTTATCGGTGATGTGGTTAAGTTTTGGGTTGAAGAATATCATATTGATGGCTTTCGTTACGATGCAGCCAATCAAATTGATAACTATGACTTTTTAGACTGGTTAAGTGAACAAGGGAGAAATTCTGCAGGAGATAAACCCTTTTTTAATACCGCAGAATATATCCCCGAAAATCCTCAGTTAGCCGGCTTTGATCGACCCGTAGACAGTTGTTGGCACGAAAGTTTTTATCAGCAAGCGATCGCTCATATTTGTGGCGATAATTATAATTTTGAAGACTTAAAAGAAGTTGTTAATTGTAAACAACAAGGTTATCAAGGGGCCATTAGTGCCATTAATTATATTTCCTGTCACGATCATCAATCTGTATTCAGTGAATTAGGCGATCGCAATATTTTTGATGAAGCAGCCTTTAAACGGGCTAAGTTAGGGGCTATCTTATTAATAACAACCGTCGGTGTTCCTTTAATTTGGATGGGCAATGAATTCGGCGAATACGATGCAGACGCGCAATCAAGTATCAATTGGGACTTGCTAGAAAATGATAGCAACCAAACCCTATTGAAGACTTACAAAAAACTGATCGCCTTAAAAACTAAAAATAATGCCTTACATACCGATAATATCGACTTTATCCACGAAGACATGGATAACAAAGTATTAGTTTATCATCGTTGGGATGAAGAAGATTCTCGTGTGGTTGTTGTCCTTAATTTTTCAGGCAATTCTTTATCAGATTATAAGATTCCTAACTTTCCTAATTCGACAGATTGGAAAGATTATCTCAATGATCAAGAGTATGAAGCATCAGACAATCAATTAATTCTGAATATAGGAGAGTACGAAGGTAAAATATTAGTTAGTTGAGGCTCGAATTTTGAAAAAGGTGGCTATCATGCCACCTTTGATGATTAGTTTTGATTTTCTAATTCACTCAATCTTGCTTCAAGATTCCTAAATCTTTGTTCAATATCGAGATGTTCTGATTCATTGGTGATACTGTAACCAATTAACTGTTCAATACGTCTTTCGTTACGATTAGACCTTTCGATAAATCGGTTCATCTCCTCAATCATTACTTGTAACGTCTCTCTTTCCCGTTCTTGTGCCTCCCGTAACTCAAACTGACTTTCTTGCAGTTGTCTTTGAACCGCTAACATCCCTTCAATGGTTTTCTGGATTTCTTCAAAGGTCATCGATGATAAACTCCTAATAGCATCATTTTCAAGATGTCCCTTGGTGGCCGCCAGGGGACTCTTCTTTTCCTCTTTATTATCCGTGAATAATCATTCATTGAAAAACGATGAGGCTAAAAGCAGAGATGATAATTCTTCTAGCTGGTCTGAAAATGGCTATAAATCGAAAGATGATGTATTAATAGTCCTATGATAAAAATCTAAAAGGAACATCTATGTCGTCACCGTCTAAGCGAATATTATTTATCAGTAATGGCCACGGAGAAGATAATCATTCATCCTATGTCATTGAAACCCTATTACAACTGTATCCTAATCTAGAGGTGGCGGCTATGCCTATTGTGGGGGAAGGAAACGCCTATCGCCGCTTAAATGTACCTATCATTGGCCCAACCCAAAATATGCCCTCTGGAGGCTTTTCTTATATTAACCGTTTGCGTCTCTTCACCGACTTAAAAGCCGGGTTAGTGGGGTTAACCTGGCGACAGTTACAAGCAGTCTGGCAATATGCCCCCAGTTGCGATTTAATTATGGCAACCGGTGACACCGTATCCCAGGGGTTTGCTTATTCGACGGGGTATCCTTATGTCTCTTTTATTTCCTGTTTATCTGCGTTATATGAAGGGAAGTTAAACGTCGGGCCCTTTATTGGCACTTTTTTGCGATCGCCTCGTTGTTTAGGGGTGTTTACCCGAGATCCTTACACAGCAAAAGATTTAAAAAAACAAGGCATCAGTAAAGCACAGTTTGGGGGTATTCCATCTCTAGATAAATTACAACCCACAGGCAAAGATTTACAACTCAAAACCCATATTCCGATGATTGCCTTATTGCCCGGATCACGCTTACCTGAAGCGGTTCGTAACTTTAAATTACAACTTAATCTTATTCTAGAAATTGTTAAAATAATGCCTCCCGAAAAAATACAATTTCGGGCTGCCTTAGTCCCTAAATTGATGCAAGAATTAGCCACAATAGCCAATAGTGAAGGCTGGCAATATAACGATAATCAATTAAGTCGAAAAACTGAACAAGGAACCGTCGAAGTCTTCTGTTATTCTGATGCCTTTAATGATATTTTACACAACTGTACGTTAATGTTAGGCATGGCAGGATTAGCAGTGGATCAAGGTATTGCGCTGGGTAAACCCGTTATTCAAGTACCAGGAGAAGGTCCCCAGTTTACCTATGAATTTGCCGAGGCCCAAAACCGTCTCATTGGCAGTTGCGCTCAAACCATCGGCAAAGGTCCAGCCACCCCGGAAACCCTCACCCAAGCAGCCAAATGTGTGGCTAAAACCGTCACCAATGAAGCTTATTTACAGGAGTGCGAGGAAAAAGGAAAAGCCCGTTTCGGACCCTCTGGGGCTTCTGAAAGAATCGCCCGTTTTTTATTATCTTATTTGGAACTTGACAAAGAATAATTATTAATGATCAAGTAGACTTTTTCTGATAACTCAAAACAGTATTTTGCAATAACATAGCCACCGTCATTGGTCCGACACCGCCGGGGACAGGGGTGATATAACGGCTAACTTGAGAAACGGAGTTAAACTCAAAATCTCCTACTAATTTAGACGCACCATCCTCTGTCATAATGCGGTTAATACCCACATCAATGGCGATCGCTCCCGGTTTGACCATTTCCCCGGTAATAATATTCGGTTTACCCACCGCAGCGATAATAATATCCCCTTGACGGGTGATTTTGCCTAAGTCGGGGGTGCGAGAATGGGCAATACTCACCGTGGCGTTTTTTTCTAACAACATCAAGGCCAAGGGTTTACCCACTAAAATACTGCGCCCTACCACTACCGCGTGTTTTCCGGCAACATCTAAGTTATATTCTTCTAAGAGACGCATCACCCCCCAAGGCGTGCAACTGCGTAACCCCTGTTCCCCCCGTATTAAATGGCCGAGGTTCATAGGGTGTAGGCCATCGGCATCTTTTTCTGGAGCGATCGCATGGAGTAACTTAACCGTATCTAAATGGGGAGGTAAGGGTAACTGAACTAAAATCCCATCCACCCGTTCATCTGCATTCAACTGGTGTATTAACGCTTCGACTTCTTCTTGTGGTGTTTGGGTGGGCAAATGACGACCAAAGGAAGCAATTCCGACTTTAGCGCAAGCTTTTTCCTTATTACGAACATACACCGCACTAGCAGGATTATCTCCCACCATAATCACCGCTAACCCAGGCGGACGACCGATAGTCCCTTGTAATTTTTCAACGGTAGTTTTTAATTCTCCCTGAATTTTTTGCGCTAATGCTTTACCGTTTAACAAAGAAGCAGTTTCAGAAGACATGGATAACCTAGATAAATTTGGAACGTAGGAGTAGTTTATGGTGTCCTATAGCTTAGCCTATCTCAAGACCGTCAATTTCACCGCAGTGATCATGAAAGTTTTAAACATTCGAGGGGTTCACGGTGCTATTTTTTCCCTGCTAGTGGGAGGGTTGATCGGATGTACCCCTGTCAACTATTTAGGGTTAGCCCAGCCGTCTATTACTCCCATTGGGGAACTCTCCCCCCAACCATCGACCGAAAGCACCTCCGAAGAAGCGATCATCTATTTAGAAGGAAAAGTAGTGGACCGCGCGCCGTTTATGGACAGTGGTTCTTATCAACTCCAAGATCAAACCGGAACCGTCTGGGTCCTCACTGATGGTCCTTTGCCTCAAACCGGGGACAGGGTACAAATTACCGGAAAAGTGACCTATCAATCCATTCCCATGGGGGGTCAAGATGTAGGGGAGTTATATATCTTAGAAGTCGAACAAGTCGAAGCGAATGCGGGCCAAACAACCTCAACCGTTCAACCGGTTGTTGATACCGAAGTCGAGGCTTCTACTGATACCGAAGTTAAACCTATTTCTAAACCAGCCGTTGATGAGTTTCTCCTTCCCCACAAACGCAACACCAAATAATGTCCGTTCCGTGGCGTTGGCTATTTTGCACCAAAATGGCCGCTTTTTGATGCAGTTACGGGACAATATTCCTACCATTATTTATCCCGATCGCTGGGGTTTTTTTGGGGGTCATCTTGAACCCGGAGAAACCCCAGAAATGGGGGTTAAACGCGAAGTGATTGAAGAGATTAATTTCACCATTGAAAACCCTATTTTCTTCTGTCGTTACGACGATGACATTGCGTTACGCTATATTTTTCATGCTCCCTTAACGGTGTCGATTGATGAGTTAAACTTACAAGAAGGGGCGGACTTAGGGTTAGTTTCTCCTGATGATGTGAAACGAGGACAGTGTTATTCTGAAAAACTAGGGGATGTTCGTCCTTTAGGGAAAATTCATCAAGAAATTTTGCTAAATTTTATCAATCGTTCGTGATAGACAATTGTTAACATTTATGGTTTTTTGTAGAAAAATCATACAACTTTAATTATAAATAGATTTTAGTTTATCGCCCCTTCGGGGCAAGAGTAGAGACGTTGCAGGCAACGTCTCTACGACTCCTTCTTCAACTTTTTAGGAAAAATGTTATGGGTTTTAAATATATTAATCAAATTGCTAATCCTGACAATTTACAGGAATTTCTCACTTTAGTGGATTTAGCTGCTGGTGCGGGTCAAAATGTTAATAATGCTATTGATTTAAGTCAAAAACTGCACGAAACAGCCCCCATGAAGGTTTGCCTTCAAATACTTAATCAAGATGCTGACTGCGCCCAAATGCTTAAAGAACGGTATGTCGGTCCTTATTTTGACTTAGAAACTATGTTAAAAATGCCGAAAGGTTCTCTCGGATGGACTTACGCTAAAGTATTAAGTACACTGGGTTATGATCCTCAGTTTTATCGAAGCACTGAAAACTTTAAAACCGATGCTGATTATGTTACCTTTCGCGTCTTTAAAACTCATGATCTCCATCATATTTTAACGGGATATAGTTTAGATGATTTGGGAGAATTAGGAGTGCTTTCTGTTAGCGTCGGGCAGTTTGCTTATCCAGGTTTCACCTTTCTTGATTTAATGTCGTTTTTGTTTAGATTTTTCAAAAATGATCAAGCTTATAATAAAGAGATGACACCCCAAGAACAGGTAAAAACGTTAAATTATGCTTTTAAATTGGTGTCTGCTGGTATCGATATGGGACAAGCAGCTAAACCCTTATTTCCTGTAAAATGGGAAGAAAACTTAGACCGTCCTTTAGATGAATGGCGAGAAATGTTAAACATTAAACCTGCTTTAGACGGGCCTTATAGTTGGTACACACGAGAAGAACTTAAAGCAGCGATTAGTTAATTAATGAGTTTAGAATTATGCTGAATATGCTACAACTATTAGCTAATATCATCATCAGTGTGTTGATTGCCTTTTGGATAGGAGCGATCGCTATTTTTTCTATTCAAAATATTACCGCCGTTTCCCTAAACTTTCTACTCTGGGAATCCATTAAACTACCCGTCGGGGTGTTACTCTCCTTTTGTGTCGGAGGAGGTTTCATTATCGGTGGGTTGTTACCCTTTCTCTTACAACCCTTTAAACGCAAGCAAAAACGACCGTTGAGAAGTCCCATGGATGATGGGGGTTATTTTGACTTTGATAATTAGTTATATAGCCTTTCGCGCCACAAGTGAGCTATATTTAACTCCTGACTCGGTGACTCCTAAAACTAGAAAACTTTGTATCTGACAAGTATTAACCATGAGTAACCCCCGTCTTTTAGTGGTTGAAGATGAAGCCAAACTCGCTCAGTTTATTGAGTTAGAACTGAAATATGAAGGCTATGACGTTACTGTAGTTAATGATGGGTTATCGGGACTTACAACAGCAAGAGCAAGCAACTTTGACCTTATTTTATTAGATTGGATGTTGCCAGGCATTTCAGGACTCGAAATTTGTAAACGACTGCGACAAACTGGGAGTAAAGTCCCCATTATTTTATTAACCGCTAAAGATGATATCAGCGATCGCGTCGCCGGGTTAGATGCAGGGGCCGATGATTATATTGTTAAACCGTTTAATTTAGAAGAATTATTAGCCAGAGTTCGGGCAAACTTAAGGAGAAATCACGACGAAGATCCCGATCAATTACAATTTTTAGACCTTAGTTTAAATCGTAACACCCGTGAAGTGTTTCGTGGCAGTCGTTTAATTGAACTCACGGCCAAAGAATTTGACTTACTCGACTATTTAATGTCCCATGCTAAACAAGTTCTCACTCGAGAGCAAATCTTAGAACGAGTCTGGGGTTACGACTTTATGGGAGATTCTAATATTATTGAAGTCTATGTGCGCTATTTACGCTTAAAATTAGAAGCCCAACAAGAAAAACGACTGATCCAAACCGTTCGAGGTGTGGGTTACGTTCTCCGAGATTAACAGCCCTTCGGGCGAGGCAGGGGGCAGGGGGCAGAGGGCAGGAGGGAAAATTTTGTCACAAAGTACGCCTTTCTGCGTCGCCCAACTGGGTTTAAGTCCCCCACTAAAATCTGCGATTTGGTGGTCTTCAGTTAGAGGTGGGTCAAAATCCCCCTCTAACTGGCCTCCTGCCTTCTGCCTTTCAACTCCTGCCTTCTTTAAAATCCTAGCCATTCCTCAAAAGTTTTTGTAAGCTACAGTAATAGACCATCATTAGGTGTAAGGAGTCATATGAAAATTGGTGTCCCTAGAGAAATTAAAGATCAAGAGTTTCGCATCGGCTTAAGTCCTAACAGTGTTAGGGTATTATCAGATCAAGGACATCAAGTTTCGATTGAAACCCAAGCCGGGGTAGGCTCCGGGTTTACCGATGAAGACTATCAACAAGCAGGGGCGAAGATTGTCACCAGTGCAGCCGAAGCATGGCAACAAGAATTAGTGATAAAAGTTAAAGAACCCCTCAAAGAAGAATATAAGTATCTCAACGATCCTAAAATGCTGTTTACTTACCTCCATTTAGCAGCAGATAAGGACTTAACAAAAGCGTTAATCTCATCGAACATAACGGCCATTGCTTACGAAACCGTGGAACTTCCCGACGGAAGACTCCCGTTATTAACCCCCATGAGTATCATTGCTGGCCGCTTATCTGTGCAGTTTGGGGCGCGATATTTAGAAAAACAACAAGGGGGTCGTGGTGTTCTTTTAGGGGGCATTCCTGGGGTTTCTGCTGGGCGTGTGGTCATTTTAGGCGGGGGCATCGTCGGCACCGAAGCGGCTAAAATAGCGGTGGGAATGGGGGCCAAAGTGCAAATCTTTGACATCAATGTTGACCGTTTAGCCTATTTAGAAACCCTGTTTGGCTCACGGGTGGAACTGCTCTATAGTAACGCTTCGAGCATTGAAAAAGCGGTTCCTCAAGGGGATTTATTAATCGGCGCCGTGTTAGTGACCGGAAAACGGGCCCCAACTTTAGTCTCTAGGGAATTAGTCTCAAAAATGCACCCCGGTTCGGTGATCGTCGATGTGGCCGTGGACCAAGGGGGATGTATCGAAACCTTACGCACTACCTCCCATAGTTCCCCTACCTATGTGGCCGAAGGGGTGGTACATTTTGGCGTTCCTAATATGCCTGGGGCAGTTCCTTGGACAGCCACCCAAGCCTTGAATAATAGTACCTTACCCTATGTCTTGAAATTGGCAAATCAGGGGTTAGAGGCCCTAGAAAAGGATGCCAGTTTAGCTAAAGGGGTCAATGTCAAAGATGGGGTTTTAGTGCATCCGGCCGTACAAGAAGCCTTTAACGACTTAACCTAGAGAATGGATGGGTAAACGAAGGGTAAAAATACTCCCTTGATCCACTTCAGATTCAATACTAATTTTCCCCCCGTGGGACTGGATAATTTGTTGACATAAATGCAGTCCCAATCCATAGCCTAACCCTTTACGATTCGTATGATAAAATCGCTTAAATATTTTGGCTTTGGCTTTAGCATTGAGACCGATTCCGGTATCTTCAATGTCAATAATTAACCAATTATCCTCTTCTTGATCCCCGACATCGAGAGAACTCCGCACGTGAATCGAACCATTATCGGTGAATTTAATGGCATTACTAATGATATTCGTTAACACCCGTCGCAGTTCTTGGCGATCGCCGTAAATTTCCTCTATATCTGCTTGCCAATCCTGATCTAATGCTAAGGATTTTTCTTGCGCTAACGGGGTGAGTTCTGCAATCACTTGTTCAGTAAGATGTTTGAAATTAAATGTCACACAACTGAGCTTTTTTTGTCCTTCTTGGTAAGAGTGAACATCTAACAGCTTATTGATCATCTCTAGCAAGTTTTCATTGCTACGGATAATATTGTTAATCGCTTCTTGTGTCTTGAGGGTAATCTCTCCAAACAGTCCTTGATTAATCAGGTTTAACATTCGGTCTGCCGCCACTAACGGAGTTCGTAAATCGTGGGTGAGACAGCTAACAAAGTGTTCTCGTTGATCAATACTTTGTTTGAGTCTCAGTAAGGATCTCACCCTTGCTTGAAGTTCATCGATTTGCACGGGTTTACGAATAAAGTCATCGGCCCCGCTATCTAACCCCTTGACCACATTGGACTGTTCGTGGGCCGTAATTAAGAGAATGGGGATATAAGACAAGCTAGAATTTTCACGAATTTTTTGGGTGACTTCATACCCATCCATCCCCGGCATCATCACATCGAGTAAAATCAGATCGGGAGGACGTCGATCAATTTGAGCTAAGGCAGAGGGACCGTCATTCACCAAAACCAATTCATGGCCCTCTTGTTCGAGTGCTAATTTAACTAAAAAAAGATTATCTGGAATATCGTCTACGACTAGAATATAGTGACTCATGACAAATTAGAAGATAAACACCGTGGAATTTCAACTCGAAAGACCGAACCTTTCCCCAGTTCACTGCTGACATGAATTTCACCTTGCATCATTTTGATTAATGAGTCAACGATCGCTAAACCTAACCCGGTTCCTGAATGTTGACGAGTCAGGGTTTGATCCACTTGTTGAAAAGGAGTAAAAATGGTCTCTAAATCTTCTTCGGCAATACCAACCCCGGTATCTTCGACACTAATGGCAATTGTTTCAGCATCGATCTCCCATACCTTAACCTTAACACTGCCGGCAGGGGTAAACTTAATGGCATTAGATAACAGGTTAATGATAATTCGCCTTAGAAAATTTTTATCATTAATAATTAAGGGATTTTTTAAATCAATATCAACCTCTAAACTGAGATTTTTATGGGACCTCAAAGACGATAATTCTTCAATAGTGAATTGTAGAAGAACTCCTAAGTCAAATTCTTCAACCTTGAGATCCATCTGATCGGTGTTCAGTTTAGACAAATCTAAGACTTCGTTGATCAGACTCAAGAGATTTTGACTATTATTAAAAATCCGTTGTACAATATCAACCTGTTGAGGGGTAAGCGGATCAGGATATTGACGCAACAACAGTTGAGAAAATCCCATAATGGCATTCATGGGGGTTCGTAATTCATGGGAAATGGTGGCCAAAAATTGAGACTGACGACGGGATGCTTCTTGCAGTTGTAAATTTTTGAGATTAATTTGTTCTTGTTGTTGCTTGAGTTCTTTATTTTTTTGTTTGAGAATTTCGTTGTTTTTTCGTAACTTTTGATTGCTTAATGTTAAGGCTTTTTCGGCCTTATAAATACGCAGAGAATTTTTTAACGTTTTTAAGAGAGTATCAGGAGAGATCATTGATTCTAAAATATAGTCCCACGCCCCTGATTTGATAAATTCTTGGGTGATTTCTTGATTTTTTGAAGGGGTTAAAACAATAAAAGGGGTTTGAATACCCATATTTTGCAGTTCTTTGAGTAGGGTCAGTCCGTCGGCATCGGATAATAAATACCCTAAAAAGACACAGTTAAATGATTTTTGTTTGAGGAGAGAAATGGCTTTTTTGCGACTGTTGACTTCCGTCAATTCCAATAAGGGAACAATAGGCTTTAGCGATCGCTGTATAGCCAAGCGATTCGTCTTATCATTATCAATAATTAAAATCTTAAGAGCTTGTTCCATTTCAGAAAAGTCTACACAGTTTCCTGCGCCAAAGGTTTGTGTTAATTGGGTGGTTGTGAATGAAGCCTTCGTCAGTAACAAATTTAATCAATATCGCTAACTAAACTATAGGGATAAATGGTCATTTTATCTATATATTTTAATTATACGAAACAATTTTTCTGATAGATGGCCTATAGGAAAGACTTTATCCTGAATATTCCTCTACCTTTTGACATATTGTTTAAATTAAGTAGGTCAAAAACCATACATTGATTCTCTCAAGGTTTTATAATAAGAGTCCCTTATAATTAAAATGATTGGTTATCGGTTGGAGGCTAATTGAGGTAATGAGTAATATTCGGGTTGTACTGATTGAAGACCATGATTTAACGCGCATTGGTCTTCATGCAGCATTGGAACAGGTCAAGGAAATTGACGTGGTAGGAGAAGCGGCCAATGGTCGTCAGGGTTGGCAGGTTTTAAGGGAAACTCAACCGGATGTGGCGGTGATTGATATTGGATTGCCGGATATTGATGGCATCGAATTAAGTCAACGACTCAAACAATCTCAAAAAGACTCTGAACTCCTCGACACGAAAGTCTTGATATTGACCATGAACACGAGCAAAGAGATTGTGTTAGCTGCCTTTGCTGCCGGGGCTGATTCCTATAGCATTAAGGATGTCACCCTAGAAACTCTAGTCAATGCTATCAAAATTACCCATGAAGGGAACGCCTGGATCGAGCCGACGGTGGCCAGGGTGGTGCTTGAGCAAATGCAATCGGGTCAATTGTCTGATTTAGTGATGGATGTGGAGGCCCCTGAACCCATTCATGACACCAGAGCGATCGAGGCACTCGATGAAGATACCCAGCAAATGGTTGATAGTTCTTCTTTAACCCCCAAAGAATTAGAGGTCTTAGAACTAATCGTTGCCGGTTGTAATAACGCTCAAATTGCTGAACGACTTTATGTCACCGTGGGAACGGTTAAAACCCATGTTCGTAGTATTCTCAATAAACTCTGTGCTAACGATCGCACTCAAGCAGCGGTTCGGGCCTTGCGATCGGGTTTAGTTGACTAAAAAATTCAGATATAATTCCCATGTAATGCTATCGTTAAATTTACACCTTTGAGATTTATTATTGATAGTCTTCATCTAGATAGAAGGGAATACTATGAATATCGATAGTTCTTCATCTGAGCAGTATCCGACCCGTGGACAGCTTGAGAGACACCTCTCTCAAAGCATCCAGGCTTTTTATCGCACCAATTTAGGCTATCAGCCAGGAAAGACCATTTGTCATTTATTTGAGCAAAAATTGGCGGTAATTATTGAAAACTCTGTCAGTCCCACAGAGCAGTTTTTAAGCGACGAAGGAGAATCGTCTCTGGCTAAGAAAGTTCGTGAAAGTTTAGATAATTTGACCCGTTCGCGATTACAAGACTTAATTGAAGAGATTCTGAAAGTATCTGTTAGAGATATCTTGAGCGATGTGACCTTAGAAACGGGACGCATGGGTATTATTGTGGTGTTAGAAGAGACTCCGAAAGTGCGTAACCCGGAGTCCATTCAAAAAAAAACTAATTAACTAATTTTTTGGCCGTCGTTAAGGAATAATGTTTGTTAACATAATGAGAAACGACGTTTTCTAAGTCTTCAATGAGATAAGGTTTAATAATACAATGTTCACAACCAATTTCTAGGAGATAATCTCTTTTTTCAGGATGAGCTAACCCTGTGACAGCAATAATGGGTATGTTCTTCGTTTTTTCATCTCTTTTAAGTTGCTCAATTACCTCAACCCCACTCAATCCTGGCAAAACAATATCTAATAAGATTAAGTCAGGTTGATAATTTTTGACAAAAGAAAACACATCGCTTCCGTTGTTAGTGGTGATCAAACTGCAACCAATACATCGCATGATATAGGTTAACAATAATAAGTTATCTTCATCCCCATCAACCCCTAGAATTAACGGTGATGGATGATGGGTATGAGCAGTAGTGTGAGAAGGAAAAACCAGGTCCATATTATATCCTCATTGAAGAAAGCGGATAGGCATCTCTAAGCGTGGCATTTCTGGCACTGAATACTTAGAACTGGCTTTCGGTTATTTAATTATTAAACAACTCAAAATCCCTTGAATTTGCTTCTTAGTCAATGAAATTAATGAGTAAGAGCTATAAGGAGGGGGTTGTCTTATATTTTCCCTGTTTAATAAATGGGGGTTTTATAGAACAAGCTTAATAACTTATATCTAGGTGTTAGTCGTTGTTGTTTATATTCTATCCGATAATTTTATATGATCAACACTTTTTTAATATTGTTTATTATTGGCTGAAACATTTCCTCATTAACGCAACAAAAAAAGCAGGAATTATGGTAACATTCCTACTTTTAGCTTTAATGATCAACAATGATTAGTCGATAGCTTGTTTGACTTTGTCTTTGGCATCTTCAACGCTATGTTGAACTTCAGCTTTTTGTTGTTTGGCTTCACCCTCAGCCTTATCTTGGGGATCTCCGGTGATTTCTCCCATGGCCTCTTGGGCTTTTCCTTCAATGTTGCTTTTGGTTGCTTCAACTCTATCTTGGGTACTCATAAAGAATTATCTCCTTTTGTTTTCCTTCTAGTTACTATGCAAACAAGAGATCATCTCTATCCCCTCTACCGAAAGAAACATTAAAGTGATGACAGGCAAGAGGCAAGGGTTCTCCCCCTAACAAAAGGGGGAGTTAGAGGGGGTGGCAAGGGTTCTCCCCCTAACAAAAGGGGGAGTTAGAGGGGGTGGCAATAGTTGTACTCTCCCTCTGCTCCCTGCTCCCTGCTCCCTGCTCCTCTGCTCCGCTGCCCCTAACCCCCCCTGCCCCTAACCCCCCCTGCCCCTAACCCCCCCTGCCCCCCTTTTAAAGGGGGGTGTGGGGGGTGTGGGGGGTGTGGGGTTATGAGTCTAACTTAATGCTCTAATGCCGATCTTCCTTGTTTTCCCAAACGCACCAATAAAAAATAAGCAAAATAAAGAACATAAATCGACAATCCCAATAACCCCATAAAGCCCATAAACCCTGGGGTAGCATCTCCATGAACAATGGACCAGTAGCCCACCGGCGCTTGTATCCAAACTTGGCAAAAGGGAGTCTCTAGGGTGCTTGAGGACACCGCACAAGAGAGAAAGGGAACTTGAACCATGGCTCCAATACTGCCATAAACCGTGACAGCCCAACGCCAGGAGGTTACCATCAATTTTAGGAAACTCCAGGGTAAATCTTTAATTTCATCGTTCAAATCCACCCAAAACCATAGAGACACAGGAATGAGAATACGAGCAGTTAAAGCGGTAATGAAGCCCATTTGTCCGCAAAATGCCTCAAAGGGGGTATTCTCCCCAACCCAACCCGGAGCGAGTAAATAAACGGTAATTAATAATAAGCTGGCCACTCGCCAATAGATGATTAATAAACGTGCGATCGCGTCAACTTGTTTCATTAATGCCCAAATCGTTAAGATTAAGGGAATGATCAGTGTAAATAAAAGGGCGAGTCGATAATCTGTCCAAATGAAGGGTTGAAACCAAAGGTCTTCCATAGTGGTTGTGGATTCGACGAAAAATGCTTCAAATAGCTTAAAACGTTTTTGCTTTTTTTACCACCAGTCGGGGTGTGGGGAGAGAAATGTTTGATTGTGTGATGGGCAAAAATGACTTGCTTTATAATAGTTAACAAAACCCGATTATTAAACCTTGGACAGCTTCTGTGAGTATTTTAAACACTTATGCCCATCTTAAACCGGAACAAAGACGCAGTTTAGGATTTTTATTAGGGATAGGGCTATTCTTTTGGATTAGTATTACCACCCTATTACCCACGTTACCCACTTATATTAAATATCTTGGCGGCACCCGTTCCCAAATTGGTTTAGTCATGGGTAGCTTTGCCATTGGGTTACTCTGTTCTCGTACTTTGTTAGGTTATTTAGCGGATACAAAAAGTCGTAAATTAGTCCTTTTTATTGGTATTCTAGTGGCTGGACTTGCTCCCCTGGGTTATTTATTAATTCAATCGGTTTTCCCTTTAATGGCGGTTCGGGCAGTTCATGGTATTAGTATCGCTGCTTTTACTACAGCTTATAGTGCGTTAGTGGTGGATTTTGCCCCCGTACAAAAACGGGGAGAATTGATCGGTTATATGAGTTTAGTGACTCCTATTGGTATGAGTATTGGCCCTGCTTTAGGGGGGTTTGTACAAGAATCTTTTGGATATACGACCCTGTTTATTACGTCTGCTGGTTTTGGGTTTCTCGGTTTATGTTTAGTCAGTTTTATTCAGGAAAAATCAAAGGTTCACTATCAGCACACTTCTGATGCTAAAGGTAAAATACGCAATTTTAAACAAATGGTTAGCAGTCATTCTTTAGTGATTCCTGCTTTAATTTTATTGATGATTGGGTTATTATTCGGAACTTTAATCACATTTTTACCACTCTTTTTACAGGAAAATAATTTAGGGTTTAGTGCAGGTTTATTTTATACTGTAGCAGCCGTTGGTAGTTTTTCCTCTCGTATTTTTTCGGGGCCTGCTTCTGATCGTTATGGTCGTGGCCCTTTGATAACCGTTAGTCTGTTGTGTTATTTTGTGTCGATGATCTTGTTAACTCAAGCCACCGATAGCCGACAAATATTATTAGCTGGTATCTTTGAAGGCATTGGCGCAGGAACTTTAATTCCTATGATTATTGCTTTGATTTCTGATCGGTCTTCTTCCTACGAAAGAGGACGGGTTTATTCTGTTTGTTTAGGGGGGTTTGATATTGGGATCGCCTTAGCCGGTCCAATGGTGGGAAGTTTAGGGAGTGATTTAAGTTATCAAGCTATTTTTACGATTAATAGTAGTCTCGCTTTAGCTGCTTTTTTCCTATTTATTAGTCAATCTAATTATAATTTGAAAACCTCTGTTAGTTTTGCCTTGGGAAGGGAAAAAGATTTATATGCTTTTGAGGATTAATTGAACAGCATTCAAGCTCATTTGGTTTCAATTAAATCCCAAGAAAAATAAGAAGGGTGTAGTCAGATTTTCTACTGTTAAGTGATATTAATTGAGGGATCGATCAAAGTCTTAAGTATAGTAAGATTTAAAGAGATATATCTCAAGAGGAACTTAACTCAATGGGACGCAAAGCTAAACTCAAAAAAGAGAGAAAAGAGCAACCTAAGCAACTTAAAAAGTCTTCTCAAAATTCAGATCAATTTGTGCAACATTTAGAAAGACAAGGTTATTCTCTAAAAAAAGCAAAAATGGCTCCCGATATGCCTAACAAAAAAATTGATCCTCAAGTATAATCTTGACTAATGAATTAAGGGAATAGGGTTTAACAATTATCAATTATCAATCAATGACTCATTACTAATAAGTATCTAAGCAAAATTAATTACACATCGCAATAAGCTCGTTGCCTTTTGCCTCTTGCCACCCCCTCTAACTCCCCCTAACAAAAGGGGGAGAACCCTTGCCTCTTGCCTTTTGCCTATCCTTACTAGGAAATTAATTTTGTGTACTCACTTAAGTTATTTTGTGTAAATTAATATGAAATCCGAGCAAGTTTTCACCATTGATTCTTTAGGGACCCATATTTATGAAAATGAAGAACAACTCTCTATTGGAGCGGCTAAAATGGGTCAAGACTATATCGAAAAGGTTTTAGATAATCAAGCTGAAGCTACCATTGTATTAGCCACCGGTAACTCCCAACTAAAATTTCTCGATATTTTAATTGCTTCCCATAAAATTGACTGGTCACGGATTAATTTATTACATTTAGATGAATATTTAGGCATTGAAGGGGACAACTCGGCGAGCTTTCGTTTTTATCTTCATGAAAGAGTCGAAAAACGGATTAATCCTAAATCATTTAATTATTTAATTGGCGATGGGTTAGAACCCATAGAAGAATGCGATCGCTACACCCAATTACTCAAACAATACCCCATTGATTTGTGTTGTTTAGGGGTTGGGGTGAATGGACATTTAGCCTTTAATGAACCCCAGGTGGCTAATTTTGATGATCCCCACTGGGTCAAAATTGTCAAATTAGATCAACAAACCCGTTGGATGCAAGTAAGTCAAGGCCATTTTAAAGAGTTTGATCAAGTGCCAAAATATGCCTTAACGGTGACCATTCCCACTATTTTATCAGCGAAAAAAATAATCTGTTTAGCTCCAGGAGAAAACAAGGCCGAAATCATTCAACAAATGCTACAAGAAGCCATTTCCACCCAATGTCCAGCTTCTATTTTAAGAAAACATTCCGACGCGACATTATTCCTGGATAAAAAATCAGCAGCGTTATTATCATCTCCTGATGTGTCATCAGGAGAATAGGACAACAAGGTTAAACGTTAACCTTAATCACGCTTTGTTGTAGAGCTTCCACAAGGGAACGAACGGCTGCCACCATAGCCACTTCGTCATTGAGTTGGTTAATAGCAGAACCCACACCCACCCCTGACGCACCGGCCGTAATCGCCATAGGAGCCGTCACAGTAGATAAACCAGAAGCACAGATAACAGGAACCGACACAGCGCGAGAAATACTATGGGCTGCCGCTAAGGTGGGGGCTGCTTTTTCGATTAAACCGAGGGTTCCTGGGTGAGTGGGACGACTGCTGGTGCCGCCTTCGGTTTGAATGAGATTAGCACCTGCCTCAACTAAGGCCTCCGCTAAGGCCACTTGTTCATCTAAGGGTAGGATATGGGGAACCGTCACACACAGGGGAGTATGGGGCAGTAAAGCGCGAGTTTGTTGGGTTAAGGCTAGGACTTCAGGGGCTTCAAAGCGCCGTCCTTGGGCATAAAACGCATCAAAATTCCCAATTTCGACTAAATCGGCTCCTGCTGCCACCGCGTCTGCCAATAACTGGGCTTCCACAGCAGAAACACAAATGGGTAAATCAATTAAGGAACGAACCTGACGAACTAAACTAGGGGAAGCCGCGATGTCGACAAAGGTGGCCCTCCTGCTTGGGCTGCTTTGGCGATCGCGGAAACGTTACTGTGATCAAAATTGGTCAAACCACTAATAATCTTGATAGCTTGACGTTGTTCTAATGCTTTCTCTAATTGAGGGTGCATAATCATGGTCTGTGTCAATAGGTTTTGAAGACAATCATGAACCCATAGAAATCAATCCTACTATGGGGTCTTAGAATTAGTTTATCTTAACTTATCCTTATTAGACTTCTTGCAGAAATCGGGAATGGGGAATGGGCAAGGGTTCTCCCCCTAACCAAAGGGGGAGTTAGAGGGGGTAGCAAGGGTTCTCCCCCTAACAAAAGGGGGAGTTAGAGGGGGTAGCAAACGTAAGTGAGTGTGAGAAGAAAATTAACATTTTTCTCCCTTTGCTCCCTCTAGAGTTTCTTCTAGGATGCTATGGTGCTTTGGTTTTGGTAGTGTAAAATCTCATGAGCCACGCGATCGCAGACTCCCACCTCTCCTAACAGGGTTCTCATTTGTTCATAGTCAGCGAAAGTTTTTTGACGACGTTCGGGGTTTAATAATAAGTCTAAAGATTCATCCACAATGCGATCGATAGTGGCTTCTTCTTGTAATAATTCTGGCACAATTTCTTCCATCACCACTAAATTAGGAGGGGACATAAACGGAATAGAAAACTTAAGAACATTTCTAGCGATCCACATAGTCAAAGGATTCACTAAACACAGAACTAATTGAGGAATATCTAATAACGCTAATTCTAAATTCACCGTTCCTGATTTAGCAATGGCAAAGTCAGCAGCGGCCATCACTTCTATGGCCCGTCCATCAAATAAAGTAATGGATAAATCATATTGTTTAACCATTTCTTCGATGGTATGGCGATATTCTTTTAACGACACAGGCAAGAGAAAATGCACATTAGGAACCTTTGTTTGTAACTTCTGTGCTGCCTTACAAATTAAGGGTAAATGATACTTTAATTCTTGATAACGAGAGGCAGGAAATAAAGCCACCACCAGTTGATCTTCTTTAATTCCCAAAGCTTGACGGGTGGCTTCTCTGGAGGGGGCTTTGGCCATTCTATCTAACAAGGGATGACCCACCCATTTAACCTTAACCCCTTTTTTCTCAAAAAATCGGGCTTCTTCGGGAAAAATCGCCAATAAAATATCAGTAATTTCAGCAAATTGTTCAATGGTTTTATTATTCGGGGCCCAGACCCAAGACTGAGGAGCAATATAATAAATAATCGGCACATGGGGTAAGTGTTTACGGGCGTACTTACCGAAAGCCACATTCGGTCCCATATAATCCAATAAAATTAACACATCGGGGGGATTATCCCGTAAATAAGCCTTAACCCGGCGCTGCATTAACCAAGTGGGGATAATAAAGGGCAACGCTTCAACAATACCAATGGACCCAATCCCGGCCGTATTTCCCAATAACTTTGCCCCGGCGGCTTCCATGAGATTACCTCCCAGGGCCAAAATTTCTAAAGGAATATTTTGCTGTTTGGCTTGTCGATACAGGGCTTCAACTAACATTGATCCTTGTAAGTCCCCTGACACTTCCCCGGTACTGATAAAAATCTGCATGACTTCCTATTTAACCCCTCATTATCAATAGACGATTACTTAATTATTTCCTGGGATTGGCCCTCGCCGTTTTTCTCCTGTGGTAGAGAGTTGAAGAAAATGACGTAAATATTGGGCATATTCATTATTATCGAGGCTTTCTAACTGTTCTAGGGCCTGTTGCAATGTGAGATCAGACCGATACAACAGACGAAAGGCTTTTTTAAGATAGCCCACATCTTCGGTGGTGAGGCCGGCCCGTCTTAACCCCACTAAATTGAGCGATCGCACTCTAGAAGGGTTTCCTTCGATCATCATAAAGGGAGGGGCATCGCGATCAATGCGACTCATTCCTCCTAACATGGCATTCCGGCCAATTCTCACAAACTGATGAACCCCTAACACACCCCCAATCACTGCCCTAGACTCAATATGAACGTGGCCGGCTAAAGCGACGGCGTTGGCGATGATCACATGGTCTTCGATCACACAGTTATGAGCAACATGGACATAAGCCATTAACAAGTTATTATTACCAATTTCTGTGACTTCATCGGCGTGGGTGGCTTTGTTGACGGTGACAAATTCCCGAATGGTGTTACCATTTCCAATTTTGACCCGACTCGGGGCCCCTTTATATTTGAGGTCTTGGGGATCTAAACCAATGACTGCACTGGGGAAAATGCGGTTATTTTCCCCAATTTCTGTGGGTCCTTCGATGACCACATGGGGTCCTATGGTGGTTTTTGCGCCTATTTTCACCTGATCACCAATGACAGCATAGGGGCCGACTTCCACAGTGGGATCAATTTGTGCCTTCGGATGAATGACAGCCGTAGGATGAATTAGGGTAGTCAACGGGTTATCTCCCTTTGGATAGGTCAACATGGAATTTTAGTTATAGGGTACACAATAAAGGTTTTTAAGGGAACCGGGAAAGGAGAATTAGGGACAATAATATATGATGACGCAAATTCTTTATTTTGGGTTCTGCTTAGCTATCACTGGTTTAAATATCGGTTGACAAAAGCAAGCTTGATCCGTGATAACTAATAACTAATCTTTTTTGGTAAGGATTCATGAATTCAACTTGGGATCTCGTTACCCTCTCTTACTTTTCACCGAAAACTTGGCTAAATGCCAGTTATGTCTATCGTTTGGTGGGTTTATTGTCGACTTGGCGTGAGTCTAGCTTTTTATTACAGTGGAGTGAGGCCATTGGGGCATTATTAATTAGTTTTGTGTTTATTTTTAGTCCTTTTATTACCACTGGTTTGATCGGAGTTTGGTTAATTGCCATTATGGGTTATTGGGGCATTTTAACCTTATCTGATACGGCAAAACCTGGGTTTAGTCCCATTCATTTATTGGTGTTTGTCTATTGGGGAATTTCTGCCGTTGCGGTGGCGTTATCTCCTGTGAAAATGGCTGCTTTTTCGGGGTTGGTTAAGTTAACTTTGTATTTGGTGTTTTTTGTTTTTTGTGCGAGGATTTTGCGATCGCCTCGCTTAACGAATTGCTTAATTACTGCGGTTTTAGGTATTGGTTTAGTCGTCGGTTGTTATGGGGTTAGGCAGCAAATTTTTGGAGTCGAACAATTAGCAACTTGGAATGATCCCACTTCAGAATTAGCCGGTGCAACCAGGGTTTATAGTTATTTAGGTAATCCTAATTTATTATCGGCTTATTTGTTACCATCTATTGCTTTAGGGATTGCTGCCTTTTTTGTTTGGCGAGGTTTATTCCCGAAACTATTAGCTATTACTATTACGTTAGTCAATACAGCCTGTCTTTATTTTACGGGAAGTCGGGGCGGTTGGATCGCAATGGTCGCTTTAATGGCAACCTTTTTATTATTATTTTTTGTTTGGTTTAAAAACAATTTATCTCCCTTTTGGCGTAAGTGGTTATTACCGTTAGTGTTTGCTGTTTTAGGGGGGTTAATGTTTGCTGCAATTCTCTCCGTTGACTCATTACGAATGAGGGTTATGACTATCTTTATGGGAAGAGAAGATAGTAGTAATAATTTTCGGATGAATGTCTGGATGGCGGTATTAGATATGATTCGCGATCGCCCGTTAATTGGTATTGGTCCAGGTAATAATGCCTTTAATAAGATTTATCCCCTTTATATGAGTCCTAAATATAGTGCGTTAAGTTCTTATTCTGTCTTGTTAGAAACAGCAGTAGAAACCGGTTTAATTGGTTTAAGTATTTTCATTTGGTTAATTGTTGTTACTGTTAATCAAGGAGTCCGACAAATTCAACAATTAAGGGATCAAAATAATCCTTATGGTATGTGGTTAATTGCTGCGATCGCTGCTATGGCTGGATTAATGGCCCAAGGATTATTTGATACGGTTTGGTATCGTCCCCAAGTTAATACTTTATGGTGGTTTCTAGTGGCTTTAATTGCTAGTCAATATCAACCAAAATCAAAAGTTAAGGAGGTCAAAGAGGAGAAATTAGAAGTCAGAATTTAGTCATTTTTATAGTGTTTTTAACGTCAAGTGTCTGCTAAATTTTCTCTATTTATACCATCGAAAATCTTACAAATAGAAAAACACTTTTCTCATAAATTAAAGACATGGATAACTGAATATAGAGGGAAGAATTTTGTAGAGTCTGGTTTTGAGCAGTATAATTTATTCAGCTTGCCAGACTTTTTACAACAGTTAGATGTTAATGCAGATTTACCTGATAAAATTTATCATCGTTATTGTGTAATTGATTGGGGGTTTTATTTCCCCCCTTCTAATATTTTGCAAGATTTTTTAGTCTGGTTAGCTGAAATTTATCCTTATGGAGAGATAGGATTATTGAAATATTGGTCAGATAAGTTAAAGCGTTTTCCTCCGATTAAAATTGCGGAAGTTGATAATAATATTCTTGATTTATCAATAGATAATTTACCCCTTGATCAAGTTTTATTTTTTCCATTGAAACAATTTTATGAAACTGATTGAGTTATTTCCTTTTAGAAAACAAGATAGAGAAAAGCTACGAGAAAATTATCAAATTTTATGGCAAGAAGCTGAAAAAATTGGTAAAGAGTATGAACAAAAATCCTACACAGAAATTTTGTCTTCTTCAGCAAAAACCGTTATCATTAACCTATCGGAAGAGCAACAAATAAGCTGTTCTATCGATGCTTATCATGTAGAGAAAAATGGAACTATAGCAGTTTGTATTGATGTTGATGGTTTACCGACACTATTAGGTATCAAACCATCTTATCATTTTTACAAAAGACCTGATGGTTCTATTGATTACTAATAGTCTAATTTTAATTAAATTATGAATAGTGAAGAATTAGCCCGATATATTGAAGAAACTGACAGAATATCACAACCCTGGTTATTGATACAATTAAGACTCAAAAAATTACAAGAAAATCGCCAGAATCTCTCATCTAATGAATATATCGCTCAAATGACTGAATTACACCAAGAATTAATGAAATTGGGTGAATGGTGGGTAGGGATTGAAGATGACGTATTTAATCCTTAAAAAAGCCTGAAAATATCTTTAAAAAGCGATCGCTTTCAAAATATATTAATGTAATGAAGTTTGAATGGGATGAACACAAAAGACTAATAAACATCTGTAAGCATGGCATTGACTTTTTGGATGTAGAGAGCATTTTTGAGAACGATACAGTTATTATTGAAGATAATCGCTTTGATTATAAAATGAAAGGGAAAAGAGTTATCCCCTTTCCCCCTAAATGTTGTAACCGAGTTAAGATTAAACGCCAACTTTTAATAAAGCCTCTTTAAGTAAGGCTGCTTTATCCGTTGCTTCCCAAGGAAGATCGAGATCATTCCGTCCAAAATGTCCATAAGCAGCCACATCTTGATAGAAACGACCCCCTCGTTGTGAAGGCAGTTGACGCAGGTTAAGAGACTGAATAATACCGGCAGGGCGTAATTCAAAGAGTTCTTTTACAGCATCAAGTAACTTGTTTTCGTCTACTTTACCAGTGCCAAAGGTTTCCACTAAAATACTAACTGGACGAGCAACCCCAATGGCATAACTAAGTTGAACTTCGCACTTATCAGCTAAACCAGCGGCCACAATATTTTTAGCGACGTAGCGACAAGCATAAGCAGCAGAACGATCGACTTTGGTGGGATCTTTTCCTGAAAATGCCCCGCCACCGTGACGAGAATAACCACCGTAGGTATCAACAATAATCTTACGACCGGTTAACCCGGCATCCCCTTGAGGACCACCAATAACGAATTTTCCCGTAGGATTAACTAAAAAACGAGTTTCTTGAGACGCTTTAATACCAATATTGTCTAAAACAGGTATAACGACGGCATCCCAGAGGTCAGATTTAATTTTAGCTTGAACTGCATCATTATCGGTAATCGAGCCGATGGTTTCATCATGTTGTGTAGAAACGAGAATAGTATCGATACCCACAGGAATACCATCTTCATAAACGATGGAGACTTGGGTTTTCCCATCGGGGCGTAAATAGCTTAAATCACCGGTTTTACGAACCGCAGCCAAACGACGGGCGAAACGATGGGCTAAACTGATGGGTAAAGGCATGAATTCGGGGGTTTCGTTGCAAGCATAACCAAACATAATCCCTTGATCGCCGGCACCAATTTGGTCTAATTCGTCGTCACTAAGTGCCTGACGTTGTTCCTGTGCCTGGGTAACCCCTTGGGCAATATCGGGGGACTGTTCGTCTAAAGCGACTAAAACCGCACAACTATTGGCAGAAAAACCATTATCAGCGTCAGTGTAACCAATTTCTGCAATTTTTTTGCGGGCAAGGTCTACAAAATTAACATTCGCTTTGGAGGTAACTTCTCCAGTAATCAAGACTAAACCTGTGTTGACCACTACTTCGGCCGCTACCCGACTTTGATCATCGTGGTAGAGTAGGGTATCAATAATAGTGTCAGAGATTTGGTCACAAACTTTATCGGGGTGACCTTCCGTTACAGATTCAGATGTAAATAGATAACGACGAGACAATGTTTTTGACCCTCTCTAAGTAACGATACGGATTAAAGCTGTTGTTAACCTCCGATCATACACCCTAAAATCCGAATTAGGAAATGTGACCATCGTTTTTCATGACTTTATTAATTGAATTGCTTCGATTTGATTAATAATAATATCAGCCTCCTCTAAATGACTGACTGTCTGATTCCCCCAACAAATACCGATGGTTCCTGCAACTCCTGCTTGTTTGGCCATGGAAATATCCCCTTGAGAGTCTCCTACCATAAGGGTCCTATTTGGCGGTGTTTTAAGCATTTCACAGGCTTTAATAAATAGTTGGGGGTTCGGTTTACTTAATCCTTGATCTCCTCCCATTATTAATTGAATATAATCAGAAAGTTGGTGTTCTTGGACAAAATGTTGAACGTCTTGAGTCGGGGCAGCCGAAAGAATTCCGAGTTTTAATCCAGCTTCGGATAAGCTTTTTAACACCTCTAAACTACCTGTAAATAAGGGGGATGTGGTGGGATCTTTTTTCAGATATTTATCAACCTCCCTAAAGCCATTTTCAGCAATGTCTAAGGCTTCAAACCAACTGCGTCCGGTTTCGGCAATGTAAGCAGCCGCAGCAATTAAGTTTTCTTGGCGACTGCCGACAGCCATTAAGCCGGTGGGATCGAGTTGATTATCTTGAAGACCAAAGGCCATTAATAAAGGTTCCCCAATACCGGGTATTTCAGCATCTAATAAACGGGCCCGACGAATACTTAATTCTCTCAAAAAGTTATTAGAATCTTCTAAGGTGCCATCTTTATCAAAAATAATGGCTTCAATATCTTTAAACTCAACGTCACCACAACGAATGTTTATCAAGATGTTTACTCCTTAAGTCACACCAGTTAAATAGTAACAGGAGATTCTACATAAATTGTCGGTTCTTGCACCGTAAATTCAATACCATAGTTACTCAGTTTACTGGTAATGGTTTCGTTAGCTAATTCTAATAGCCGTTTTCTTAATTCAATAGAATTTTCACTGGAACCTAGGATAAAAAAGGTAACCCTTGCACGAATTCCGTCACTGCCTTCTTTGGCAAATAAAGAAATTTTGGTACTGCCAGGATCGATGCCAAATAAAGCGTCGGTACTTTCTTTTACCACTTGTTCAACTAATGCTTGTTCTGAGTCTTCTAACTGTTTTAGAAAGTCTAAATAAAGTAACACCATGACTTTTTTGCCACGGGTGACGTTCTCAATTTCTAGGTTGGCCATGATAGAATTAGGGACAATCATTAGGGTACTTTTGGCTGCTGTACGGATTTTTGTTGACCGTAAGCCTATGGATTCAACCCGGCCAAATAAACCGCTAGGAAGCCGTATATATTCCCCAGGAATAAACGGACGATCTAAATATAATACGCAGGTTCCTAATAGTTGTTCTAAGGTTTTTTGTGCCGCAAAGGCAATGGCTAAACCCCCGATTCCTAAACTGGCTAATAATCCCACTAAGTTCACTTGTTGACTTTGGGCAAAGGCTAAAACAGCAATAAAGCCAATAATGACATTGGCAATGGTTTCAAACACTAATAATAATTCGTCAACTTGTCGACCTAGTTTTCTCACTAAATCAATGCCATAAAAGCGCACAAATTGACGAAAAAGTCGAGAACAAAGCCAAGCAAAACTACTAATAACCGCTAGATCAATAAAAAAGTTTAGAAATCGATAAATTCCTGGATATCTAACCAAAAAATTGAGAGAAATAGAAACCAAAATTAAAGTTCCTGTAATGCGAAATAAGTCTTCAATGGGAGTAATTAATTTTTCATAAATACTAGCAACTTGTTTAGGAGAAAATCGTTGAATAATTAGCCTAGCTAAAAAAGGGGTATAGCGTCCAATTAGTATGGATAAAAGGACAAAAACAAGAAAGATGAGTAATTGTAAGCCAAAGGTAATCATCCCCTTTTGGGCTGCTTCATTAAATTGAAATAAATTGGTGAAATAGTCAATAATAACTGTCATGATCAATAATTATTAAACAGTAATGGGTGAATCAACGTTAATGGTTTTATCTTCTATATCAAAACCGATTCCATATTCTTTTAATTGGTAGGTAATTTGTTGATTAGCAATCTCTAAAAATTGACGGCGTAACTCCATAGATACTTGTCCTGATCCTAAGATGAAAAAGTTGATTTGGGCTTGAGTTACTAAGCCATTTCCATTCTTAATAGGTATTTCTTTAAAAATAACATCGGTACTGCGAGAGTCAATGCCAAAAATGTCGCTTGTACTGTCTAATATGACTTGACGAATTAATGCCTCTTCGTCTTTAGGAATTAAGCGATAAAAAGTCAAATAAATCAGAGAAACCACTTTTTTAGCCCCGGTGTAGTTCTCAATATTCATCTGGGTTAAGGAACTATTAGGCACGATCATTAAGGTTCCTTTCCCAGAGGTTCTAATTTTTGTTGACCTTAACCCCACCGATTCTACTCTGCCAAAAGTGCCATCGGGTAAGCCGATATAATCATCAGCAATGAAGGGTTTATCTAAATACAGAACAATTCCCCCTAATAGTTGTTCTAGGCTTTTCTGTGCTGCAAAAGCTACTGCTAATCCCCCAATTCCTAAACTAGCTAATAACCCGAAAACATTAATATCATGGGTTTCTGCAAAGATGAACAAAACAATGAGAATAATAGCAGCTTTCGTCAGATATTTAGCAATAATGATAAATTCACTATTGAGTTTACTACTATTGGCGATCGCCAGTTGTAACAAATGGTCATCAAAAAAGGTTTGACAAATTTGTATACCCACCCAAATAACCGTAAAAACGATGACTAGACTTAAAGGAATTTCTAGAAATTTTAGCCAACTGGGTAAGGAAAAAATTGATAAACTCAGATCCGTAATGGTTAATAACCCAATTAATCCTAACCAGTTTTGATAAGGGGGGATAATCTTCTCATAAATAATTTTGACTTCACTGGAGAAAAGATTGGTAATAATGTTTCCTACAATTCTCGGTAACAAAAATAAGCCAATACCACCCGTTATTAAGATTAGGGTAACAACAGCAAAAATAATAATGCTATCTATATCGATACTCAATGAAATACTATCAGCCATTTTCTTCTATCACTTCCAACTATCAATTACTTAACCAACGTAAAAAAATTTAAACATTGTTATCATAGCATATCTTAACAGATCGTAAAGGTTTGAGACTGCATGGGAACTGAATAATAGCCATCAAGATATCATTTAAAAAGAAGAATTTATTCTTCAAAAAAACTCCGTTATTATAAGAGTTTACATTTGATTGTACTGCTTTTCGAGTTGATAATAATTTAATTAGACTTGTTATTCAACTTTCGAGTTATATAGACCCATGACAAAGCAATGAAATTAAACTATTAATTTCGTAAGAGTATAGGCTTTAATGATCCTTGTAGGATAAACTATACTCACATTCTTGTTTTGATTTTAAATTTCTATCAATATGTCTCAACCTAACTTTATCGTTGCTGGCGCACAAAAAGCAGGAACTTCGGCCTTTTGGAAAATGTTGAAACAACATCCACAGATATTTTGTTCGCCGATAAAAGAACCCACCCATTGGATAGTCAGAGATTGGCCTGAAGGTCCAAAGTATATGAAAAACCTTAATCTTCCTGAATCTGAACGTCGCTTTCCTATTGTCGAGGATCCAGATAAGTATGAACGCTTATTTGAAGGTTCAGAAAATTATCCAGCCATTGGAGAAGCTTCAATCACTTATCTATCCTGTCCCTGGGTAGCGCAGCGACTACGGGATAATCTTCCCACAGTGAAACTCATATTTATTCTGCGAAACCCCAAAGAAAGAGCCTTTTCTCACTATCTAATGCACGTTCAAAAAGGAATCCGCTCCCTAACAACCATAGACAAAGATATTTGGGAAATAGAATCTCGTTTATTCGGGTCACAGTCATGGGAATTTGGTTATGTTCCCTTCGGATTATACTACGAACAATTAACCAGATATTTTAAATACTTTCCTCCTGAACAGATGAAAATATTTTTATACGAAGATTTTTGTCAAGATCCTTTAAAAGTAATGAAAGAAACTGCTTTATTTTTGGGAATTGATCCGAATTTTGAACCAAATACTAACTCAAAAGTTAATGTTAGTTATCGTATTTCAAAGAAAAATATATTACATAAGTTTATTGATAACAATTCAATTTTATTTAAAAAAATAGCCAAAAAATATCCTAAAGTAGCAAAAATGATAGAAATTAAACAAGAAAAACCCAAACTTGACGATAATTTAAGCAAGACGTTAACAGAATATTTTGCCCACGATATGACTCAATTAGCAACTTTGATCAACAGAGATTTAACAGCTTGGTTACAATAGTTGAACTAAATTAGTGAGAAAAAAAAATGACAATTAACTCAGAAATTAACCAACGAGTGACCCAACTTCGTCAACAACTACAAAAAGCCAATTATGCTTATTATGTGCTTGATGATCCCATTATGGAGGATGCTGTTTATGATCAATTATATCGAGAATTAGATAATTTAGAAACAGAATATCCTCAGTTAATTACCCCAGATAGTCCGACCCAAAGAGTCGGTGATCAGCCCGCCTCTCAATTTGTTTCGGTTACTCATAATATTCCCCTTTATAGTTTAGAAAATGCTTTTAATTTAGAAGAGTTGAAAGCGTGGGAAAACCGATGGCAACGATATCATGAAGCCGAGGATTTTAACTCAATTGAATATGTGTGTGAATTGAAAATTGATGGATCAGCCCTAGCGTTAACCTATGAAAATGGCCTATTAATCCGAGGTGTAACCAGAGGAGACGGAACCACAGGAGAAGAGATTACCCAAAATGTTCGCACCATTCGTTCTATTCCTTTAAAATTAAATATAGATAATCCTCCCCCCATTGTAGAAGTTCGAGGAGAGGCTTTTTTACCCCTAGATGAATTTGATCGCATTAATCAGCAAAGAGAAGAAAAGGGAGAGGCTTTATTTGCTAATCCTCGTAACGCAGCCGCCGGGACGTTACGACAGTTAGATCCAAAAATTGTTGACCAAAGACGCTTACAATTTTTTGCTTATACCTTACATCTTGAAGAGACAGAAATTAAGAGTCAATGGCAGTCTTTAAACTATTTAGAAAATAGTGGCTTTTTAGTGAATCCTCATCGCCAATTATGCCAGTCTCTTGATGAAGTGGCCGACTATTTTAAGCAGTGGGAAACTAAGAGAAAAGACCTCCCTTATATGACTGATGGGGTAGTGGTCAAAATTAATGATTATTCGTTGCAAAAAGCGTTAGGGTTTACCCAAAAATTCCCCCGTTGGGCGATCGCTTTAAAATATCCGGCCGAAGAGGCCCCGACTCTGGTTAAAGATATCATCGTCAATGTGGGACGAACCGGGGCCGTGACACCCATGGCCGTCATGGAACCGGTTCATTTAGCCGGAACCACCGTACAAAAAGCCACCCTTCACAACGGCGATCGCATTGCCCAACTGGACATCCGTGTGGGAGATACGGTGATTATTCGCAAAGCAGGGGAGATTATTCCTGAAGTGGTTCGTGTCTTACCAGAATTACGTCCCCCCAACACCGAACCCTATGAAATGCCGGATCGCTGTCCAGAATGTCATTCCCCCCTCATTCGTCCCCCACAAGAAGCGGTTTTGCGGTGTATGAATTTGTCCTGTGGGGCGATTTTACGGGGTAGTTTAGTTCATTGGGCCTCACGGGATGCCCTCGATATTCGGGGGTTGGGAGAAAAAATTGTCGGTTTACTCATTGATAATGGGTTGGTCAATTCCATTGCTGATTTATATGATTTAACCCCCGAAAAAATTGCCAATTTAGAACGCATGGGTAGCAAATCAGCCGACAAGTTAATTAATGCCATTGAAGAAAGCAAACAACAACCGTTTTCACGGGTTTTGTATGGTTTAGGCATTCGTTATGTGGGCAGTGTCACGGCTAATTTATTAACCAAAAATTTTCCGAGTATTGATCAATTATCTCAAGCTTCTTTTGCTTCGTTATCTTCTGTTTATGGGGTGGGTGAAGAAATTGCCCAATCGATCATTGACTGGTTTAGTATTGAAAAAAATGTCAATTTAATCCAACAATTAAAAAAAGTTGGGTTACAATTAGAGACAAGTTCCCCTCAAACAACCACTGTTGAATCTTCCCCAACTCCCTTATCCGGCAAAACTTTCGTTATTACCGGCACATTACCCAGCTTAAAGCGTAATGAGGCTAAAGCATTAATTGAAAAAGCCGGGGGCAAAGTAACCGGTTCTATTAGTAAAAAAACAGATTATTTGTTACTGGGAGAAAATGCAGGATCTAAGTTAATCAAAGCACAAGAACTAGGGATTAATCAACTGAGTGAAGCAGACTTATTAACGCTTCTACAAACTGATTAATGTTTATTTTAAATTAGATAAATTGTTTCTAGAAAATTCATGATCACTAAACTATGAATATGATTATTAATGATTGTCTTATTAGAGAAAAAGTCTATGAAAGTTCTCACTCTTTAATTTATCGTGGTATTAGAGAAATTGATCAGCAACCTGTTATCTTAAAAATTCTGCAAGAAAGTTATCCAGATCCTATCACCCTATCACAGTTTAAACAAGAATATAAAATCCTCAGTCAGCTAAATTCTCCAAGAATAATTAAAAGCTATGGAATAGATAAATATCAAAATACTTTAGTGATTGTTTTAGAAGATTTTGGTGGAATTGCTTTAGACAGTTTATTAAAAGAAAATACCTTAACGCTAGACTGTTTTTTAAAGATTGCTATCAAAATTGTTGAAGGATTAGAAGTTGTTCATCATTATAATATTATTCACAAAGATATTAATCCAACCAATATTATTATCCATCCCCAAACCCAAGAAATAAAATTAATAGATTTTGGTATTTCTACTCAACTTGCTTTAGAAACAACCCAAGAATTTAACCCTAATTTAATTGAGGGAACATTAGCTTATATGTCTCCTGAACAAACAGGAAGAATGAACCGTAAAATTGATTATCATACCGACTTTTATTCCCTCGGAGTCACCTTTTACGAAATGCTAACCAAGCAACTTCCTTTTATTACAGAAGATCCCTTAGAATTAATCCATTTCCACATTGCAAAAAAACCAGTTTATCCCCATGAAATTAATATAAATATTCCTCCAATTATTTCACATATTGTTATGAAACTGTTGGCAAAAACCCCTGAAGAAAGATATCAAAGTGCCACAGGAATTAAAGCTGATTTACAAGAATGTTTACATCAATTACAAGAACAAAATCAAATTAAACCCTTTTCCTTAGGGAAATATGATGTCTCTGATAAGTTTCAGATTCCTCAAAAACTCTATGGTAGAGACAAGGAAATACAGACCTTAATCAATACTTTCGATACCGTTACCAAAGGACACAATGCTATGATATTAGTGTCTGGATATGCAGGGATTGGTAAATCAGTTTTAATTCGTGAAATTTATCCCTCGGTTACTCAGAAAAAAGGGTATTTTATTTCTGGAAAATTTGAACAATTTCAACGAAATATTCCCTATGCAGCTATTATACAAGCTTGTCAAGAATTGGTCAATCAATTATTAACTGAATCCGACCAAAAGATTAGCCAATGGCGTGAAAAATTACTAATGGCTTTAGGGGTTAATGGACAAGTTATTATTGATGTTATCCCCGAAATTGAACAAATTATTGGACCCCAACCAACCGTTATCCCCTTAGAACCGAAAGCAGCACAAAATCGCTTTAATTTAGTGTTTCAAAACTTCTTGAAAGTCTTTACTAAACAACAGCATCCTTTAGTTATTTTTCTAGATGATTTACAATGGTCAGATACAGCTTCATTACAACTTATACAGTCTTTAATTACCACATTAGATGATCAATCTTTATTAATTATTGGTGCTTATCGAGATAATGAAGTTGATTTAGCCCATCCGTTAAAACTAACCTTAAATGATATTCATAATCAAGGGGTGATTACGGAAGACATTTTACTTAATAACTTAAAAATTTTTGAGATTGAAGTATTAATTAAAGATGCCATTAACCTAGAAGATATCAGTCGTAAAAAATTAGCTAAATTAGTTAAGAAAAAAACCAACGGAAATCCTTTTTTTGTTAAAGAGTTTTTGAGTTCTCTTTATCAAAACAAAATTTTAGCATTTGATTATTTTAAAAAACAATGGGATTACAATGAAACTGAAATAGAAGCCTTACAAATTACTGACAATGTTGTTGATTTAATGGCAAATAATATTAAAAATACACCGAAAGAAATACAAGAAATTTTAAAAATAGCGGCTTGTATTGGGAGTAAATTTGATTTATTTACCTTGGGTATAGTTAGTAATAATTCACAAATTAAAACAGCCAATAATCTATTACAAGCCTTAGAAAAAGGATTTATTTTACCCCTAAATAATCAATATAAATTAATTAACAACTATCAGGATGATCAAGAAATTCCCCCTTCATTAAAAATTAGTTATAAATTTTCTCATGACCGAGTTCAACAGGCCGCCTATTCTTTATTATCCAAAGAAAGACAAGAAAAAATACATTTAACCATAGGAAACATACTATTAAATAATACAGCCAAATCAAAACAAGAAGAAAAAATCTTTGATATTGTCAATCAAATTAATATTGGTTATCAACTGATTGATGATACTTTAGAATATGAACAACTGGCGAGATTAAATTTAATTGCTGGAAAAAAAGCCAAAACATCAGCAGCTTATGAAGTTGCTTTAAATTATTTACAATTTGCCATTAGTCTCTTAGAAAAAGATAAACTCTGGACAACTCAATATCAATTTTCTTTAGAACTTCACTTAGAAGCAGCGGAGTCTGCCTATTTAACTGGCCAGTTTGACATCATGGAAGTTTTGATTATCACCATTGTCAAATATAGTCCCTTTCTTCTCGATAAAGTCAAAGCTTATGAAATTAAAATTAAAGCGTATACGTCCCAAAATAAGCTACTAGAAGCCATCGATTTATCATTATCAACCTTAGATTTATTAGAAATAAAGATACCCAAAAATCCGACAAGTTTAGAGGTAGAAAAGTCTCTGCAAGAAACGAAGTATTTATTGCAGGACAAAGTGATTCAAGATTTAGTTAATTTACCCCTGATAACTGATAGTAAGGCCATCGCTTCTTTAAGAATTTTAATCAGTATGAGTATGGCCGCATTTTTGGCAAGTCCTCGACTATTTACCTTAATTGTTACTCAACAAATTAAGTTGTGTTTAAGTTATGGTAACTCTCCTGAAGCTTGCGTTTCCTATGCTTTTTATGGTGAACTTTTATGTCAAATTAGTAAAGACTTTGACGCGGGTTACGAATTTGGAAAACTCGCTTTATCCCTATTATCAAAACTTCAAGCAAAACAACTAGAACCACAAACTTCTTTTATTGTTATCTTATCAATTAGACATTGGAAAGAACCTATAAAAGAACTTTTACATCCTTTACGGTTAGGCTATGAAAAAGGATTAGAAACTGGTAATATTGAGTATGCTATGTGGAATGCTCAACTCTATTGTAATTATTTATTTGCCACAGGAAAAGAATTAAATGACGTTAGCAATGAATTAATTAAATATATAGAAGCTGCTAAAAAAATGCAAAGCAAGAATAGTCTGTATTTTTTAGCAATGAACTATCAACTTGTTCTTAACTTGCAGAATGAGTGTGAATTTTCTTGTCGTTTAGTGGGTGAAGCATTTAACGAAGATCAAATGCTTCCCTTGTATAAAAAAGCTAACTATAATCTGGCTTTATTTCATATTTATACCCATAAAACAACGATTTGTTATCTATTAGGTGAGTTAGAAAATGCTCTAGACTATGCCTTAGAAGGGGAAAAATACATAGGAGAAATGTTAACCGCAGGATCACCAAAATTTCTGTTTTACTATTGTTTAACCCATTTAGCTATCTATGACCGAAAATCTGATGAAGAACAACAGAATATTATTAAAAAAGTAACCCATCATCAGAAAAATATGAAACTTTTATCTAGTCATAATCCTCAACATTATTTAGGCAAATTTTATTTAATTGAAGCAGAATTATCTCGTGTTTTAAGTGAAGAGAAAAACGCCAGAGAATATTATGATCAAGCCATTAAAGCCTTTGAAAAAAGTGATTATAGTCATGAACAAGCCATCGCTTATGAACTAGCCGCTAAATTTTATTTACAAAAAGAACACACCCACTTAGCTTATTACTATTTACAAAATGCCCATTATTATTATAACGTTTGGGGGGCGATCTCCAAAGTAAAAAACCTCGAAGAAATCTATCCCTATTTACTCTCAAAAGATAATATTTCTCCTAATAAAATAAATACAAAAGTAACCGATAAAAGATTCGCCAAAGAATTAGATTTAAATAGCATTTTAAAAGCCTCTCAAGTTATTTCTGGTGAAATTATCTTAAAAAATTTATTAGAAAAACTCATGAGAACCATTATAGAAAATGCTGGCGCACAAAGAGGATTTTTATTATTAGAAAATAATAATAATTGGTTAATTGAAGCAGAAGGCAATATTGATGATGAAAATCTTACTATCTTACAATCCATTCCCATTCATCATTCTGAGGAAACCTCCCAGGATATTAAACTATCGATTCCTATTATTAATTATGTCGCCCATACCCAAGAAAGTATTGTTTTAAATGATGCGACTCAAGAAGGCAAATTTACTCAAACCACCTATATTATCAATAATCAACCCAAATCAATTCTTTGTACCCCTATTATTAATCAAGGAAAACTCAACGGAATTATTTATTTAGAAAACAATTTAACCACCGATGCATTTACCCCACAAAGAGTCGAAATTGTCAAAATTTTATCCAGTTCGGCTGCGATTTCTATCGAAAACTCTCGCCTCTACGAACAGTTAGAAGACTATAGCAAAACCCTAGAGAAAAAAGTTCAACTAAGAACCCAAGAATTACAAGATAAAAATCAACAATTAAACGTAACCTTAGCCAAATTAAAAGCCACACAAAATCAAATTATTGCTCAAGAAAAACTTGCTTCCCTTGGGGCTTTAACCGCCGGAATTGCCCATGAAATCAAAAATCCCCTCAATTTTGTCAATAACTTTGCAGAAATTTGTGTCGAGTTAACAGACGAATTATATGAAGAAATAGACACCCAAAAAGATAAATTAAATGAGGAAACCATCGAATATATAGAAGAAATTTTACAAGATATTAAACAAAATTCTCAGAAAATTCATGAACATGGACAACGGGCCGATAAAATTGTCCATGGGATGTTAATGCACTCCAAAGGAAAACCCGGACAAAGACAACTAACCCATATTAATAATTTATTAGCTGAATCAGTCAATTTAGCTTATCACGGGATGCGAGTTAAAGACCCTTCCTTTAAAATAAAAATTGACACCCATTATGATAACAATATTCCAGAAACTAATATCGTTCCCCAAGATATTAGTCGAGTCTTTCTCAATGCAATTAATAACGCTTGTTATGCTGTTCACGAAAAAAGTCAATCCCATCAGACCAACTTTACTCCCACATTAATCATAACCACAACCGCTAAAGCTGAAGAGATAGAAATTATCATTCGTGATAATGGTAAAGGGATTCCTCAAACCATTATTGATAAAGTATTTAATCCCTTTTTTACTACTAAACCCACCGGACAAGGAACCGGATTAGGATTATCTATCAGTCATGATATTATTGTCCAAGGACATCAAGGACAAATTTTAATCGATAGTAAAGAGAACGAATACACTGAATTAAAAATACTGTTACCGATGGAAAATATTATGGGTAAAAAAAGAATTAAAAGGTAAGCATTAATTTATAACCAGATTAGATTTAATCTTTCCATCAAAGCGATCGCCAGTAATAATAATATGGCGATCGCTATCAAAACTAAGCCATCCTTGACGTTGAAAGTCTCCTAATAACCGAGTCACCGTGACCCGCGTCGTCCCAATGGCCCCGGCTAAATTTTGATGAGTTAAACGCACTTTAATTCGGGTTCCTATCTCAGTGGTTTCCCCCAATTCCTGCTTCAGTAAACTCAGTAATTGTTGCAGACGATCTTCCACTCGTTTCAATCCTGAAATAGCTAATAATGCCTCTGTTTGACGCATTCGACGGGCTAATTGAGTAAAAGCCATTTGACTGAGTTGAGCAGAGTTAGTCAACTCTTCGAGGGGATGCCATTTTAAATAGAGATCCGATAACCCTCTCACTTGATAAGAATCGACACAAGTTAACCAACACCCAAAAAACGTTGCCGGTTGGGCCCATCCTAGCAAAATTTCTTCTCCTTGGGGAGATAACTGACTTAATTGTGCAACGCCACGATAAACTTGCCACACCCCTTCTGTTCCCAGAGGAATCCTTTCCCCTCGTTCATAAAAGTGCAGTCGTCGATCCTCTGTAGCTTCAAGGGACAGAGTTTCAGTAGGGTTATAGGCTAACAGCATTTTAATTTTAGTCTTCCCATCGTTAAACGACAATACTTTACGAGACAGTGTAAAAGATGAAGGTAAACATCAGGTAATCGTCAGATTAAAAGATTCAAGGCAATGGATTAAACTTTACAAAAGTCGATTTTCTGCTACAGTAGCTTACAACTCTTTAACTTTCTTTACGAAGTGATAATCGTTGTCACAAGTTAGGAGCTAGGAGTGTGGTGTGGTGTGGTGTGAGGAGTGTGGAGTTAATACTCCCTCAAGGGATAGAGTTTGACCCTTGATTTCCTCGTTAATGTGTATATATAGCTAAACCATTAATTAATTTATGAAATTTTTATCAAATCGATTAATCATCACTGTTGTCAGCATCTGCTTCGCCTTAACCTTCCATAACCTCGTCGCTGCTTCTGGAGAAGGAGAAGCCGGCTCAAAGTTACGCCCTCTCCCCTCAGATCAATATTTACCTCAAACCCCTGCATCCCCTAAAGGTTATATTTGGCCCTCCCAGGGAAATCTAACCTCTGGCTATGGAATGCGGTTCAATAAATTACACACAGGGGTTGATATTGCTGCGGCCATTGGCACTCCTATTGTGGCTGCGGCTTCTGGTGTCGTCATCTTTGCTGGTTGGAGTAATAAAGGTTTGGGTTATCAAGTCAGCATTCGTCACCCGGATGGTAATGTTAGTGTGTATGGCCACAATCAACGACTGTTAGTCACCTCAGGACAAACCGTCGAAAGAGGTCAACAAATCGCTGAAATGGGTAGCACTGGATTTAGTACCGGACCCCATTTACATTTTGAAATTCGTCCTAACGGTGGAAAAGCCATCAATCCGATCGCTTTTTTACCCGGCCAAGGACCCTCTTTAACCCCTGCTCAAGCTGAGATCGTTGGGCGATAACCCTCGGCATTATCAATTAATCATTGTTTAATTGCTTTTAAACGCTTTCTAGCTTGTTTTGTTTTAGATAAACAATAAAATATTTTTTTTGCTCAACTTTCTTCCGTCAAGAAAAACTCATTAATATCGACAGTTTAACGATGAAAGGGAATAGAAACTAATGGAAGTAAGATTAATAAAATGTAATGCCAATCAATGGCCTCAAATCGAAAGTAATCTGATTCATTAAATAAAGCATCAATTCTTTCTTCGAGTCGATTATTCATTTCAACATCGTTAAACCCTGCTTCTAAAACCCCCAAACCATCACTTGTCACGATTTTCTTAATTTCTTGAGCAATAATCAGTAAAGATTCCGCTAAGGTTAAAGGATCAACGGTTTGAGCGGCTTTTTGATCCGCTCGAATTTCCCTTAATAGTAATAAATCTTGCCAAAGTTCGTTAGTTTGCGGAAGCCAAAAGCTAATCCGTTTTAACCAACCTAACCAGAAAAACCAAAACGTATCATGATAATGAGCGTGGGCTTTTTCATGGGCAATCACTGCTTTTAAATGGTCATGATCGAGGGTTTCTAGTAAACCATTACTAATAATTAATTCAGAATTCCAAAAGCCAACTTGTGCGCTATAGGGCAACGTAAGGTCAATAATTCTCGCAGGATTGTGATTGATGGTTGTTTGAGGATAGCTTTTTATTTTTTGGATAGATAACCACCCTCGATAAGTAATTTCTAACCCTCTGATTACGCTAAATCCTAAGAAAACAATGGTTAATAGATAACTAAACCGACTCGCCTGAAAGCCTAACATTTCTCCATGATAGCCCATACAAATAACGGCGATCGCGGTCATCAATAATAATAAAGGTGGCACCATAAAAGTAATCAGCGATCGCTGCCAACGACTCATTTTATAAGACCATAAAGGACTAGATAAGCGGATTCCTACGGCTAACCCCAACGCAGTTATAATCATCATTAAGTGCATGGTTAAGGATTCCCCCGTTGACGACGAATAGCCTGGAGACGAGTGGCGATCGCCTCTAATTGTTCTAAACTGGTTGTATCTAAACTATCAGCAAATGAAGCGACCATATCAGGATTACTAATCGCCAGAAATTGTTGTAATTGTTCGTAAGCTTGTAGAGTTTTTGCCTGTTCACGGGACACTAACGGTTCCCAGATAAATGCTTTCTTCGTTTTACAACATTTGAGCCACCCTTTTTTCGTCAAACGATTTAACACCGTCGTCACCGAAGCATAGGCCAGTTCCCGTTCGGGATCAGCTAAAATGCGATCGTGGATTTGTTTAACCGTTCCTTGGCCAAAGTCCCAAAGAATTTCTAAAATTTCCGTTTCCAGAGAGCCTAAAGACAGTTTTTCGGGTCGATACTCAGGTAAAGGAGCCATAACTTGATGATGAGAAAAATTAAATAAAATTGCAACCCACTAACCAGGTTGTTGCTGGTTATTTTACTGAGCTTTTTTCACTATTAATGGTAAATATTCTTAAGATTTAAGACTTGTGGACAATTATAACTCAATTATGGGCAACAAGGAACAGACAACTAGGGAAAAGATTAATAACGCAATCAGCTAATCAAGTTATCATATAGGCAGCAATGGCACTAATCACACCCCTAAAGCCAACCCAAGAATAATGCTTCTCATTGGTAGTGAAAGGGACAAACATTTACAGCAATTATGAAAGTACAAGAAGAAATCTTATTAGGTAAATCTGTAGAACAATTAACCCACTGGGTCCAACAACAAGGACAACCCGCTTATCGAGGCAAACAACTCCATCAATGGTTATATCAAAAAGGAGCGCGATCGCTTACAGATATTTCTGTTTTTCCCAAAACCTGGCGAGAAGAATTAAAAGATTATCCTATCGGTCGTTCTAACATTTCTCATTGTACCATTGCCAATGATCAAACTAGAAAATACCTCTTAAGTTTAGGGGATGGATTAATTATTGAAACCGTGGGAATTCCGACCTCAAAACGCTTAACCGTTTGTGTTTCTTCCCAAGTGGGCTGTCCCATGAATTGTGATTTTTGTGCCACCGGAAAAGGCGGGTATACCAGAGATTTAACCTGTGCTGAAATTGTTGATCAAGTCTTAACGGTACAAGAAGATTTTCAACAACGAGTCAGTCATGTTGTTTTCATGGGAATGGGTGAACCTTTGTTAAATCTAAAAGAGGTGATTAAAGCCGTAAAAATCCTCAATCAAGACGTAGGAATTGGCCAGCGATCGCTCACTATTTCCACAGTTGGAATTCCCAAAAAAATCTTAGAACTCGCTCATCATAAACTACAAGTTACCTTTGCGCTCAGTCTTCATGCCCCGAATCAAACCCTACGAGAACAATTAATTCCCAGTGCCAAATATTATCCCCTTCCTAAACTCTTATCCGACTGTCGAAAATATGTCGAAATTACCCGAAGAAGAGTTTCTTTTGAGTATATTTTATTAGGGGGTGTCAATGATTTACCCGAACAAGCCCTACAGTTAGCGAAATGCTTAAAAGGGTTTCAAAGCCATGTTAATTTAATCCCTTATAATCCCATCGCCGAAGCCGACTATCAACGACCTAATAGTCAAAGTATTGGCCAATTTAGCAGTATTTTAGAAGAGCAAAAAATTGCTGTGAGTGTTCGTTATTCACGAGGGTTAGAAGCCAATGCAGCTTGTGGACAATTAAGAGCGATGTCACAGTCATCAGAGGGATCACTTGATTGATGTATTGGTACAATGGCCAGCTATTTGAAGAAGAGACAATTTGTCTATCCATTAACGATTTAGGGTTAAAATATGGGGCGACGGTTTTTACAACCCTTCGAGTTTATGAACAATCCTTAGAACACCCTTTAACGCAATGGGAAGCACATCTGAATCGCGTAAAAAATAGCTTAGAAGCCTTTGGTTGGTGTCTCCCCCATTGGCATCAAATCGCTCAAGGGGCAAGACATTTAATTGCCACCTACCCTGTTTTAAGAATAACCATTTTCCCTGATGGAAGAGAATGGATTACAGGACGTTTGTTACCCGAAAATTTAGGGCAATTGCAACAACAAGGGATTAAAGCATGGTTAGCACCCTATCCCCTCTTTCAACGAACCCTAAATCGTCATAAAACAGGAAATTATTTAGGCGCTTGGTTAGCCCTGCAACAAGCCAAAACCCTCGGCTTTCAAGAAGCGATTTTAGTCGACTCACAAGGTAATTGGCTCGAAACCAGTACAGGTAATCTCTGGGGATGGAAACAAGGAATATGGTACACCCCCCCTTTAGAGGGTAAAATTTTACCCGGTATTGGGCGATCGCAATTAATCCACTGGTTACGTCAACACCCTATCACCGTTGCAGAAAATCCATGGACTCCCTCATGGGTTCAATCCCTAGAAATCATTGCTTATACCAATAGTGTTGTCGAAGTGATTCCCTTTTCTGAGATCGATTGTCAGGGAGAGTTGCTCACCTTAGAGGTGTCCGGGGAACCCTTAGGGATACTGTCTCAGTATTATCAGTCCACAGAAAGATTAAAATAAGCCGTAATATTTCTTTAACTTTTAAAGGTAAGATAAATTTCATCAGATCACAGCCATTTTTAGTAATTTATGCTATCGTGTTGCACAGTTGGTTGAGTCTTTTTAAATTTAGTTTTTGTATAGTTAGAGGATATTATGGTTCAAGCTAAAGAAAATAAGAAAACTGATCTGGCGACTATCCCTTTCTCCGTTGCCCATACAGGGGTGGCAGCCACCGAAATGCGCCCTTGGGGTTCCTTTACGACCCTAGAAGAAGGACCCGGTTATAAGATCAAACGTATTGAAGTTAATCCCGGTCATCGTCTTAGCTTACAAATGCACCACCATCGCAGCGAACACTGGATCGTTGTTTCTGGGACTGCTAAAGTAACTTGTGGGGATAAAGAAGAGATTTTAGGAGCGAATCAATCTACTTATGTTCCTCAGTGTACCTCCCATCGTCTGGAAAATCCAGGGGTGATTAAATTGATCCTCATTGAAGTTCAAAATGGTGAATATTTAGGGGAAGATGATATTATTCGTTTCCAAGATGATTATTCCCGTCATAAATAGTTAAATTTTACTGTCATTAGTCATACTCAATCCTAAATTATCTGTCTGATTCGCTAAAATTAATTAGACAGATTTTTTGTGTTTTTTATGGTTAGTTCTTATCATAGTCAACTCTCTCAACTCTACGACCAAGATTTTGTTTTATGGGTCGATGAAACAGTCAAATCCCTCTATAATAAAGACTTAGAACACATCGACTGGCCACATTTAATAGAGGAGATAGAAGGGTTGGGACGAGAACAACGTCACAAGGTTGATAGTTATTTAGTACAACTTTTAATCCACTTACTATTATATCGTTATTGGCAAGCAGAAAAAGAAAAATGTCAACGAGGTTGGGAAAATGAAATTGACAATTTCCGTTTGGAGTTAGAACTATTATTTGAATCAAAAACGCTTTATAATTACTATTTAAAACGAATCGACGAACTTTATCCTAAAGCGAAGAAACGAGTTATAAAAAAGACAAACTTACCCTCTAATCTGTTTCCTGAAACTTGTCCTTTTACCCCAGAACAGTTATTGAATATTGATTTTTTGCCATAAGGTTTTTCTGGTAATTGTTTAACTTGGTAGGGTGGGTTAGGTGCAGGTTTTATTTTGATGAAAACACAATCAGTTTTGCTCTGCGCCGTAACCCACCATTTTAGCGATGTAGTCCATTCTAGGTCGACACCACACCGTCGGGAAAACCGATTATCAAGTATGTTAATAAACTAACCTTCTCATCTTATAATTAATATTTGAGAGGTTATGATACCTAAACTATGATCGAACTGACATCCGCAGCCATACAAGAAATAAAACGAATGCAAAATAGTCGTCAACAACCGAATAGTTACTTTCGTCTAGGGGTTAAACCAGGGGGTTGTGATGGACTCTATTATACATTTGATTTATCTGAAACTAAAGAAAATAGCGATCGCCTTCAAACCGTAGAAGACATTTCCTTACTGATCGATGAACACAGTTTAAACTATTTATCAGACTTACGGTTAGACTATGCAGAGGACTTAATGGGAGGAGGGTTTCGTTTCCACAACCCCTTAATTGCTACTTCCTGTCGGTGTGGTCTATCTTTTACCCTTAAAGAAAGTTGAAGCCTTTCCTCAAGGACATTGACACAGCATAGTATATATTGGTATGATGGCAATTTGTCAGCGATTTTATAGAATCGAAAGGTCTGACAGTTTTGTTATATATGAAATTATGCCAACCATTCAACAACTCATTCGGAGTGAACGCTCCAAAGCCAAGAAGAAAACAAAATCCCCTGCCCTAAAGCAGTGTCCCCAACGTCGCGGTGTATGCACTAGAGTATATACCACCACCCCCAAAAAACCCAACTCAGCCCTAAGAAAAGTAGCCAGGGTTCGTTTAACATCAGGGTTTGAAGTCACCGCTTATATCCCTGGAATTGGTCATAACTTACAAGAACACTCAGTGGTATTAATTCGCGGAGGACGGGTAAAAGATTTACCTGGAGTGCGTTATCATATCATTCGGGGAACCCTAGATGCTCAAGGGGTAAAAGATCGTAAGCAAGGCCGTTCTAAGTACGGAACCAAAAAACCCAAAGAGTAAGATCAACACTTGAAATAAGCAATATTTAGGGATTATTCTGAACCTTGAAAATGACAAACAGCCCTGATGGGGTCGTTTGATAAACAAAATTGTAAACTCTGTAATGTCAACTTAGTACAAAGGAACCAACCACTATGTCTCGCCGAGGAAACATCAAAAGAAAACCCGTTCCCCCCGATCCGATTTATAATAGTTGTTTATTAAACATGACCATTCGTCGGGTTATGAAGAGTGGGAAAAATTCCGTCGCGGCTGGCATTGTCTATGATGCCATGACCATGATCAAAGAACGGACAGGAGAAGATCCCCTAGAAGTCTTTGAAAGAGCCATGAAAAATTTAACCCCCCTAGTAGAAGTCAAAGCAAGACGGGTGGGTGGGGCAACCTATCAAGTCCCGATGGAAGTGCGTCCCGCGAGAGGAACAACCTTAGCCCTACGGTGGTTAATCCGCTATTCTCGCATCAGAGGGGGTCGTAGTATGGCCAGTAAACTAGCAAACGAAATCATGGACGCAGCCAACGAAACAGGAGCAGCCATGAAAAAACGGGATGAAACCCACCGCATGGCAGACGCAAACAAAGCCTTTGCTCATTACCGTTATTAGAAATAGGGGGGTTATCCGATCAAAACTAAAAGGTAACTTCCTAATTTTATGAAGGATTTAGGGTAAACTGTTGCAAAGGAAAGTATAGAATTGTAAATAGTGTAAACTTATAGACGGCCTCAAGGCAGAAAAACAGCCAGGCAAAGCAGAAGGAGGTAGCTGTGGCACGGAATATCCCCCTAGAGAGGGTGCGAAATATTGGCATTGCTGCCCACATTGACGCGGGCAAAACAACAACCACAGAGCGCATTCTCTTCTACACAGGAATCGCATACAAACTCGGTGAAGTCCATGAAGGGACGGCAACAATGGATTGGATGGCCCAAGAACAAGAACGGGGCATCACCATTACAGCAGCAGCCATTAGTACCAGTTGGCTCGATCACCGCATTAACATCATTGATACTCCGGGCCACGTAGACTTCACCATTGAAGTGGAACGGTCTATGCGAGTATTGGACGGTGTCATTGCCGTATTTTGTTCCGTGGGTGGAGTTCAGCCACAGTCAGAGACGGTATGGCGACAAGCCAACCGCTATCATGTGCCTCGTATTGCCTTTGTCAATAAAATGGATCGAACCGGGGCTAACTTCTTCAAAGTGTATCAGCAAATCCGCGATCGCCTCAAAGCCAACGCCGTTCCCATTCAAATTCCCATCGGCACCGAAAGCGAATTTCGTGGCATTGTGGATTTAGTGAGGATGCGGGCAAAAATCTATCAAGATGACTTAGGGAAAAACATCGAAGATACCGAGATCCCAGAGGAATACCTAGAACAGGCCCAAGAATACCGCGCTAAACTCATCGAAGCGATCGCAGAAATCGACGAAACCCTCTTAGAAAAATATCTAGAAGGGGAAGAAATTACCGAAGCAGAAATTCGACAGGGACTCCGCAAAGGAACCCTCGATAAGACCATCATCCCCATGTTGTGCGGTTCTGCCTTTAAAAACAAAGGAGTTCAACTATTGTTAGATGCCGTAGTGGACTACTTGCCTTCCCCCCTTGATGTTCCTCCCATCACAGGGTTATTAAAAGATGGGTCAGAAGAGACCCGAAAAGCCGACGATGAAGAACCTTTTTCTGCTTTGGCCTTTAAAATTGCCTCAGATCCTTATGGCCGTTTAACCTTTATGCGCGTCTATTCCGGTGTCTTAGAAAAAGGTAATTATGTTTATAATGCCACCCAAGAGCAGAAAGAGCGAATTTCTCGCTTAATCGTTCTTAAATCCAACGATCGCATTGAAGTAGACGAACTCAGAGCAGGGGACTTAGGGGCAGCCATTGGCCTAAGAAATACCATTACAGGGGATACCTTATGTGATGAAAAACATCCCATCCTTCTAGAATCCTTGTATATTCCAGAACCCGTGATCTCCGTGGCCGTAGAGCCCAAAACCAAGCAAGACATGGAAAAACTGTCTAAAGCCTTGCAAGCCCTATCAGACGAAGATCCCACCTTTAAAGTCAGTGTTGATCCCGAAACCAACCAAACCGTGATCGCAGGAATGGGGGAACTCCACTTAGAAATTTTAGTGGATCGGATGTTGCGAGAATATAAGGTTGAGGCAACCGTTGGTCAACCCCAAGTGGCCTATCGAGAAAGCATTCGCAAAGCCAGCGAAGCTGAAGGCAAATATATTCGTCAGAGTGGCGGAAAAGGTCAATATGGTCACGTGGTCATTGAACTAGAACCGGCCGAAGCAGGCAGCGGTTTTGAATTCGTCTCCAAAATTGTCGGGGGTGCGATTCCTAAAGAATTTATTTCTCCGGCCGAACAAGGGATGAAAGAAGCCTGTAACTCAGGAATTATTGCAGGTTATCCCCTTATTGATGTTAAAGTCACCTTAGTCGATGGTTCTTATCACGATGTTGACTCATCAGAAATGGCCTTTAAAATTGCAGGCTCGATGGCCATTCGCAACGCGGTCAAAAAAGCCTCACCAGTCCTCCTCGAACCCATGATGAAAGTTGAAGTCGAAGTCCCAGAAGATTTCTTAGGCGATGTCATCGGGGATCTCAACGCTCGTCGCGGGAATATCGAGGGGATGAACACCGACGACGGACTTGCCAAGATTTCTGCTGACGTTCCGCTAGCAGAAATGTTTGGTTACGCGACCGATATCCGGTCAAAAACCCAAGGACGAGGGATCTTCTCTATGGAATTTAGCCATTATGCAGAAGTCCCTCGTAATGTCGCAGAAGCGATAGTCCTGAAAAACACAGGGAACGCCTACACCTACGACAGTGAATGATTATGAGAAATCAGTGCAGAGTCAGCCATTGATAGTGGATAATAGACTATTGGTAACTGATGATCCAAAAAACCTCACTGCTTAGAATAAAGAAGACAAAAAAAGGAACAATTAATTCATGGCACGCGCAAAATTTGAACGGACTAAACCTCACGTTAACATCGGTACTATCGGTCACGTTGACCATGGTAAAACAACCTTAACTGCTGCTATTACCATGACCTTAGCCGCAGCCGGTAGTGCAAAAGCTCGTAACTACGAAGACATTGATGCTGCCCCCGAAGAAAAAGCACGGGGTATCACCATCAATACCGCTCACGTGGAATACGAAACCCCTAACCGTCACTACGCTCACGTTGACTGTCCTGGACACGCTGACTACGTGAAAAACATGATCACAGGCGCAGCCCAAATGGACGGCGGTATCTTAGTGGTATCCGCGGCCGATGGTCCAATGCCTCAAACCCGTGAGCATATCCTTTTAGCCAAACAGGTTGGGGTTCCTAGTCTTGTGGTTTTCTTGAACAAAGAAGACCAAGTTGATGACGAAGAACTCTTAGAACTCGTTGAACTCGAAGTACGGGAACTTCTCAGTGAGTACGATTTTCCTGGGGATGATATTCCCATCGTTACCGGATCAGCTTTAATGGCCGTAGAAGCCCTTAAAGAAAATCCGATGCTCAAACCTGGGGAAAACCAATGGACCGATAAAATCCTCAAACTTATGGAAGAAGTGGATGGAAATATCCCTGAGCCTGAACGGGAAATTGATAAGCCTTTCTTAATGGCAGTAGAAGACGTTTTCTCCATCTCTGGTCGGGGTACGGTTGCCACCGGACGGATTGAACGGGGTAAAGTAAAAGTGGGCGAAACCATCGAAATCGTTGGTATCAGAGACACCCGCAGCACCACCGTTACTGGGGTAGAAATGTTCCAGAAGACCCTCGACGAAGGGATGGCAGGGGATAACGTTGGTCTCCTGTTACGGGGGGTTAAAAAAGAAGACATCGAACGGGGGATGGTGATTGCTAAGCCCGGATCGATCACCCCTCATACCCAGTTTGAAGGAGAAGTTTACGTTCTCACCAAAGAAGAAGGTGGCCGTCATACTCCTTTCTTCAAGAACTATCGTCCTCAGTTCTATGTAAGAACCACCGACGTAACCGGAACCATTCAAGACTACACTGCTGATGATGGTAGTGCTGTAGAAATGGTTATGCCTGGCGATCGCATTAAAATGACTGTAGAGTTAATTAACCCGATTGCTATTGAACAAGGAATGCGTTTTGCTATCCGTGAAGGTGGCCGTACTATCGGTGCCGGTGTTGTTTCTAAAATTCTTAAGTAGGACAACCAAATAATCCATAAGTGACCAGTTCAGGTAAATGTTATCCTAGCTGGTCACTTAATTTTCCCATCTCTTGTTGTAAATTTCTGAACCTTGACAATTAAACATTATGGCAACTCTAGCACAACAAAAAATCCGCATCCGTTTAAAAGCTTTTGATCGTCGTTTATTAGACACCTCTTGCGAAAAGATTGTCGATACTGCTAACCGTACCGACGCAACTGCGATCGGCCCGATTCCTTTACCGACAAAAAGACGGATCTATTGTGTTCTGCGATCACCTCACGTTGATAAGGACTCACGGGAACACTTTGAAACTAGAACCCATAGACGCATCATTGATATTTATCAGCCATCTTCTAAAACCATTGATGCTTTGATGAAATTAGATTTACCTGCAGGGGTTGAAATCGAAGTTAAACTATAAGTTTGTATAAAATACGCCTACTTTAGCATAATAAGTAGGCGTTTCTAACCCAGGCAGTAACTTATATGTTACTATTGAGCCTAAGATGAAAGTTCAAGAATATATTAGAGAAGATGGCTCAAGTCCCTACGAGAAATGGTTTAACAGTCTTGATGTTCAAGGTGCGGCCAAAGTAACCGTTGCCTTGTCTCGTTTAGAGTTAGGTAATACGTCAAATATTAAGTGGATTAATGGGATTGGGGAATACAGAATTAACTGGGGGCCTGGATATCGAATTTATTTAGTCATGGAAGGGAAACAACTAATAATTTTATTGGGTGGTGGAACAAAAAAGAATCAATCATCTGATATTAAAAAAGCCAAAAAGTTTTACCAAGAGTACAAAAACCGAAAACAACAGGAGAAAAAAAAGACTTAATTATTATGGACTTAACTAGAGATTATATTGAAACAATCAATAAGAGAGTCAAACAAGATGCTGAACTGGCTAAAGCTTTGCTAGACGAAGCTACATCTCTTTTTCTTAATGGGGAACCAGAGACAGCTAGACTTATCTTGAGAGACTTGGTGAATTCAACAATAGGATTTGAAGAACTAGCAAATCAAACATCTAAACCTAGTAAAAGTCTTCATCGAATGCTATCAGCAAAAGGTAATCCGACAATGGATAATTTAACCGCTATTTATTCTATTTTGTGTAAAGAACTAAACGTAAATATTGAAGTGAAAATAAATTCAAGTTCTGAACGAGAACATCAGTTATCAAACGTTTAGTTGAACAAAAGAAATAAACTTATGTCGTTATCATAGACATAGCAATAAGTGCAGCAAACCCCAAGTATGGACGCATTAAACACTCCTCAAAAATAAATTATTTTAGTGTTCTAGACATTCCGATCATAAAATTATTCCTTTTTCCTATTCTCACTAGATAATTTTATCGAAGGTGCAATATGTAAGCATAAAATAAAAATAGTCCCCACCGAGGCCACCAAGGGACATCATCAAATAAATAATTCTTATTTAGGAGTTTAACTCATGAATGAACCTATTACCGTTACTTATGACTTGGTAGAAGTCCTCAAAGAACTAAAACAGGACATCAAAGACGTAAACACCAAGCTTGAGAAACTAAACACCATTGAGGTTGAGTTAGCAGAAATCAAGACAGAAGTAAGAAACCTCAAAGAAGACGTTAGAGACATAAAAACTGTCCAAAATACTTTAGTAAAAGAAGTATCTGACTTGAAAGGTTTTCGTTCCCTAATCCTCCCTTTAATTGTCGGTGGTATTAGTGCCGTTATTGGGGGAATCGTTACGGCAGTGTTTAGATTACCTTCTCTATTATTGAAACCTTAACCATTTTTACGAAGGCAATAAAATAAAAATAGTCCCCTAGCGGACACCAAGGGACATTGTTAAAACATAACTACTTAGGCGTTTAGCTCATCTAAATCACTTGGTACATAAAGCTTAAGGTTGACCAAGCTTTAACATCGAGAATATAACTATCAGGGTTCCCTTCAACCAGGGAATTAGTTTGCTGGCTGGCGGTTTCTAAATCTTCTAACAGTGCTTTAGATACCTCCAAGGGATTTTTGAGGGTGAGAATTTGATCTTTATCGGTTTTAAACTCGGAGATTTTTTTCAGGGCTTCTAAGGTTTTCTGAAAAGGGGCAATGGCTGCGATCGCCAAAATATGCTCCCATCCTTTTGTACTGGAGGTTGTCCAGGTGAGTCCGGTGGAAGTGGCGGGGACAAAATCGTTCCTTCCGGGTTCAATAAATCGTTGTTCATCTTCACTGGGTTCAATGTCTTCTTCATAAGGAGGAACATAAGCGATGGCTTTGCCACTACTATTAATCCCTAATACAAGGTAATACAGGGGCGTTTCTCCTAAATTTTCCAACCGATAACGTAACCGAGTTCCTCGGGGGACTTTGGGTAACCCTGGAATATTATTAGACTCTGGCGTTATGGGTTTATTCTTATCAGTTTCTGCTTGTGGGGTCTGGGTTTTGATGCGAGTGGTTTGCCTTTGTACGATGCCGTAGGGTTTGGGATCAAGACCTTCGAGGGTGACGCGCCAAGGGACTTGAGAGGAGCCTTCATTAAGGGTTAAGCCCCAAAGTTTCATCGTTAGAAGTTTTTCTAGGGTGGGACGTAATCGTTCAATAGCGGATTTTATGGCTTCTCCGGATTTACCAAGGGTATTGGGAAGGGGGACTCCCCCTGGAAGGAACAGGGAGTAAGTTCCTGTTTCTTGGGGTTGGGAGGAGGGAGTCGAGAAAGAGGAACGTAACCCTAAAATACAATCGATGGGTTGTTCTCCTTCTGTCATCACATCGGAGACAATATCAATGGCTGAAAAGGCGCTGGTGGCATCCACTCGCTCAATTCGTTGTAATTGGGGGTCTAAGGCAACGGTTAAACCAATAGTCTTGGGTAAACAACGAACCGATTCTTGTAATAATTGTCCTACGGCTAAAGATTCATTGTCTCCTGGTTGAGAAGAGAGTCGACGAACTTTAGCTTTTAGTCCATTGCGAGAACGCAATTGTAGAGGAACGGATGACGACTGATTAGTTACAGGATAAAAGATGGAGTTAACACCGTAATATCGGACAATATTGGCTGGAAAACCAGTTAAAGTAATGTCCGCTCTTTCTGAGTCTTCCACACTATTAATGAAAGCTTCTGATCCTTGAGATACGGGAGGAAGGAGATAATAGGTAAACAGGGGTTGAGAAGGACTGTTTTCTTGTTGCGGTTCTTGTTGTCCTCCCATGATGGGGAGTATTTGTTCTGTGGTTTTGTTGAGGGTTATATTAACTCGACTGGCAGGAACCGTAGACCATAGATGTTGAGTTAAGGCATAGGTAAAGAGTCCTGCACTAAAACCGTTACCTTTAATTTCTGTGGCCATTTGTTCGGACTTGGCGGCCGAGAGAATGATTCCGGCGCTGCTTCCGGCTTTGCTTTTGGGGAGTTTTTGTTTGAGGTCTGCTTGAAAGGTAAATTCGTCTCGTTCTATCGTATCGGTCGGATAAGGAAACGATCGCACCCGAAGATGCCCTTGAACCGTTTGTCCACTACTGTGATAACTGGTATCGAGAACCATGGTCACTTTATCGGTCAAAAGCGATCGCCCTAATAACCGTAGGGTATCTTCAAGAATATTATTGGTGCTAGGATTGCCTTGGGTTAAGGTAATGCCATCTTGAGCAATTATCCCTGGTAGTTGGCCTTTGGTCAGGGTGGGGACAATATCAGGAGGAATATTAACGTAATTTCCATAACCGCTAAAGTGAAAGATCACCACATCCCCTGCTTTAGCTTGTTGAACTAAATGTTCGATAAAGGCGGTTTCGATGCCTTGACGGGTTGCTTCTTTATCGGTCAAGGTGAGAATATCTTGAGGATTAAACCCGAACCGATGAATCAGTAAGTCTTTTTGTCGTTCAACATCGGTGACACAGCCTTTTAGGCTATATCCTTTTCCATAATCGTTAATTCCCACCAACAAGGCCAGTTTACGATGGGTTGGTTCTGCTAGGGTTTGATAATATTTTTTCAGTTGCCGATTAGAATTTAGCCATGTCAGGCTTTCTTGAGCGACCCCCCAGGTGAGTAAGGTCTGTAAAAAAGTCCGCCGATCCCATTTCATGGTTTCTGTTTGCTCTCTTGGGAAGATACCGCTATTACACTCGCGCTAATATGTATAGGCTTCATTTATTTTATTACATATTTGTTGCTTACAGGGAGTATATCGAAGAATCACAACCATGACAACAATGGAGTAGGGAGTGGTTCTCTGTTTTTGGTCTCTGTTGAACAGGGTGTAGGGGTTAAGAGTTACTACACCCCACACCCATCAGCCAGAGAAGGGATAATTAATTTTGCATGGCTTTAATTAATTCAGCTGCCACTTCTGGACGAGAAAACTGAGGGGGTGGCATTTCTCCCCGTCTGAGCATTTCTCGAACTTTTGTCCCTGAGAGGTGAATGCGTTCTTCTTTGCTACTGGGACTGGTTTTGGTGGTGGCCATTTGTCCGGTTCGCTTACAGTAAAAAGCGTGTTCAAATTTCATGGGAACGATACCCAATGCGTCGGGATCAAATTCATCAAAAATATGTTGAGCATCGTAGGTGCCGTAATAATCCCCTACCCCTGCGTGATCTCGTCCGACAATAAAGTGGGTACAGCCATAATTTTTGCGAACGATGGCATGAAAAATGGCTTCTCTCGGGCCTGCATAGCGCATGGCAGAAGGGTTGATGGCGAGAATTACCCGATCTTGAGGAAAATAGTTATCCATCATAATTTCATAACAACGCATCCGTACATCGGCCGGAATGTCGTCGCTTTTGGTGGCACCGACGAGGGGATGTAAGAACAGGCCATCTACCACTTCTAGGGCGCATTTTTGAATATATTCGTGGGCGCGGTGGATGGGGTTACGGGTTTGAAACCCAACCACAGTGGCCCAACCTCTTTCTTTAAAGAGTTTGCGAGACTCAGCCGGATCAATTTGATATTTGGGGAATAGGGGGTGTTCATCCCGTTGTAATAACCACACAGGACCAGCTAAATTAACGGCCCCTTGATCGTAAACAACTTTCACCCCTGGATGTTTGCTTTCGTCAGTCCTATAGACGTTGACAGCTTCGTGGGTTTTATTATAGTGATACTTTTGGGTCAGTTCTAGCACCCCGATAAAGTTACCATTGGGATCGTCTAATCTCACCCAGTTCCCTTCTTGGAGAGAGTCGGCTACTTCTTCACTCACTGATAGGGTAACCGGAATTGACCAAGGAACCCCATTGCTTAAGTGCATATCTTCGACAACGGTTTCATAGTCGGCCCTTTCCATAAAGCCTTTAAGAGGGCTAAACCCACCAATGGCAATCATAACCAGGTCAGAAGTGGCCCGTTTATCTAGGGTAATTCTGGGGAGTTTGTCGGCTTGGGCTAAAAATTCCTCTTTTTCTGCGGTGGTCGCAATACGATTAATTAATTGACCGCCGTGAGGGGCAATGCCATCTGTTTGTGTCATCTTAATTATATTTTTATAGTAGCTGTCAGGATTTATCCTACCAGGGTCTGAGAACTTTGGGTGAACTAAACTGAATAAATGGACAATTAAGGAAGGTTTAAGAGAATACACTGCTAAAATAGAAGCAATTCTGTCTCAGATGTTCACCAATTTTACTGAATCAAAAAAATTCTAAGGTATTGTTTTGATGAATATAATGGTTGTGGATGATGAACAAGATATCACCCTCTTGTTTAAACAAAAGTTTAGAAAAGAAATTCGACAAAAAAAGGTAGAATTTTCTTTTGTTTTTTCGGCTGAGGATGCCTTAAATTGTATAGACAAACAAGAAAATCATTTGATTCTGATTTTGGCTGATATTAATATGCCAGGAATGAATGGCTTAGAATTGCTGAAAATCATTAAAGATAATTATCCCGATATCAAGGTATTTATGATCACAGCCTATGGAGATGATTATAATTATCAAACAGCCATACAATATGGAGCCGATGATTATCTAACTAAGCCCATTGAATTTGAACATCTTAAAGAAAAAATTAGTGAATTAATTTAACTAAAATGTGAGTTGTATGGAAATCCCGAAAATTTTAGTCGTTGATGATGAATTAGATTTAGAACGACTAATTAGACAAAAATTTAGAAAAAAAATAAGACAAAAAGAACTTGATTTTGTCTTTGCTCATAATGGACTAGAAGCGTTAGAGTATATCCGAGTCTATGGCAATATTGATATGGTTTTGACGGATATTTATATGCCTGAAATGGATGGACTCACCCTATTAAGTAAAATTCAAGAAATTGATCCCATTATTAAAGCGATTATTATATCTGCTTATGGGGATCTTGATAATATTCGCTCAGCTATGAATTGCGGGGCGTTTGACTTTTTAACAAAACCGATTGATTTTAAGGATTTAGAAATTACGACCACTAAAACCTTAAATCATGTTCAACAAATTAAAAGGGCTTTCGCCCAGGAAAAAGCAGCCAGAGAAGCACAAGAAAAGTCTTTAAATAAATTAAAACAAGAAATTGAAAAGCGTAAAAAAGTTGAAGAAGCGTTACGCAATAATGAAAAGCAATTAACCCAATTTTTAGCCGATATTCCCGTTGGTATTTTTATTATTAATGCTAAGACTCGATACCCCTATTATGCTAACAATCAAGCTAAAAAAATTTTCGGAGAAGAACTTTTGAGCGAAGTTAATTTTGATGATTTGACTAAGATTTATCAACCCTATTGTTTACAGACTGGGCAAAAATATCCGCTTGATAAATTACCAGTTAGACGCGCCTTACAAGGGGAAAGCACCACGGTGTCAGATGTAGAAATTCGCCATAAGGAACAGCATATTCCTCTAGAAATTTCTGCCCAACCAATTTATGATGAAAAAGGAAATATTTCTTATGTTATTGCGGCATTTCAAGATATTACACAAAGAAAAAAAGCAGAGGCAGATCGCATTCATTTTACTGAAGAATTAGCGAAAAAAAATCTTGATTTACAACAAACTAAAGAGCAACTATCTCATTATAATGCTACCCTAGAAAAAAAAGTTCTTGAAAGAACCGAAGAACTAACAGCAACCTTAAAAATTCTCAAAGCAACTCAAGCCGATTTAATAATAGAAAATGCTTTACTCAGGAGTGCTGAAAATGAAAAAAGCTATGATTATCAAGTGGGTGGAAGTTTACCGATAGATGCTCCTAGTTATGTTGTTCGTTCCGCTGATCGCTATGTCTATAAAGCCTTAAAAGCAGCCGAATTTTGCTATATTTTAAATGCAAGACAAATGGGAAAATCGAGCCTTCGAGTTCAAATTATGAAACGATTACAAGCAGAAAATTTTGCTTGTGTTGCTGTGGATTTATCAGAAATTGGCAATCGAAAATTAACAATAAAACAATGGTATGCAGGATTTATTTATATCCTATTAAGTGGGTTAAATTTATTAGATAAAGTGAATATTAGAGACTGGTTAAAACAACATGACTTTTTATCACCTGTACAGGGGTTAGGAGAATTGATTTATCAGATTATTTTGCCGAATCTTTCTCATAATATTGTTGTTTTTGTTGACGAAATTGATAGTGTATTAAGTTTAGATTTTCCTATGGATGACTTTTTTATTTTCTTGAGAAGTTGTTATAATAAAAGGGCTGATAATCCTGATTATAAACGGCTTACTTTTGCTTTATTAGGGGTTGCTAGTCCTTCTCAATTATTAGAAGATAAACAACGAACTCCCTTCAATATTGGTCAAGTTATTCATTTACAAGGGTTTCAGTTTCATGAAGCACAACCTTTATTAGAGGGATTGAAATTTAAAGTTAATCATCCTCAAGCTGTGTTGAAAGCTGTTTTATATTGGACTAATGGGCAACCCTTTTTAACACAAAAAATTTGTCAATTAATTCATAATTCTCCCAGGGAAATTCCTGAAGATCAAGAAGATGAATGGATTAGAGAATTAGTGCGATCGCAGATTATAGAAAATTGGGAATGTCAAGACGAACCGGAACATTTGAGAACCATTCGCGATCGCATTTTGAAAAGTTCTCTTGATAAAAAACGACTCTTAAAACGCTATCAGACAATACTACATCAACCTAATTATCCTATCAGTGATGATGAAGAAATTAGAGAACTTATTTTATCAGGACTCATTATTAAAGATGATCAATTTTTAAAGGTTCATAATCCCATTTATGAAGGGATTTTTAATGATAGTTGGATAGAATCGATGAATAACAAATAGATTTTATCTTAGTTGATTATTCTAATAACCATACAAATAATTCTTCTATCGTTAATTGAAAAGAATTGGCAAAATTAGGAACAGGTAAATTATCTTTTTTTGCTTCAAAACACATAGGTTTTTGTTGAGAAAAATAAACGACTACAGATTTATCATTAGGATCAATTAACCATCCTATTTCTGTTCCATGATCTAAACAATATAAAATATTTTTGACAACTTTTGTTTGACTTTGTTCAGGGGATAAAATCTCAATTACCCAGTCTGGTGCAAGACAAAATGAGTCTGCAATTTCACCATTATCATCACGAGGAATATGATCCCATTTTAAAATAGTGATATCAGGAACAATAGAGCGATCGCCAAAAGTACATCTTAATTCGGAAAAAGCACGAGCTATTTTTTGAGTTTTTAAAGTAACATTAATAGCGGTAGAAAGTTCAGTTTGGATGGTACTATGTTTCCCTTTTGGCATTGGCTTTTTAACAATTTTTCCGTTAATATATTCCTTGGCTGGTTTTGTTTCTGGTAATGCCAAAAATTCCTTTAAGCTAAGAGATTTAGAAGAAGTTTTAATCATAGTTTTTAATGATAAATGAGTAATTATATCAATATTATAGCTAAAGTTTAATCAAAAGTTTAAGGATAAAATAGTAACTATACTAGGTTTTGTTACATTAGTTTACAAAAAAATAATAACTGACGATAATAGCGTAATCTAATATCATATATACTGTTCACTGTTCACTGATTCAATGTAATTTAAGAAATACTATAATCTATGACATCTATTCACCCTCACAGTAAAGCAAAAGCCCTTAAATCTGGTAGTCGTCGTCCCGCAAAAGAACTCTGTAGTGAGTGTGGGTTATGTGATACCTATTATATTCATTATGTTAAAGAAGCTTGTGCATTTCTCAATCAACAAATTGCAGAATTAGAAACCATTGCTCACGGAAAAAGTCGCAATTTAGAAGATGAAAATGACTGCTATTTTGGGGTTCATCAAGAGATGATGGCAGCCCAAAAAAAAGACCCCATAGAAGGCGCACAATGGACAGGAATTGTGAGTACCATTGCTTGTGAAATGTTAGAAAAAGGGTTAGTTGAAGGAGTCGTATGTGTTCAAAATACAAAAGAAGATAGATTTCAACCGATGCCAGTCATTGCTAGGACTTCTGAGGAGGTTTTGGCGGCTAGGGTAAATAAACCCACTTTATCCCCTAATTTATCTATCTTAGAACAAATCGAACAATCTAACCTCAAACGCTTATTAGTGATTGGAGTTGGCTGTCAAATTCAAGCATTAAGGGCAGTAGAAAAAGAATTAGGATTAGAGAAACTCTATGTATTAGGAACTCCCTGTGTCGATAATGTGACCCGTGAAGGGTTACAAAAATTCTTAGAAACCACCAGTCAATCTCCCGATACAGTGGTTCATTATGAATTTATGCAGGACTTTCGAGTTCATTTTAAACATAAAGATGGTTCCGTAGAAAAAGTTCCCTTTTTTGGCTTAAAAACGAATAAATTAAAAGATGTTTTTGCCCCATCTTGTATGAGTTGTTTTGATTATGTTAACTCCCTAGCTGACTTAGTGGTAGGCTATATGGGGGCAGAATTTGGCTGGCAATGGATTATGGTTCGTAATGAGACAGGAAAAGAAATGTTAGCCTTAGTAGAAGACCAAATCAACACAAAACCAGTCATTTCTCAAGGGGATAGAAAACAAGCGGTTCAACAAAGCATTCCCGCTTATGATAAAGGAGTTACCCTACCCATGTGGGCAGCCAAATTAATGGGCGTTGTCATTGAAAGAGTTGGACCCAAAGGCTTAGAATATGCCCGTTTTTCTATTGATTCCCATTTCACCCGTAATTATTTATATGTCAAACGAAATCATCCTGAAAAGTTAGAGAATCATGTCCCGAACTATGCAAAAAAAATTGTGTCTCAATATCAGTTACCTGATAAATAAACACAATCAAATAAGAAGATTAATCTCTATTGAAAACAAGATTTAGGGTCATTAAATCCACTGAGAAATGCCCGTCCTCGTTGTTCAGGGGTTCCATGATGATGGGTATGTTCATAATCATAATCCCCTGTCATCATGGCAGTTATAGCCCCTTCTTTGACATCTCCAGGTTCTAATATCCCTAACTCATCAGTCGCAGCAAAAAACGCCCCTGCTAAACAGTCAGCTTGCAACTCCAAAACCACGATAGGCAAATTCTTGTCAAGAATCCCTAAATGTTTCTGCACAGAATGACCATATTCGTGGGCTAAGGCGAAAAAGCCAGCAGAGTCACCGACTGTTTCGACTAATTTATCCATTTGAACCATATTCAGATGAATAGTGTTAGAATCAGCACAATAATGGGCTAATAACGAAGGTCCACAAGGGGTCAATTCAAGATTTTGATGAGAATAAACCATCGGATAGGTATAGCGTATCCCTAAACGGGTCAAAATTCCGCCCCAAAATGCGTCTAGTCCATTACTAACAGCTGATAGCGTCGGTGGGTCCCATGCTGCTTGGGTGGGTTGGAAGGGAAATAAACCCAAAGACAGGGCAAGAATACTCAGAGCAACCTGTTTTTTCATCTTAATTCACTTTGTTAGCTTTTGGCTGGTTATGCCCGTTTATGGCATAAGGGTTAAAGGAATTAAGCAGAGATAATTTAGCCGACTTCCTTAATGATAGTTCAACCATAAGAAAAGTTGATGAAACAATTTTGAACAAAACCCTGGAGAAGTCAACTGATCTAATTGAGAAAAATCAGTTAAAGTATTAATTAAAAGCTAAGACGCGCGCTTGAGTATTATGACATCTTCTTCCCTTGCAGTTCGAGAACTTCCTATCTTTCCCCTACCCGAAGTCGTATTATTTCCTGGTCGTCCTCTTCCTCTGCATATCTTTGAGTTTCGTTATCGCATGATGATGAATACCATCTTAGAAGGGGATCGCCGTTTTGGTGTGGTCATGGTCAACCCCGTCAACGGAGAAATTGCTAAAGTAGGGTCCTGTGCGGAGTTAGTTCGCTTTCAGCGTCTTCCGGATGATCGCATGAAAATTTTAACCATGGGACAACAACGGTTCCGTATCCTCGAATATGTTCGCGAAAAGCCTTATCGAGTGGGTTTAGTTGAATGGCTTGAAGATAAGCCAACTACAGAAAACGTTGAACCCTTGGCCACGGAAGTAGGACAATTATTACGGGATGTGGTCCGTCTTTCGGCCAAGTTGACCGACCAGAAAATCGAATTACCCGATGATTTGCCCGACCTTCCGGTAGAATTATCTTACTGGGTAGCCGGTAATTTATACGGTGTTGCAGCAGAACAACAAGCCCTTTTAGAGATGCAAGAAACCAAAGGTCGTCTAGAACGGGAAATCGAAATTTTAACCTCTACCCGTAATCATTTAGCGGCACGAACCGCCCTTAAAGATGTGCTGAAATAGGCTTATCAATGAACAGCAACCCCTTAAAGTTGCTCAATATCTGTATCTCGCAGAAACACAACCGGATAACTACCGTAGATTTTGAGAACTTCTGTATGGTTGGTTAACGTCTTGAGAGCATCCATAATCTTGGGATCATCTTGGTTGCCTTCAACATCGAGGTAAAAGACATATTCCCCAAGCGATCGCTTAGTGGGACGAGATTCAATGCGACTCAGGTTAATGTCCCGTTCAGCAAATACTTGCAACGGTTTCATCAGAGAACCAGGAATATTAGCAGGGACACTAAAGGCTAAGGAGATACGACTGCCCACCGTCGGCGTAGGGTTTAAGGTCATCACCCAAAACCGAGTACAGTTATCCGGATAATCGTTGATCTGATTGACTAAAATGGGAACGTGATACAGTTTGGCCGCACGGGGGGCCGCGATCGCCCCGGCCGTGGGTTCGAGGCTGATTTTTTGTAGGGCTTCGGTAGTAGAATTAGTGGGAATTAAAGGGATATTGGGCAGGTTTTGCTGCAACCATCGTTGACATTGTGCCAAGGCTTGAGGGTGGGAATAAACGGTTTTGATGCCACTCAGAGCGGTTCCCCGTGAAAAGAAAGCATGAATGATCGGTAAAACCACCTCTTGCTGAATTTGTAGGCGATCGAGTTGCCAGAGCGTGTCTAAGGTAATGGCCACACTGCCTTCTGTTGAATTTTCCACCGGTACCACGGCTTTATTCGTGTCTCCTTGAGCCACAGAATGCAAGGTTTGAGCAATACTCGGATAAGGACAGAGTAAAGAGGATTTTTCCTGGTTTTCTTCTAACCAATGAGCATAAGCTAAGGCGGCTGTTTCTGCATTGGTGCCAACGGGGCCCAGATGAGCAATAGAAATGACCATAAGCGATATTGTTGTTAAACTACCTATCAATCTGCTAATTAACTAATCTACCTGTTGTTTTGAACACACCCCAACGAAATCACAGACTATAGTTGGAGATTCACCACTGAACCCTCATTTAAGTTTTTTTGTACAGCGTGCAAAATGTCAGTATTTCCTAAAAAATAACACGAAGTTATACATAACGATAACACCATCGAGTATTTATTTATGCTTTAATATAGGCTGTGATATCAAAAGATATTCAAAATTAAATCTCCCTAACCTTATTTTTTCCTTATATCAATCCTCTTGTTTCTTCGGTTTTGATATGAGATTAAATTCATATATTTTTTATCAACACAAAAGTTGATTGCTTTCGGCTGAGAAAAAATAATTAACCCTGAAACCTTGAAATAAATAGGCTTAAGCTAACTATTTAAAGTAGGTATATAAAGAAAAGTTACAAAAAATAAAGGATTTTTGTTGCTTTGGTGATTGGGGTTGATAAATTTGAAAAAACTAACTAGAATTCACGAAGATTTTTGAGTTTATCCGTTGAAACTATCATTAACTTAAGATTAAATTTAGACTAGAAATGAGCGCACCCTCTTGGATCGATTCCTTATTAACAGCCCATTCTTTATTAATTGAACCCTCCCTAGAGGCAGTATTAAACCAAGCCTTTTCCTTAACGCAAACCCAATTACAAGGGTTTGCCAACGACTCGGAATTTGTCTCTAAAATGGCAACGGCCTTTGAGACAACCACAGCATTGGATAGCTTACAGTCGGCCTGGTCTACAGGAGAATTGAGTAACTTTCCTGCTGTAGAAATTCGCTATCGAGCAGAGCTTAATGGGGTAAATGGGGCTTATAGTGCCGAAACAGGGACAATTTATTTAGCTTATGAGTATTTAGAGTATATTAACGCCGCTGTTCTCGGAGGAGACTCACAAGCGATCGCCAATTTAACTGCCGTGGTCATAGAAGAATATGGCCATCATGTGGATGTTGTCTTAAATGGTGCAGACAATGATAGTCAAGGAGACGAAGGGAAGATATTCTCAGCATTAGTGATGGGAGAACCCTTATCAGAGACGACTTTAACCCAGTTAAAAACCGAAAATGATCACGGATGGATCAATCTCGACGGACAAGTCATTGAGGTAGAAAACAATGAAGATACTTGGGAAACCTTAGCTGATGTTCCTTTTACCTATGGTATTAGTGCAGGAGGAGGGTTAGCTACTGATGGAACCTACCTCTATGCAGCGGATTTTAGTGGAGATGGAAACGATGATTATATTGATTTGAACGGTGATTTAGTAGATGATCCCAATGAAAGATTAGATAATTTAGGTATTACTAACGGTTCTGTTCGTTTTGGGCGTTATAATCCCGAAACCGATACCTGGGATCCATTACCAACCTTAAATCTTGATGGAGTAGACGGAGATGCGTTTTCCTCCGGCAATCTAGTTAATCCCTTATTTGTATCAGGCGATACTCTTTATTATTATCAATTTCGCTCAGGCCCCCAAATTGCGGCCCTTTATTCCTATGATTTAACCACCGGAACCACCGGAACCTGGACACAAGAATGGGAAAAAACCACCATCGATAGTCCCTTAATTGATAGTAATGCTGGCCTGGTGGGGGTAGATGTAGACGGAGAACCGGTCATTCTTCATCATGTCGGAGGGGGCCAGTATAACTTTGCCCGAACCGATAACATTGACGGTGGGGGAACCCATACCCAGTTAACCCCCAATTGGAATTTTACGGGTCAACATTTTCCCAGAGGAGGAGACTGGGAATATAACGCCACCAATGATCGACTGTATCATCTCAGTGGCGATCAACTGGTGATGTGGACTAACAATGAGACAGGTTATCCAGAGGGAAGTTTTTTGACATCTATCCCCGACGGAGAAACCCCTCTGGCCTCTCAACAGACTTTAATTTACTCTTTAAACAATGATTTAGGGTGGACCAGTAACGACAATGGCACCAGTTTATGGGGCAATTCCGTTACCGCAACCGGTAACGTCTTATATTTGTTACGGGGAGAAACCAGTAATGATACTTGGCCGTTTAATGAAGGACGAGGATTAATTAATAACGCTGATTTTGCCAGAGTGATCCTTAGTGAGACTCCTGAAGGAATAGTTTATGTCAGCGATCGCCAAAACTTGCCCGACGCACCTTTTAATATTGGTAAAGGCAGTGCTTCTGTTTATTTAAACGGTTATTTATATGTTACCCAAGGGGATACCTTAACCGTTGCTGATGATCAAGGCAATGTCGATCCATTACGGACCGAGGGAATTCGTTCCCCAGGAAGTGGTTTTGCTAGATTTGCCATCGATATAACCGATGATAATTATGAAGACAATGACACCCTAGCAACTGCTTATGATTTAACAGCATCAGAGGGAGTTTTATTAAGTAGTATTAATGGTCAAGGCATTTCCTATGCAGGGGATCAAGACTGGTATAAAGTAACCGTTGATGCTGGAGAAGAATATTTCTCAACTATTATTAATTTTCCCACTAATTCTCGTTATCTTGATTTAGGATTATATAACCCATCAGGGACATTAATTGCTTCTGGACTTTATCGTCCTAGTTCAATTACGGGTAATTTTCAACAAGAAATTACTACGATTTTAGATCCAGGAGATTATTATTTAAGGATTAATTCCCCTTCTAGTGATCCCAATACTAATCAAATTAGTAACAGTTATGATCTAAGTTGGTCAACCCAAGTCCTTAGTAGTGTCCCTGATGAATTTGAAGATAATAATACCTTAGAAACAGCCGCCGATATTAGGGAACAAGAAGGGATTTATTTGACTAATTTATTGCTGCTTGATGAAGACTGGTATCAAATCGAAGCAACCACAGGAGAAAGTTTTTTAAGAGTTCGTTATGAACTTGGTAATTTAACCCATCCTGTTACCTTAAATCTATACGATGCTGAGGGAACATTAATTACCTCAGAGACTTTAGAAAGTAGTCCTTATAGTCAGTATTTTGAAACTCAATTAACCAGTGATGGAATTTATTATTTACAATGGGTTGCACCAGAAAATGATAATACTTATTCCTTTGATTGGGAAACATTTGGCTTACCTAATTTAACCGTAACCGACGCTTCAACTGCTTCGATTAATCCTGAGCCAAATGAAAACATTTCTGTATCTTGGACAGTAGAAAATATAGGAGGATTTGATACGTGGGAAAGCTGGTCTGATGGGGTTTACTTATCAGATGATTCAACCTTTGACCCCTTTGAGGATATCTTTTTAACAAGTATTTTGACGGATTATCATCAATTTGATCCCTTAATTCCAGGAGATAGTTACACTCAAACTGTGGAGGTTACCTTACCTGATTTTGGAGTCACCAATAATCAATATTTACTTTTTATTACTGATTTTGACTTCTTTGAGCCGAATGGAATTCAACCTGAAAGCAACGAAAACGATAACGTTTATAGTCTTTTTCTCGGTACTGCAGGAAATGGCTCTGATTTAGTTATTACAGAGGTTAGCACACCTGCATCAAGTGAGTTAAACAGTTATATTGATGTCAGTTGGACAGTGCAAAACCAAGGAACTGTAGCCACTGCTAGTAATGTTTGGTATGATGAAGTCTATTTTTCTACTGATGATGTCTTAGATGAAGGAGATATATATCTATACGATGAGCCAATACAATATTATGATTTTGGTGAAGGAGAAGAATTTAATCCCTATAACTTACCCCTCAATCCTGAAGACAGTTATACCATTACGAGGAGTATTTATTTACCTGATTATGACAATGAATTAAACGGAAATGGTTATCTAATTTTTGCAACAGATCGTTATGATTATGAAATAGAAATCGATGAAAATAACAACACCTTTGCGGTTCCTTTTGAAGTAACAACCCCTCCCCCTCCGCCAATTGTTGGAACAATTTCTGCTATTGATGAAACGATTACAGGGTCTTTAAGTGTTGATGATGCCCTTAATCCAACAAGATCAGGAAGGTACAGCGATGATTATACATTAACAGATGTTAACCCAGGTGAGACAGTTAGCATCGGTTTAACGGCACCTTTCGATACTTATTTACAATTAATTAATGCTGATACTCAAGCCTTAATTACTTCTGATGATGATGGAGGAGAAGGGTTAAACTCCTTATTAACCTTTACGGCGGAAGCTGATACCAACTATATTGTCAGGGTAACCAGCTTTAGTAGTGGCGCAACAGGAGACTATACATTAACCAGTAGTAATAGTTTTCCTAACCTCGTTGTTAGGGAAGTAACCGCCCCAACTACTGCTACAACAGGACAAAGTGTTACCTTATCTTGGACAGTAGACAATATCGGTTCTGCCACCACAGGAACCTTTTGGTATGACCGCGTTGTTTTTTCAGAAAACGATATTTTTGGAGATAGTGATGATGTTTATCTCTATGAAGAATTTGTTAATAGTTTTGAAGGTTTACCTTTAGAACCAACAGAAACCTATACCATTAATCGGACATTTAATTTATCTGGACAAGCTGTCGGTAGTGGCTATTTACTATTTAAAACAGATAATTATAACAATCAGCAAGAAACTAATGAAAACGATAACGTTTATAGCCAAGCTATTAATATTACTGCCCCTAACTTAACTTTGTCTGGTGCAACTGCTCCCGATACAGCAATTTTAGGAGAAACCCTTTCCGTTTCCTGGACAGTAGAAAATAACGGAACCGTTGCAGCCAATGCAGATTGGTATGATCGAGTGGTGATTTCATCGGATCAAAGCGTTGATTTTTCTGATACCTATGTAACTGAAATTTGGCAAGGTTCGAGAAGTCCATTAGGAACAGGTGGAAGTTATACAGAAACCCGTGACCTGGTTATTCCGACCACGGCAACAGGCGATCGCTATTTGATTTTTATTGCTGATCAATATAATCAGCAGGGCGAAACCGATGAAACCGATAATACGTTTATCCTTCCTATTAGTTTAAGTGCGCCAGATTTAATCATTAGTGATGCCACTGCCCCCAGTCGGGGAGTAAGTAATCAAGAGATTAATGTTTCTTGGACAGTGACTAATCAAGGAGAGGTGGCCGCCCCTGCAGATTGGTTCGATTATGTTTATCTATCAACCGATGACACCATTGGTGGTTTTGGTGATATTTTCATTACGTCTGAATCCATTAGCCCTCAAACCCCCTTAGCACCAGAGGGCAACTATACCATAGATCGCAGTCTTACCTTACCCAATGTTAACCCAGGAGACTATTATCTGATTTTCCGAGCAGATGGTAACAATGCTCAAGGAGAAACCAACGATAATAATAACGATCTCGCCATTGCCATTACCATCGGTGCACCGGATTTAATGGTTTCCGCAGCAACTGCACCGGAGTCAGGAGCATTAGGAGAAACCGTTAGCCTGTCGTGGACAGTGGAAAACCAATCAACAACAGAAGAAGCACCGGGAGATTGGTTTGATTATGTTTATTGGTCTAGTGATGATACCTATGATTTTTCTGACACCTTTATTACCAGTATTTCAGCAGCGTCTCAAACCCCCATCGAACCAGGGGGAAGTTATACCCAAACCCAAGACATTACCCTACCCACTCAGACAAACTTTATCGGGGATGGTTATTTAATTTTCCGTACCGATGGCAATAACGCTCAAATAGAAACCGACGAAACCAATAACGATCGCGCCGTTGCTTTCCGCATAGATGCCCCTGACTTAACTGTCAGTGATGCCTCTGCCCCAGAGTCAGTTACCGTCGGAGCAACCTTTGCCGTATCTTGGGATGTGACGAACCAGGGAACTGTGGCTGCCAATGCAGACTGGTATGATTCGGTGTATATCTCTAGTGATCAAACCTTTGATAGTAGTGATCAGTATTTGACCGCTCTGTGGCAAGGCAGTAATACCCCTTTAGATGCCAATGCTACCTATACAAGCAGTCGCAATATTAGCTTACCCAGCACCGAAACCGGCGATCGCTATTTATTGTTTGTCACCGATAGCATTTATACTTATTCCTCATCTTTGAACAACCGCCAAGGGGAAACAGACGAAACCAACAATGTGCGGGCAGTTCCCATCAATATTTCTGCTTCAGACTTAACCATAACCGCTACTGATGCCCCAGAAACGGCAGTTTTAGGGGACACAGTAGAATTAACCTGGACCGTTAGCAACCAAGGCACCGGAACAGCCACCAGAGACTGGTATGACCGAGTTTATTTATCCAGTAACCAAACCTTAGACGGTAGTGATGTTCAAGTCACTGCAGAATACATTGCTACCCAAACTCCCTTAGAGGTAGGGGCTAACTATACCATCAGTAAAAACGTTGTTTTACCCAGTTTCGCCACCGGGGATCAATATTTAATCTTTGCAACGGATCATAATAATCGTCAAGGAGAAATCAACGAAAATAATAACTTAACGGTTGTTCCTATCACCTTAACCGCACCAGATTTAATCGTTTCGAGTGCGACAGTTCCCACAATAGGAACTTTGGGTAAGAGTATTGAAGTGTCTTGGACGGTGCAAAACCAAGGAACCACCTCGGCTGCAACGGATTGGTACGATCGCATTTATCTCTCCAACGATGCTGTTTTTGATGCCAATGCTGATACATTGGTGACTCAAGAATTGATTTCTGAGCAAACCCCTCTCGGTGCAGGAGAAGAGTACACTGTCACCCGTAATCTGAACTTACCCAATTTTTCCACTGGCGATCGCTATTTAATCTTTGTGGCCGATGGTTCAGGAAACCAAGGAGAGACGGATAATAATAATAATGCTCGTGCGGTGGCCATTAATCTTAACGCCCCTGATTTAGTCGTAAGTGATATTAATGCACCTGTTGAATCCTTATCAGGGCAACCCATTGATGTTAGTTGGACCGTTACCAACCAAGGGCCAGCCGAGGCGGAGGGAACTTGGTGGGATCGCGTTTATTTGGTTAATGCTAGTACAGGGGCATTTGTTAGAGATTTAGGCTATTTTAACTTTACCGGCAATATTGCGTCAGGAGAATCCATTGAAAGAACTCAATCTTTTACCCTACCCTTGGATCTCACTGGGGATTATCAAGTTGCTGTCACCACGGATTATTATGGCAATCTTCCCGAAGGAACCCAAAACGAGTCCAATAACACCACGACAGATGAGGACACCCTCACCCTAGAACTTTCTCCCATTCCTAACCTACAAGTTAGCAGTGTCACCGCACCAGAGACAGCCTTTTCCAGTCAAGACACCATCGTAGAATGGACTGTGAGTAACGTGGGTACAGGGGGAACCAACGCACCGGTGTGGTACGACACAGTCTATTTATCCTTAGATCAAACCTTTGATGATACGGATACCTATTTAGGACGAACCACCAATCCTAGTTATCTCAATACAGGAGATAGTTATAGCAACAGTTTAAGCGTTACCCTACCCCAAGGAATCAATGGTAATTACTATTTCTTAGTGCAGACAGATGCTTATAACTATGTCACAGAAGTGGGTAACGAAGGGGATAACTGGGGTGCTGGCAGTCCGACGGATGTGGACTTAACCCCACCCCCAGACTTACAAGTGACTAATGTTAATGCACCCATAGGGGCATTTTCTGGGCAACCCATGAACTTAAGTTGGACTGTGACCAATGAAGGCAATGGACGCACTTTAGAGACGGCCTGGTGGGATCGGGTGTTTATGTCCGAAGATGAAACCTTAGACGCAAGCGATCGCATTTTAGGCACCTTTTATCATAGTGGTGCGCTCAATGCAGGGGATAGTTATACCGGTTCTGCCACAGTTAATTTACCCATTGGGGTTGATGGCGACTTCTTCTTCTTTGTTCAAAGCGATATTTATAACCAAGTTTACGAACATATCTTTGACAATAACAACAGTAACCTTGATACCACCCCTACTAGCATTCTTTTAACCCCACCCCCTGATTTAGAATTTGAAACCTTAGTTATTCCCAATAATGCCCGTTCTGGTAGCAATTTAACTATTAATTACCGTGTCACTAACTATGGCGCAACGGAAACCCCTAATGGTTCTTGGATCGATACTTTTTATCTTTCAACGGATGAGGACTTTGATCCTATTACAGACATTCGACTGGGTAGTGTTAACCGTTACGGTATTCTTAACCCAGGGGATAGTTATGAACGTACGGCCAATTTTGCCCTCAGTAATACCTTAACCGGAACCTATTACGTTTTTGGGGTAACCGATGACGGCGATCGGGTTTTTGAGTTAGATAATGACAATAATTTAGTTCAAAGTGCCAATCAAGTCGAAATTGTTTCTCAACCCGTCGATTTAGTGGTGACAGAAGCGGTTATTCCCACCACAGGAGAAGCTGGAAAATCCATTCAAGTACAGTGGACGGTGCAAAATCAGGGAGTTGGGGATACCATTGTCACCAGTTGGAGCGATCGCATTGTTGCTTCTGTGGATGGCGTATTAGGGGATGCCGACGATATTACCCTCGCCACCTTTAGCCGAACTGGATTATTAACCCCCAATCAAACCTATAGTCGGACAGAAACCGTTGCTCTACCCTTCAGTTTAGCCGGGGATTATCAGTTCTTTGTGGTCACAGATGCCACCAATAACGTCTATGAAGGCAGCAATGAAGGGAATAATGGGTCTAATGCTTTACCCATAACCATTGCTCGTGATACCCCTGATTTACAAGTTACGGCCATCACTTTACCCACAACCCTAGAGTCAGGAACCCCGGTTAATATTAGTTGGACCGTAGAAAATCTTGGGTTTGGCCGCACCAATAGCAATTATTGGTACGATGATGTCTATTTATCCTTAGATACTACCATCAGTAACGATGATATTTCTTTAGGTTCTGTGTTCCGTTCCGGGGCGTTAAATGTCTCAGAAAGTTATACCGCAACAGCAACCTTTAATCTGCCGGTTGATCGTGATGGTAATTATCATGTTTTAGTGAGGACAGATCGGGATAATAATGTCATTGAGGGGAATTTTGAGAATAATAACGTTAAAGCCAGTGATAGTAGTAGTGGTGGTGGTAGTACCAGCGAGGGAAAACTGCCCATTACCCCGACACCGACGGCTGATTTGACTGTACAATCCGTAGATGCACCCACCCAAGGTATTGCAGGACAACCTTTAACCTTAACCTGGACCGTGGCCAATAATGGGGCTGCCACAGGAGCAAATTGGTATGATGCGGTGTATCTATCCCGTGATCAGGTATTTGATCGCAGCAGTGATATTTATTTAGGTTTCCGCAACCAGACAGGAGTCATTAATGAGGGTGAAAGTTATACCGTCACCGAAAGCTTTAACGTACCCCGTGGGTTAGCCGGACGGTATTATGCCTTTGTGGTCACAGATAGCGGTAATGCCGTTTATGAAAGGGATGGAGAGTCAAATAATACCAATTTTGATGGCTTTTCGACTGAGATTATTTTACCGGCACCCTCCGATTTAGTCGTCACAGATGTTACGGTTCCTAACAGTGCCATTCCAGGCCAAGGGATTAGTATTAGTTACAGCGTCGAAAACCAAGGAACTGACACCGCTTTCGGCACTTGGACCGATTCGGTTTATCTGTCTAGGGATACCCAATGGGATATTAACGACACCTTAGTGGGGCAAGTCACTCGTTCTGGAAATATTGCCAGTGGAGACAGTTATAGTCAAACCTTAAACGGTGTTGTCCCAGGGGTCAATTTAGGGGATTATCATGTGATTGTTCGCAGTGATATCCGTAACCAAGTTCCGGAAGTGGATGAGAGTAACAATGTCGGGGTTTCTGGGGAACAAGTGACCTTAGACGTAGAAGTTTTAACCCTAGATACGCCAGACACAGGGACCTTAGCGCAAGGACAAGCCATTTACTACCGTTTCGATGCCAATGCCGGGCAAGCGATTCGTTTACAGTTAGATAGTAGTTCGGATCAAGCGTTTAACGAACTTTATGTCAGTTATGGGGAAATGCCCACCAGAGGACAATTTGACCTAACGACAGTACAACCTTTTAACGCTGATCCCGAAATTGTCATTCCCATCGAACAAACCGGAACCTACTATGTTTTGGCTTATGGGGATCAAGTTTCAGGAACCCCCACTT